>NZ_KB902853.1:0-417203 GCF_000379565.1 Cupriavidus sp. UYPR2.512 | reverse complement strand
TGGCCTTGTAGGCGGCCAGTTCGGATTTGGTCGGCAGCTTGCCGTGCACCAGCAGGTGGGCGATTTCCTCGAACTCGCAGGTCTCGGCGATGTCGAGGATGTCGTAGCCGCGGTAGTGCAGGTCGTTGCCGGTGCGGCCGACGGTGCACAGCGCGGTGTTGCCGGCGGTCACGCCCGACAGGGCGACGGATTTCTTGACCCGGAGTGCGGCCGGCTCGCTGGCCGTGGCGTCGGCTGCTGCGGCGGGTGCGGCGAACTTCGAGGCGGACATCCGTGTCTCCCTGGGCGCTGCCCTGACTGGTTTTTGGTATGGGTATCGGCTTCAGGCGAAGAACAGCGCTTCCACATTGGCCGGCAGCGGCGTGCCGGTGGCCTGCGCGCGCTGCAGCAGCGACCAGTAGTAGCGGTAGCTGGCGCGGTCGTGCAACTGGCCGTCGTGGCGGATCGGCGCCCAGTTGTTCTCGTGCGCCGCCAGCAGGATCTGGCTGGCCGCGCCGATTTCTTCGGCACCCGGGCGGAACGCCGCCACGATCGGCGCGATCTGGCCCGGATGGATGCTCCACTTGCGCAGGTAGCCGAACTCGCTGCGCGCGCGCAGCGCATCGTCGCCGGCGCGCTGCGGCGCCTGCACGTCGGTGCTGACGTTGTGCGACGGCACCTTGCCGTGGCGGTGGCAGGCGGCGGAAATCTCCAGCATGGCGCGGCGGATCAGCGGGTGTTCGAACTGCTGCGGCGAGCGCATGGCTTCGCCCGGGATGGCGCCATGGTGGGCCGAGACAAAGTCCATCAGGCCGAAGCTCAGGCATTCCACCTGCACCAGCGCGGCAATATCGAAGGCCTGTTCCAGCGCGGCGTGGGTCTCGACCAGCACATGGATCGGGATATGCCGGGCGATGCCGGCGTTGCGCGCCACCTGGTTGACGTGATCGGTCACGCGCGCGACCTCGACCACGTCGGTGACCTTGGGCACCACCACATAGGCCAGGCGCGCGCCGGCGGCGCGCACCAGCACGTCGACGTCCTCGCGCCAGCTCGGGTGGGCCGGGTCATGGATGCGCACCCCGACGCGGTTGTGGGCATTGAGCGGGCTGTTGACCAGCTGCGCGCACAGCTCGGCATGCTCGCGCTCATGGCCGACGGCGGCGCCGTCCTCGCAGTCGAAGGTGATGTCGAAGACGGGGCCAAGCTCTTGTTGCAGGGCAAGCGATTTGCGCATCAGCTTTTCGCTGCCCGCGTAGTGGTCACACACCGGCAGCTGGACCGGGATGGCTTCGCCCTGGAACAAGACCTCGGAAGGATGCACGTTGATTCGGATCGGTTTGGGTTGACGGGGGAGAGCAGGGGCCATCGTAGCCCCTGAATATGAAAAAACCGGGGTCCGCGCTGATTCGTGAATCGTTGCGGAACCCCGGTCTTTCCTCGAGCGATCGGAGGATCAGCCCAGCAGGTGCTGCACGCCGGCCTTCTCTTCTTCCAGCTCCTTCAGGGTGATGTTGATCTTTTCCTGGCTGTAGGCGTCGATCTCCAGACCCTTGACGATCTCGTACTTGCCGTTGGCGGTGGTCACCGGGTAGCCGAACATGGTGTCGGCGGGGATGCCGTACTCGCCGTTCGACGGGATGCCCATGGTGACGACGCGGCCGTTGCTGCCCAGTACCCAGTCATGCACGTGGTCGATGGCGGCATTGGCAGCCGAAGCGGCCGACGACAGGCCACGGGCCTCGATGATGGCGGCGCCACGCTTGCCGACGGTCGGCAGGAACACGTCGTTGTTCCACACCGGGTCGTTGATCATGTCCTTGACGCTCTTGCCGTCGACGGTCGCGTAACGGTAGTCGGCGTACATGGTCGGGCTGTGGTTGCCCCACACGAACATCTTCTCGATCGACGACACCGGCTTGCCGGTCTTGGCGGCAATCTGCGACAGGGCGCGGTTGTGGTCCAGGCGCAGCATCGCGGTGAAGTTCTCGCGCGGCAGGTTCGGTGCCGACTTCATGGCGATGTAGGCGTTGGTGTTGGCCGGGTTGCCGACCACCAGCACCTTGACGTTGCGGCTGGCGACTTCGTCCAGCGCCTTGCCCTGCACGGTGAAGATCTGGGCGTTGGCTTCGAGCAGGTCCTTGCGCTCCATGCCCTTGCTGCGCGGACGGGCGCCAACCAGCAGGGCCACGTCGGCGTCCTTGAAGGCAACCTTGGGGTCATCGGTGATGACCACGCCGGCCAGCAGCGGGAACGCGCAGTCTTCCAGTTCCATCACCACGCCCTTGACGGCTTGCTGGGCTTGCGGGAGGTCGAGCAGTTGGAGGATGACCGGCTGGTCTTTGCCCAGCATGTCGCCATTGGCGATGCGGAACAGCAGGGAGTAGCCGATCTGGCCAGCGGCGCCGGTCACTGCGACGCGCATTGGGGCTTTAGCCATGAGTAAATCTCCAAACGATAGAAGGGGGGAAGCCGGTCGGTGGCATGCCGTTGCCGTAACACGGGGCGCGGCGGGTCACCGGGTGCTGGTTGTCGCCACAGCGGGGAGCGGCCGTCCGCCGGAACCTGGTGGCGGGGCCACGGGGCGGAACCGGTGAGGGAGAGCCACAACGGGTCATGGTGATGCAACAAAGCGTTAGTCTACTGCGAAGCGTGGCGCCATTTCCAGACCGGAGCGCTGCCAGGTCGATACATTCCGGTATCCTGGCTGCTGCTGGCGGGCCTGGGCGGGCCATCGCGGGCGTGGACCAGCGCGAGTGTAGGCCGGGCCCCCTGTGATGTCAATTCATATGTCTTATATAAGACATAAGACAATTAACGTAAGGCTGGACGTCTCTTGCCCTTTTGTGGTGAAATCCCGCTATGTCCTCCCTGCCTACGTCCCTGACTGGCGCAGCCGCACCCGGCGCGCCGGAATCTGGCGCCGCCACGCCTGGCGCCGGGGCGCAGCCGCCTTCTTCGCCGCCCGCGCCTGTGCCGCAGGCGGCCCCGCAATCTGGCCCCGCCTCTGGTCTGCAGTCCGTGCCGTCTCCTACCTTCAGCCCGCTCTACCAGCAGATCAAGGCGCTGATCACGCGCAGCCTGCAATCCGGCGAATGGAAGCCCGGCGAGATGATCCCCAGCGAAATGGAGCTGGCCTCCCGCTACAAGGTCAGCCAGGGCACGGTGCGCAAGGCCATCGACGAACTCGCCGCCGAGAACCTGGTGGCGCGCCGGCAGGGCAAGGGCACCTTCGTGACCACGCACCATGAAGACGTGGTCAAGTTCCGCTTCCTGCGCCTCGTCCCTGACGAAGGCGAACCCCATTATGGCGCCAGCCGCGTGCTGGAATGCAAGCGCCTGCGCGCCCCCGCCGAAATTGCCCGGCTGCTCGATATCCGCACCGGCGACAGCGTGGTGCAGATCCGCCGCGTGCTGAATTTCTCGGGCGAGTCGACCGTGCTGGACGAAATCTGGCTGCTCGGCGCCAACTTCAAGGGTCTCACCGCTGAAAAGCTGACCGAGTGGAAGGGCCCCATGTATGCATTATTCGAGGCCGAGTTCGGCACGCGCATGATCCGTGCCTCGGAGAAGATCCGCGCCGTGCCCGCCGATGAAACGGCTGCCGAGTTGCTGTCTGTCCCGATAGGCTCACCGCTGCTGTCAGTCGAGCGGGTGTCGTACACCTATGGCGACCGCCCCGTCGAAGTGCGCCGCGGACTGTACGTGACGGCGCGGCACTATTACCAGAACGACCTGAGCTGACGCCGGCGCATGGCATGATGCGTTGATTATTGTGGCTTTCGTCATGACGGTGCGGGCTGTTGCGCAGCGCGGGTGAATGTTGCACCCGATTACCGCCGGATGTGATGAGTGTGCGATTGTCGGGCGGCACCTGTTGGTACCTGATAGCTGAAAATTATTGGTGCAGCGCGCAACAAAGGCGCTAAAATCTCATGGATTTGCCCTAATGCATCCCGTTGCATGCAGGGCAATGGCAGTTTCGTTTTTTGTTTACCGCAAATGGGGTCTCGCATGGCTGAAGCCGTCAAACAAGCCAGGCCGGAGTACCGGAATATCGGTATCGCGCAGATTGCGCGCTATCGGTTGCCCTGGGCCGGCAAGGTATCCATCCTGCATCGCGTAAGCGGTGCGCTGATGTTCCTCCTCCTTCCCTTCGTCCTGTATCTGTTTGAGCAGAGCATCACTTCGGAACTGAGCTTCGCAAAGTTCTCGGCGCTTCTGTCCGGCGGCTTCGTCAAGCTGGTTCTGCTGGTCCTGATCTGGGGTTATCTGCATCACTTCTGCGCGGGTATCCGTTTCCTGCTGCTGGATGTGCACGTCGGCGTTTCCAAGCCGGCCTCGGCCAAGTCTGCCATTGGCGTGCTGGTTGTGAGCCTGCTGCTTACCCTGATTTTCGGCCTGAAGCTGTTCGGCCTGTTCTGAGGAGAATCAAGGTGGCAAATAACAATATCGGTCCCAAGCGTCTTGTCGTCGGTGCGCACTACGGCCTGAAAGACTGGCTGGCGCAACGCGTCACGGCCGTGATCATGGTGGTCTTCACCGTGGTCCTGGCCATTGCCTTCCTGCTGTCGAACGGCGCTTCGTATGAAGCGTGGGCAGGGCTCTTCTCCAGCCAGTGGATGAAGATCATCACGTTCCTGACCATCCTGTCGCTGCTGTATCACGCCTGGATCGGCGTGCGCGACATCTGGATGGACTATGTGCGTCCGATGGCCGTGCGCCTCGTGCTGCAAGTTCTTACGATTCTGTGGCTCGTCGGTTGCGCGGGCTACGCTGCTCAGATTCTCTGGAGGGTGTAATAAATGGTCGCAGTCAAGACTGGATTGCCGCGTCGACGTTTCGACGTGGTCATCGTCGGTGCTGGCGGCGCCGGGATGCGCGCATCCCTCCAGCTCGCGGAAGCCGGCCTGAACGTGGCCGTGCTGTCCAAGGTGTTCCCGACGCGCTCGCATACGGTGGCGGCACAGGGCGGCATCGGCGCTTCGCTGGGGAACATGAGCGAAGACAACTGGCACTACCACTTCTACGACACCATCAAGGGCTCGGACTGGCTGGGTGACCAGGACGCGATCGAGTTCATGTGCCGTGAAGCCCCGAAGGTCGTGTACGAGCTCGAACACTTCGGCATGCCGTTCGACCGCAACCCCGACGGCACCATCTACCAGCGTCCGTTCGGCGGCCACACCGCCAACTACGGTGAAAAGCCCGTGCAGCGCGCCTGCGCCGCGGCTGACCGTACCGGCCACGCGCTGCTGCACACGCTGTACCAGCGCAACGTGCGCGCCAAGACCCACTTCTTTGTCGAATGGATGGCGCTGGATCTGATCCGCGACCAGGACGGCGACGTGCTGGGCGTGACCGCGCTGGAAATGGAAACCGGCGAGGTCTACATCCTCGAGGCCAAGACCACGCTGTTCGCGACCGGCGGTGCCGGCCGTATCTATGCCGCTTCCACCAACGCCTTCATCAACACCGGTGACGGCCTGGGCATGGCGGCGCGCGCTGGCGTGCCGCTGGAAGACATGGAGTTCTGGCAGTTCCACCCGACCGGCGTGGCCGGCGCGGGCGTGCTGATCACCGAAGGCGTGCGCGGCGAAGGCGGTATCCTGCGCAACAAGGACGGCGAGCGCTTCATGGAGCGCTATGCCCCGACCCTGAAGGACCTGGCGCCGCGTGACTTCGTCTCGCGCTCGATGGACCAGGAAATCAAGGAAGGCCGCGGCTGCGGCCCGAACGGCGACTACGTGCTGCTCGACCTGACCCACGTCGGTGCCGAGACCATCATGAAGCGCCTGCCGTCGATCCGCGAAATCGGCATGAAGTTCGCCAACGTCGACGCGATCAAGGAACCGATCCCGGTGGTCCCGACCATCCACTACCAGATGGGCGGTATCCCGACCAACTATCACGGCCAGGTCGTGGTGCCGAAGAACGGCAACCCGAACGAAGTCCTGAACGGTTTCTACGCGATCGGCGAATGCTCGTGCGTGTCGGTGCACGGCGCCAACCGCCTGGGCACCAACTCGCTGCTCGACCTGGTGGTGTTCGGCCGTGCTGCCGGCAACCACATCATCGCGCAGAACCTGAAGCAGAAGGAACACAAGCCGTTGCCGGCAGATGCCGCCGACCTGGCGATGTCGCGCCTGGCCAAGCTGCAAGGCACGAGCTCGGGTGAATACACGCAGGATGTCGCCAACGACATCCGCAAGAACATGCAGTCGCATGCCGGCGTGTTCCGTACGCAGAAGCTGATGGACGAAGGCGTCGAGCGCATCCTGGAAGTGTCCGAGCGCGCCAACGACATCCACCTGAAGGACAAGTCCAAGGTCTTCAACACCGCGCTGGTGGAAGCCCTGGAAGTGGCCAACCTGGTGGAAGTGGCCAAGGCCACCATGATCTCGGCGGCGGCCCGCAAGGAATCGCGCGGCGCCCACGCGCACAGCGACTTCCCGAATCGCGACGACCAGAACTGGCTCAAGCACACGCTGTTCTACAGCGAAGGCAACCGCCTCGACTACAAGCCGGTGAAGATGGAACCGCTGACGGTGGAAAGCGTGCCGCCGAAGGCCCGTACCTTCTGAGCACCGCATCGTAGAGACAACAGGACCCACAGAAATGAAGCGTATTTTCGAAGTCTACCGCTACGATCCGGACAAGGATGCGGCACCGCGCATGCAGACCTATGAGGTCGAGCTGGACGGTCACGAGCGCATGCTGCTGGACGCGCTGGTCAAGCTGAAGAAGCTGGACGAGACCATCTCGTTCCGCCGTTCGTGCCGTGAAGGCGTGTGCGGCTCGGACGCGATGAACATCAACGGCAAGAACGGCCTGGCCTGCCTGACCAATATGCGCGAGCTGCCGGACCGCATCGTGCTGCGTCCGCTGCCCGGCCTGCCGGTGGTGCGCGACCTGATCGTCGACATGACGAACTTCTTCAAGCAGTACAACTCGATCAAGCCGTTCCTGATCAACGACGAGCCGCCGCCCGAGAAAGAGCGCCTGCAGTCGCCGGAAGAGCGTGACGAGCTGGACGGCCTGTATGAGTGCATTCTCTGCGCCAGCTGCTCGACGTCGTGTCCGTCGTTCTGGTGGAACCCGGACAAGTTCGTCGGCCCCGCCGGCCTGCTGCAGGCGTACCGCTTCATCGCGGACAGCCGCG
Source organism: Cupriavidus sp. UYPR2.512 (assembly GCF_000379565.1). Taxonomy (NCBI): domain Bacteria; kingdom Pseudomonadati; phylum Pseudomonadota; class Betaproteobacteria; order Burkholderiales; family Burkholderiaceae; genus Cupriavidus; species Cupriavidus sp. UYPR2.512. The sequence goes on along the minus strand of NZ_KB902853.1, from coordinate 410,062 downwards.
ACCAGGCCACCAGCGAGCGTCTGGACAACCTGAACGACCCGTACCGCCTGTTCCGTTGCCACAGCATCATGAACTGCGTCGATGTGTGCCCCAAGGGTCTGAACCCGACCAAGGCCATCGGCAAGATCAAGGAGCTGATGGTCCGCCGCGCGGTCTGATCCGGCGGCTGTCCCAGTAGTAAGCGGTGCGTCAGCCTGTGCGGCTATACAGGTTGACGCGCCGGAAGTAGGAAGCCATGACTGAGAGTCCTGCCACCACTTTCTCCCATCAGGCCGATCCGCACAAGCGCGCCCGCCTGCGCTGGCGCGCCCGCCGCGGCCTTCTGGAGAACGACATCATCGTCGAACGTTTTTTCAACCGTTACGAGGAGAGCCTGTCCGACGAGGACGTGGCTTCGCTGAGCACGCTGTTCGAACTCAGCGACAACGAGTTGATGGACCTGCTCCTTGCGCGCAAGGAACTGGACGGTGAGCTCGACACGCCCCCGATGCAGCGAGTGATCACCCTGCTGCGTACGGTCTGAGTTTTGGTCAACATTATTATTCACAGCATTTGAAGGATCCGACATGACGCCGTCCGATGTGAAAGCCACGCTATCGTTCTCCGATGGTTCCCCCAGCGTTGAGCTGCCGATTTATACGGGCACCGTTGGCCCGGACGTGATCGACATTCGCAAGCTGTACGGACAAACCGGTAAGTTCACCTACGACCCCGGTTTCATGTCGACGGCTTCGTGCAATTCGAAGATCACCTACATCGACGGCGACAAGGGCGAGCTGCTGTACCGCGGCTACCCGATCGAGCAGCTGGCGCAGAAGTGCGACCATCTCGAAACCTGCTACCTGCTGCTCAAGGGCGAGCTGCCCAACGCCAAGCAGAAGGAAGAATTCGTTGGCCACGTCATGAACCACACCATGGTTCACGAGCAGCTGCAGTTCTTCATGCGCGGTTTCCGCCGCGATGCGCACCCGATGGCCGTGCTGACCGGCCTGGTGGGTGCCATGAGCGCGTTCTATCACGACGCGATGGACATCGACGATCCGCACCAGCGCGAGATCTCGGCCATCCGCCTGATCGCCAAGATGCCGACCATGGTCGCGATGGCGTACAAGTACAACATCGGTCAGCCGTACATCTATCCGCAGAACGACCTGTCCTACTCGGGCAACTTCCTGCGCATGCTGTTCGGCACGCCGTGCGCCCCGTACACCGTCAACCCGGTGCTGGAGCGCGCGCTGGACCGCATCTTCATCCTGCACGCCGACCACGAGCAGAACGCGTCGACCTCGACCGTGCGCCTGGCCGGTTCGTCGGGCACGAACCCCTTCGCCGCCATCGCCGCCGGCGTGGCCTGCCTGTGGGGTCCGGCCCACGGCGGCGCCAACGAAGCCGCGCTGAAGATGCTGGAAGAGATCGGCAGCGTCGACAACATCGGCGAGTTCATCAAGCAGGTCAAGGACAAGAACTCGGGCGTGCGCCTGATGGGCTTTGGCCACCGCGTGTACAAGAACTACGATCCGCGTGCCAAGCTGATGCGCGAAACCTGCCATGAAGTGCTGGAAGAGCTGGGCCTGCACAACGACCCGCTGTTCAAGCTGGCCATGGAGCTGGAAAAGATCGCCCTGGAAGACGAGTACTTCGTCAGCCGCAAGCTGTACCCGAACGTCGACTTCTACTCTGGCATTGTCCAGCGCGCGCTGGGTATCCCGACGTCGCTGTTCACCTGCATCTTCGCGCTGGCCCGTACCCCGGGCTGGATCTCGCAGTGGGAAGAGATGATTACCGATCCGGAATACAAGATTGGTCGTCCGCGTCAGTTGTTTGTTGGCGCAGCTACCCGCAATGTGCCGGATGTGGCCAAGCGGTAAGCGGTTGGGTTTGGTCTGGCCGCTTTGATGCGGTAAGAGAGACGCCCCGGTTTTCCGGGGCGTTTTTTTGTTTGGGCGCGCGCTCGATGTCTCGCAGGCTTATGGCCCGAATCTCTCTCTGCCTGACTCCGGATCGGCCTCGATTGTTGCGGCGTTCCCGCCATCCCGCCCGCCAGGAAAGTGCTTCCTACACCAATCCCTGCTGCAGTGCACAAAAGTGGTGATAAAAGCAATTTGTGGGCAATCGTGCCGCCGTCTGTCCATCTAGTCTGGCATATATTGTGCGATTTTCGCGTCCGGCAGGAAATTTGACCCTATAATGCGGGCTGCTTTGCCGACGGCAGCCGGGCCACCCTTCCGGCATGTGGTGCGGCAAGCGGGGCAGGCGAATCGCTTGCGCAATAGAGAACGCATCAAACGTTGTCTTTCCGAACCTTGGTCCCCATACCTCAGTGGGACTGACACATGCCGGGCCCCGCATACGCTGTCTCTTCCTGCAGGCCTGTCTTCCGCGTCTCGGGCGTCTTTATTCGTAGTCCGCGGGTGTTGTTCGATTGCGCAGGTCACACCGTTTCTGCCCGGTTGACCCAAACATAAATCGAGGAGCTCCTGATGACGCTGTCCCGTCTTACGTCCATCTCGCTGGCCACCATGCTGGCCACCTTTGGCGTCGCTGCCAACGCCGAAACCGTGAAGATCGCCCTTGCCGGCCCGATGAGTGGCTCGGTGGCGCAGTATGGCGACATGGTCAAGGCCGGTGCGCTGACCGCCATCGAACAGATCAACGCAGCTGGCGGCGCCGGCGGCAACAAGTTCGAAGTGGTGATGATGGACGACGCCTGCGAGCCGAAGCAGGCCGTGGCGGTTGCCAACAAGATCGTCAGCCAGAACATCAAGTACGTGATCGGCCACGTCTGCTCGGGTTCGACCATCCCGGCTTCGGACATCTACGAGAACGAAGGCATCGTGATGGTGACGCCGTCGGCCACCGCGCCGCAGCTGACCGAGACCAAGAAGCGCAAGTTCATCTTCCGCACCATTGGCCGCGACGACCAGCAGGGCCCGGCCGCTGCCCAGTACATCATCAGCAAGGTCAAGCCGAAGAAGGTTGCGGTGCTGCACGACAAGCAGTCGTATGGCCAGGGCATTGCCAGCTCGGTGAAGAAGGACCTGGAAGCCGCCAAGATCCCGGTGGCCGTGTTCGAAGGCATCAACGCCGGCGATTCGGACTACTCCGCCGTCATTACCAAGCTCAAGTCGCAGGGCGTGGACTTTGTCTATTTCGGCGGCTACCACCCGGAAATGGGCCTGCTGCTGCGCCAGGCGCGCGAGCAGGGCGTGAAGGCCGCCTTCATGGGTCCCGAGGGCGTGGGCAACAAGGATGTGACGGCGATTGCCGGCCCGTCCTCGGAGGGTATGCTGGTGACGCTGCCGGCCGACTTCTCGGCCGATCCGGCCAACGCCGCGCTGGTGAAGGCCTTTGCCGACAAGAAGCGTGACGCGAACGGTCCGTTCCAGATGCCGGCCTATGCCGCCGTCAAGATCATCGGCGACGCCATTGCCGGTGCCAAGAGCACCGACCCGGCCAAGGTTGCGGCGTACATGCACAAGAACGCCTTTACGACCCCGATCGGCAAGGTCGAGTACGACGACAAGGGCGACCTGAAGTCCTTCAAGTTCGTGGTCTACACCTGGCACAAGGACGCCAGCAAGACCGCCGCCAACTAAGCCGGCGCTTCTTCCCGCACACGCCTCGCCCGCATCCCGGGCGGGGCGTGTTGGTATCGGGCTTCAAGTTCCTGAGGCTTCCCCAATGAATGAATTCCTTCCACAGTTCACCCAGCAGCTGGTCAATGGCCTGACGCTGGGTGCGATCTATGCGCTGATCGCCATCGGCTACACAATGGTCTACGGCATCATCGGCATGATCAATTTCGCGCACGGCGAGATTTACATGATCGGCGCCTATGTCGGCCTGGTCACGCTCACCGCGATCGGCGCCCAGGCAGGCTATCCCCTGCCGCTGGTGCTGGGCGCCGCCTTGCTGGTCTCGGTGCTGGTCACCGGGGTCTACGGCTATGCGGTCGAGCGGGTGGCATACCGGCCCTTGCGGGGCGGACCGCGGCTGGTGCCGCTGATCTCAGCCATCGGCATGTCGATCTTCCTGCAGAACTATGTCCAGATCGGGCAGGGCGCGCGCGACGTGTCCGTGCCGGTGCTGATCTCGGGCGCCATCGAGTTTCAGATGGGCAGTGACTTCACCGTGACGGTGCCGTACTCGCGCCTGCTGATCGTCGGCGTGACGCTGCTGCTGATGATCGCGCTGACGCTGTTTATCGGCCGTTCGCGCATGGGCCGTGCCTGCCGCGCCTGCGCCGAAGACATGCGCATGGCCAACCTGCTGGGTATCGACACCAACAAGGTGATTTCCTTCACCTTCGTGCTGGGTGCGATGCTGGCGGCGGTGGGCGGCGTGCTGATCGGGCTGACCATCGGCAAGCTCAACCCTTTATCGGCTTTATCGCCGGCATCAAGGCCTTTACCGCGGCGGTGCTGGGCGGCATCGGCAGCATCCCGGGCGCGATGCTCGGCGGCGTGCTGCTGGGCCTGGCGGAGACCTTCGCCTCGGGCTATATGCCGGCCGAGTACAAGGACGTGGTCGCGTTCAGCCTGCTGGTGCTGGTGCTGCTGTTCCGTCCGACCGGGCTGCTGGGCAAGCCTGATGTCGAAAAGGTCTGAGGGAGGAGGAGACCATGACCAACAAAATTAGCGCGATGCCTGCGGGGCAAGCCGTCCGCGCGGCCGCGCCCGGGCAATCGCTGAAGAACGCGATCTTCGCGGCCGTGATGACGGCCATCCTCACAATTCCCATCCTGGGCCTGCAGCTCAAGCTGGAGGGCTACAAGGTAGTGCTCGAGCCGCACTGGCGGCCGGTGTGGATCGCCGTGGCGGCGGTGTTCCTGTTCCAGTTGTTCAAGCCGCTGCTGTCGCGTGCCGGCAGCGCCGTGCGCCTGCCGTCGGTGCCGCAACTCGGGGCGCGCGAGCAGCGCGTGGCGGTGTGGGTGCTGCTTGCGGTCGGGCTGGTGTGGCCGTTTTTCGGCTCGCGCGGCGCGGTGGACGTGGCCACGCTGGCGCTGATCTACGTGATCCTGGGGCTGGGCCTGAATATCGTGGTGGGCTATGCCGGCCTGCTTGACCTGGGCTATGTCGGCTTCTACGCGATCGGCGGCTATACCTATGCGCTGCTCAACCAGCACTTCGGACTGGGCTTCTGGGAATGCCTGCCGATCGCCGCGGCGATGTCGGCCACCTTCGGCTTCCTGCTGGGGTTCCCGGTGCTGCGGCTGCGTGGCGACTACCTCGCCATCGTGACGCTGGGCTTCGGCGAGATCATCCGCCTGCTGGCCAATAACCTGACCAGCCTGACCGGCGGCCCGGACGGCGTCTCGGGCATCCCGAAGCCCACTGTGTTCGGCATCGAGATGGCGCGCAGTGCGAGCGTGGACGGCGCCAGGACCTTCCATGAACTGATTGGCCTGGATTACAGCAGCCAGCACATGGTGATCTTGCTCTACCTGATCGCGCTGCTGCTGGTGGGCTTCACGCTGTTCGTGACCAGCCGCCTGATCCGCATGCCGATGGGCCGCGCCTGGGAGGCACTGCGCGAAGACGAGATCGCCTGCCGTTCGCTGGGCCTGAATCCGACCCGCATCAAGCTGTCGGCGTTCACGCTGGGCGCATCGTTCGCCGGCATCGGCGGCGCGTTCTTCGCGGCGCGCCAGGGGCTGGTCAATCCGGAATCGTTCACCTTCATCGAATCGGCGCTGGTGCTGGCCGTGGTGGTGCTGGGCGGCATGGGCTCGCAGCTGGGCGTGATCCTGGCGGCGATCCTGCTGACCGCGCTGCCCGAGGTGGCGCGCGGCTTTGCCGAATATCGCATGCTGATCTTCGGCCTGGTGATGGTGCTGATGATGATGTGGCGTCCGCAGGGCCTGCTGCCCGCGAGCCGCCCGCACGTGGAGCTTCCCCGATGAATGCGGCGATGAGTACAAAGGCAGAACTGCTGAAGGTCTCCGGCCTGCAGATGCGCTTCGGCGGCCTGCTGGCGGTCGACGGTATCGATTTCAATGTGAAGCGCGACGAGGTCTTCGCCATCATCGGCCCCAACGGCGCCGGCAAGACCACCGTGTTCAACTGCGTGGGCGGCTTCTACAAGCCTAGCGCGGGCGAGGTCACGCTGGACGGCCACGCCATCGCCGGCCTGCCCAGCCACCAGGTGGCGCGCCAGGGCCTGGTGCGCACCTTCCAGAACATCCGCCTGTTCAAGTCGCTGACGGTGGTGGAAAACCTGCTGGTCGCGCAGCACCTGCAGGTGCAGTCCGGCATCCTGCGCGGGCTCTTTGCCACCCCGGCGTACCGCCGTGCCGAGCGCGAGGCGCTGGAGCGCGCCGCGGTCTGGCTCGAGCGGATGGGCCTGGCCAAGGTCGCCAACCGCGAGGCCGGCACGCTGTCGTATGGCCACCAGCGCCGGCTGGAGATCGCACGCTGCATGATCACCAAGCCGCGCCTCTTGATGCTGGACGAGCCGGCGGCCGGCCTGAACCCGCAGGAGAAGATCGAGCTGCAGCAGCTGATCGACCAACTGCGGCGCGAGTTCGGCATTGCCGTGCTGCTGATCGAGCACGACATGAGCCTGGTGATGGGCGTCTCCGACCGCATCCTGGTGATGGAGCACGGCAAGCCGATCGTGACTGGCAAGCCGGACCAAGTGCGCAACGACCCGCGCGTGATCAAGGCCTACCTGGGAGAGGACTGATGCTGAAGCTGGAACAGGTCCATACCCACTACGGCGCCGTCGAGGCGCTGTCGGGCGTATCGATCGAAGTCAACAAGGGGGAGATCGTCACCCTGATCGGCAGCAACGGCGCCGGCAAGACGACGCTGATGATGACCGTGTGCGGCACGCCGCGCGCGTCCAGCGGGCGCGTGACGTTCGAAGGGCAGGACATCACCAACCGGTCCACGCACGAGATCATGCGCCTGGGCATGGCGATCTCGCCCGAGGGCCGGCGCGTGTTCCCGAGCCTGACGGTGCTGGAGAACCTGAAGATGGGCGCTTTCTTCGCCAGGCGCGACGAGATCGAGGCGGGCATCGAGCACGTCTTCAAGCTGTTTCCGCGCCTGAACCAGCGCGCCAGCCAGCGCGCCGGCACCATGTCGGGCGGCGAGCAACAGATGCTGGCGATCGGCCGCGCGCTGATGAGCCGGCCGCGCCTGCTGCTGTTGGACGAGCCCACGCTTGGGCTGGCGCCGCTGATCATCGCGCAGATCTTCGACATCATCCGCACCATTCGTGACGAAGGCGTCACTGTGTTCCTGGTCGAGCAGAATGCCAACAAGGCACTGCAGGTCGCGGACCGCGGCTATGTGCTCGAAACCGGCAAGGTGGTGCTGGCCGATACCGGCGCCAACCTGCTGGCCAACGACCGGATCAAGGCCGCCTACCTGGGCGGCTGATTCTGAGAGGCCGCCGCCCCCAGGCGGGGCGGCGGCCTTTTCCTTTTCGCCATCCGCGAAATCCCCCTTTCGCCAATCACATTACATTGCAGCCGCCGCCCGGGCCGGGCAGGGGGCTGGGTGCCGCACCCCCTGTGGCATAATCGATTGCCAAGTCAAGCATTGCAGCAACGCTTGAAATAACGCTCGCTTCAGGCGGCTTCCGGCGCGATCATCGCTATCGCCACCCGCTCGCCACCGCGACCGAAGCGAATAAAACCCCTGCAAACTACTGCGCGGTCACCGCAGGCCTCTCCTGCAAAGGATCGGTCCTCCGGGCCGCCATCGCATCATGGCCAAGACGCTCTACGACAAACTCTGGGATGACCACACCGTCCACGTCGAGGAAGACGGCACCACGCTGCTCTATATCGACCGCCACCTGCTGCATGAAGTGACCAGCCCGCAGGCGTTCGAAGGGCTGAAGCTGGCGCAGCGTCCGGTATGGCGCATCAGCGCCAACCTGGCCGTGTCGGACCACAACGTGCCGACCACCGACCGCAGCCAGGGCATTGCCGATCCGGTGTCGAAGCTCCAGGTCGATACGCTGGATGCGAACTGCGACAGCTTTGGCATTACCCAGTTCAAGATGAACGACCACCGCCAGGGCATCGTGCACGTAATCGGGCCGGAGCAGGGCGCCACGCTGCCGGGCATGACCGTGGTGTGCGGCGACTCGCATACCAGCACGCATGGTGCGTTCGGCGCGCTGGCGCACGGCATCGGCACCTCCGAGGTGGAGCACGTGCTGGCCACGCAGACGCTGCTGGGCAAGAAGGCCAGGAACATGCTGGTCAAGGTGGAAGGGAAGCTGCCGCGCGGCTGCACCGCCAAGGACATCGTGCTGGCCGTGATCGGCAAGATCGGCACCGCGGGCGGCACCGGCTACACCATCGAATTTGCCGGCTCGGCCATCCGCGACCTGACCATGGAAGGCCGCATGACGGTCTGCAACATGGCGATCGAAGCCGGTGCGCGCGCCGGCCTGGTGGCAGTGGACGACGTCACGCTCGAATACGTGAAGGGCCGCCCCTACGCGCCGCAGGGCGTGGAGTGGGAGCAGGCCGTGGCCTACTGGCGCACGCTGCATTCGGATGCCGGGGCCAAGTTCGACCAGGTGGTCGAGCTGCGCGCCGAAGGCGTCCGTCCGCAGGTGACCTGGGGCACCTCGCCGGAAATGGTGATCAGCATTGAAGACCGCGTGCCGGACCCCGAGAAGGAAAAGGACCCGAACAAGCGCAACGCCATGGAGCGCGCGCTGGAATACATGGGCCTGCAGCCCAACGTGCCGGTCGAGAGCATCAACATCGACAAGGTCTTCATCGGTTCCTGCACCAACAGCCGCATCGAAGACATGCGCGCCGCCGCGTGGGTGGTGCAGAAGCTGGGCCGCAAGGTTGCTGCCAACGTGAAGCTGGCGATGGTGGTGCCGGGTTCGGGCCTGGTCAAGGAACAGGCCGAGCGCGAAGGCCTGGACCAGATCTTCAAGGCCGCCGGCTTTGAATGGCGCGAGCCGGGCTGCTCGATGTGCCTGGCCATGAATGCCGACCGCCTCGATGCGGGCGAGCGTTGCGCCTCGACCTCGAACCGCAACTTCGAAGGCCGCCAGGGCGCGGGCGGGCGCACGCACCTGGTGAGCCCGGCGATGGCAGCGGCCGCCGCCATCGAAGGCCATTTCGTCGATATCCGCAAGCTGGGCTGAGGAAGCAAGGAAAGAGACATGGACAAATTCACCGTACATAGCGGCCTCGTAGCGCCGCTCGACCGCGAAAACGTCGATACCGACGCCATCATCCCGAAGCAGTTCCTGAAGTCGATCCAGCGCACCGGCTTCGGCCCCAACCTGTTCGACGAGTGGCGCTACAAGGATGTGGGCCAGCCCGGCATGGACAACAGCAAGCGTCCGCTGAACCCGGACTTCGTGCTGAACCAGCCGCGCTACCAGGGCGCGTCGATCCTGCTGGCGCGCCGCAACTTCGGCTGCGGCAGCTCGCGCGAGCATGCGCCGTGGGCGCTGACGCAATACGGCTTCCGCGCCGTGATCGCGCCGAGCTTCGCCGATATTTTCTTCAACAACTGCTACAAGAACGGCTTGCTGCCGGTGGCGCTGAGCGAGCAGCAGATCGATCACCTGTTCAACGAGACCAACGCGTTCAACGGCTACCAGCTGACCATCGACCTGGACAAGCAGGTTGTGCTCACGCCGTCGGGCCAGGGCTACGAGTTCGACATCGCCCCGTTCCGCAAGTACTGCATGCTGAATGGTTTTGACGATATCGGCCTGACCCTGCGCCACGCCGACAAGATCAAGGCTTATGAAGCCGAGCGCGTGGCGAAGATGCCGTGGCTGAACAACCGCCTGGTCGGATAAGGCTCTACGAGGAAAGACAACAATGAAGATCGCAGTCCTGCCGGGTGACGGCATCGGTCCCGAAATCGTCGCGGAGGCCGTCAAGGTCCTGAACGCGCTCGACGAGAAGTTTGAACTGGAAACCGCCCCGGTGGGCGGCGCCGGCTACGAGGCCGAAGGCCATCCGCTGCCGGAAAACACCCTGAAGCTGGCCAAGGAAGCCGATGCCATCCTGTTCGGCGCCGTGGGCGACTGGAAGTACGACAGCCTGGATCGCCCGCTGCGTCCGGAGCAGGCCATCCTGGGCCTGCGCAAGCACCTGCAGCTGTTCGCCAACTTCCGTCCGGCGATCTGCTACCCGGAACTGACCGGTGCCTCGAGCCTGAAGCCCGAGCTGGTGGCCGGCCTGGACATCCTGATCGTGCGCGAACTGAACGGCGACATTTACTTCGGCCAGCCGCGCGGCGTGCGCGAAGCGCCGGACGGCCTGTTCAAGGGCGCGCGCGAAGCCTTCGACACCATGCGCTACAGCGAGCCGGAAATCCGCCGGATCGCCCATGTGGCGTTCCAGGCCGCGGCCAAGCGCGGCAAGAAGCTGTGCAGCGTCGACAAGGCCAACGTGCTCGAGACCTTCCAGTTCTGGAAGGACATCGTGATCGAGGTGCACAAGGAGTACCCGGAGGTCGAGCTGTCGCACATGTATGTCGACAACGCAGCCATGCAGCTGGTCAAGGCACCCAAGAGCTTCGACGTGATCGTCACCGGCAATATGTTCGGCGACATCCTGTCGGACGAGGCCGCCATGCTGACCGGCTCGATCGGCATGCTGCCGTCGGCGTCGCTGGACGCCAACAACAAGGGCCTGTACGAACCGTCGCACGGCTCGGCGCCGGACATCGCCGGCAAGGGCGTGGCCAATCCGCTGGCCACCATCCTGTCGGCGGCGATGATGCTGCGCTACTCGCTGAACCGTGCCGGGCAGGCGGACCGCATCGAGAACGCGGTCAAGCAGGTGCTGGCCCAGGGCTACCGCACCGGCGACATCCTGACGCCGGGCTGCAAGCAGGTCGGTACCCGCGAGATGGGTGATGCGGTGCTGGCGGCACTGTAAGTCACACGCTGAAAGGGCACCGCAAATGCGGTGCCCTGGTTTTATTTGTCCCTTATTTCCACGCTGCGGCAGCGCCGCAAAATCGTGTAGACTCTGCGGATGGCCCGATTTTCCCAGTCCACCCTGACTGCTGTTGTCGCCCTGACCGCTACCCGCGGCCCGGTCGGCACGATTTCGCTCGGCCAATCTGCAACGACGATTAAAACCATTATTAAAACCGCGATCGCCTAGATCCGTTCGTCGTGCCTGCCCGTCTTCCCCGCGCAGCCACGCCGGGCGAGGAAAATGGCGGGGAAGTTCAAATCACATCGAGGTAAGTCATGATTGTAGGTCTCGTCGGTTGGCGGGGAATGGTCGGCAGCGTCCTGATGCAGCGCATGCAGGAAGAGCGTGATTTCGACCATATCGAGCCCGTCTTCTTCAGCACGTCCAATGCCGGCGGCAAGGCGCCCGCCATGGCGAAGAACGAAACCACGCTGAAAGATGCCAATGACATCGAAGCGCTGAAGAAGTGCGACGTGGTCGTGACCGCCCAGGGCGGCGACTACACCAACGAGGTTTTCCCCAAGCTGCGCGCGGCTGGCTGGAAGGGCTACTGGATCGATGCGGCGTCGTCGCTGCGTATGAAGGACGATGCCATCATCGTGCTCGATCCGGTCAACCAGGGCGTGATCAAGGACGCGCTGTCCAAGGGCGTGAAGAATTTCGTCGGCGGCAACTGCACGGTCAGCTGCATGCTGATGGGCCTGGGCGGCCTGTTCCAGGCCGACCTGATCGAGTGGATGACCTCGATGACGTACCAGGCGGCCTCGGGCGGCGGCGCGCAGCACATGCGCGAACTGCTGACCCAGTTCGGCACGCTGAACGCCTCGGTCAAGCCGCTGCTGGACAACCCGGCCTCGGCCATCCTGGAAATCGACCGCCAGATCCTGGCGACCCAGCACGGCCTGTCGGCCGATGAAACCAGGCAGTTCGGCGTGCCGCTGGCCGGCAACCTGATTCCCTGGATCGACAAGGACCTGGGCAACGGCCAGTCCAAGGAAGAATGGAAGGGCGGTGCCGAGACCAACAAGATCCTGGGCCGCGGCGAGGGCTTCCTGGGCGCGACCGGCGCCACGCCGATCGCCGTGGACGGCCTGTGCGTGCGCATCGGTGCCATGCGCTGCCACTCGCAGGCGCTGACCATCAAGCTGCGCAAGGATGTGCCGCTGGATGAGATCGAAGGCATGCTGGCCGCCCACAACCCGTGGGCCAAGGTGGTGCCGAATACGCGTGAGGCCAGCATGACCGACCTGACGCCCGCTGCCGTGACCGGCACGCTGACCATCCCGGTCGGCCGCCTGCGCAAGATGCAGATGGGCGGCGAGTACCTGTCCGCCTTCACCGTGGGCGACCAGTTGCTGTGGGGCGCGGCCGAGCCGCTGCGCCGCATGCTGCGTATCCTGATCGAGTCCTGATGGGAAGCGCCTGGTTGCGTCCGTTGCAGCCAGGCAACAGAAAGCACCGCTTTGCCGACAACGCCGCGCCCATGCGCGGCGTTGTTGTATCCGGGCGCCTATTCTAACGGGCGATGCGTCACAATACGCCGACATGCGCCCGGGCCCGCAGGGGTCAGCGCCTGCGCGCGGGCTGGTCAAGGGATGCGTTCAGAATGTCCCGCCAGCCTGGCGGACCTGGTTTATGGGGTCGGTTTGTCGATTCATATCGCTACTAAAACATAACGGAGCATAAGGTGAGTGTGAGCCAACATCGCCGGAAAGATGCGCCTACTGTCCGTCAGCGCTGGTCAACGCTGGCCGTCACGGCACTGGGCCTGCTGCTCGCGCAGCCGGCCGCATATGCCGCGGGGTTCGGGCAATTGCGGGTTCAGTCGAATCTGGGGCAGCCGCTGCAGGCTGAGATCGACATCAGTGGGGTCAGTGCCGAAGAGGCCGCCGGGCTCAATGTCAAGCTGGCGTCGCCATCGGCGTATGCCGCGGCCGGGCTGACCTACCTGCCTGCCGTCAGCAGCCTGCGGCTGGAGGTGGAGCGCCGCCCGAACGGCAGCTATGTGGCCAGGGTCCGCTCCAGCCAGCCGATCAGCGAGCCCTTTGTCGACATCCTGGTCGACATGAGCTGGGCCAGCGGCAAGGTCTCACGCGCCTATACCTTCCTGCTTGACCCTGCCGGGGCCAAGCCTTCGAACCAGACCTTTTCGCCAGCGACGGTGATGCAGGCGGCGACGCCGGATGCGGCGGCACCGGCACCCGCACCCGCCATTGCGCCGCAGCCTGCGCCGGCGCAGCAAGCTGCACCCGCCGCGGCTGCCGAGGCAGCCAGGCCAGCCGCGCCCGCGCGCCCGGCCCGCCAGAGCGCGAAGCGAGCGCCGGCGCCAGCCGCCAGCGGCAGCACCGAAATGGCACCCGGCGGCGGCTACACCGTGCAGCGCGGCGACACGCTCTACGCCATCGCCGGCGAAGCCGTGCAAGGCCAGGAATCGGTCTCGCTGGACCAGATGCTGGTGGCGCTCTACCGCAACAACCCCAACGCCTTTATCGGCGGCAACATGAACCGGCTGCGCAGTGGCGCGGTGCTGCAGGTCCCGACCCAGCAGCAGGCGCAAGCCGTCGCACCCAAGGCCGCCCGCCGCGAGGTGGTGGCGCGCACACAGGGCTTCGATGCTTACCGCAGCCGGCTGGCCAGCGCTGCCGCGGCCAAGTCGGTCGTGCCCGACAGCGGCCGCCAGCAGTCCGGCAACGTGACTGCCCGGGTGCAGGAGCAGGCCGCCCCGACCGACGGCCCGCGCGATGAACTGAAGCTCAGCAAGGCCGCGCGTGGCGCGCAGGCCGACGCCGCGGCCAAGGCCGAAGCAGGCGTCGCGCGCGAGCGTGAACTCAAGGAGGCGCAAGCCCGCCTGGCGCAGCTGGAAAAGAACGTCGGCGACATGCAGAAGCTGCTCGAGCTGAAGAACGCCGAGATCGCCAAGCTGAGCCAGGCCAACCAGACGGTGCTGGCCGAGAAGGAAAAGGCTGACGCCGCGGCCAAGGCCGCGGCGGCGGCGCCGACAGTGGTGGCGGCCCAGCCGCCGAAGGCCGATGCCGTGGCCCCGGCCCCGGTCGCTGCCGCCGCCGCGACGGCTGCGGCGACCGCAGCCAGCGCCCCGGCAACGGCCGGCGCCAGCGCCGCGGACGCCGTGGCGCTGGCGCCGGCCTCCGCCGTGGCAGCCGTCCCGGCCTCGCAGCCGGCCGCCGCCGTCCCTGCCAACGCTGCGCAGGACGCGGCCCCCGCATCGGCCCCCGCAGCCAAGCGCCCGCCGGTGGTGGTGGCCCAGCCCGCGCCGGTGCCCGAACCGTCGTTCATCGATGGCCTGCTGGCCAACCCCATGCTGCTGCCCGGCGGTGGCCTGCTGGTGGCGCTGCTCGGCGTCTATGCGATCTACCGCCGCCGCCGCCAGCAGCAGAAGGCGGGCGAGGCGACCGGCTTCGGCGACAGCATCCTGTCGCAGGAAAGCACGGTGATGGCCGGTGCCAATTCGCTGTTCGGCACGGCCGGGGGACAGAGCGTCGACACCTCGCAGCACAGCGTGTTCGGCGCGGACTTCCGCATCGGCAACAACACGCCGGAAGCCAACGAAGTCGACCCGATCGCCGAGGCCGAGGTCTATATCGCTTATGGGCGTGATGTGCAGGCGGAGGAGATCCTGCGCGAAGCCCTGGAGAGGAACCCGGAGCAGCAGCCGGTGCGGCTCAAGCTCCTGGAGATTTACAGCAACAGACAGGATGTGGAAGGTTTCCGCGTGATTGCAGAAGAAATGTTCGCCCAGACCGGCGGACACGGGGCGGAATGGCTGAAGGCAGCAGAAATGGGGCGCGCGCTCGAGCCGGGCAACGCGCTCTTCCTGGCGGTGACGCCCGAAGCGGCGGGGCCGGATACGACATCGCCGGCAACCGACCAGTGGCGCACCCAGGACCCGTCGCAGAATCCGGCCTCGATCGCGCGGCTGGAGCCGTCGCTGGGTGACCTGGCGCTGCCGCTGGATGCCTTCCCGGCCCCTGCGGCCGGCGAGCCGATCGTGGCGCCTGCTTCCGCGGCGATGGTGTTTGGCGCTGACGCGCACGACGCCGGCGAGCCGGTGCGCCTGGATCTCGGCCTGCCCGGCACCGGCGTCGACCCGCTTGCCGACGACGTGCCCACCCTTGACACGCCGACCCGCGGCCGTCCGCTGGAGTTCGACATGTCGGGGCTGTCGCTTGACCTGGGCAGCGCCGCGCAAGCCGACGCCCGCGGCAAGGATGTGCTGGACGAGGCCACCATGCCGCTGCCCGCCACCACCATGCTGCGCGACGGCAAGCTGGCCGAGCCGATTGACCTGTCGCGCGTGGCGCCTGAGACCGGCGGCGACCTCACGCACGGGGGGGCGCCGAGCACGCTGTCGGTCGACGGCGTGGACGGCGGGCGGGACATGCAGATCAAGCTTGACCTGGCTCGTGCCTATATCGAGATCGGCGACAAGGAAGGTGCGCGCGAACTGCTGCAGGAAGTGGTCGAACAGTCGCAGGATCCGCTGCAGGCGGAGGCCCGTTCGCTGCTGCTGGAAGTGGCCTGAGCTATCATTGACGGTCCGGCCGCGGCACGCGCTGTCGCGGCCTGAAGCGATGCGCCGGAAGCGTCCCTTCCGGCGCATTTGCTTTTTCGGCGGACCGGGCGTGAACCACTGCGCCTGGACGTACCCGCCGCCTTGCCTGATCCCCTGATATGAATCGCATCGCTCTTGGCCTGCACTACGACGGCGCCGCCTTTTCCGGCTGGCAGTCGCAGCCGCACCGCAATACCGTGCAGGATCACCTGGAAAACGCCATCGAGCGCTTTGCCGGGGTGCGCCTGCTGACCACCGTGGCGGGGCGCACCGATACCGGCGTGCATGCGCTCGGCCAGGTCATCCACCTGGACACGGTGCTTGAGCGCGAGCCATTTTCCTGGGTGCGCGGCGTCAACGCGTTCCTGCCGCCGTCGATCGCGCTGCAATGGGCGCTGCCGGTTGACCAGGGTTTCCACGCCCGTTTCCTGGCGTTCGAGCGCATGTACTACTACGCGCTCTACACCGGGCCGCACCGCGTGCCGCTGGTGCACGGCCGCGCCGGCTATCAGATGCTGCCGCCGGGCCAGCGGATGGATGTCGACGCCATGCGCGAGGCCGCCGCGTGCCTGCTCGGCGAGCATGATTTCTCTGCCTTCCGCGCCGCCGAATGCCAGGCCAAGTCGCCGGTCAAGACCATGTACGACGTCACCATCAAGGATGACGGCAACTGGGTGTTCCTGCGCTTTCGCGCCAGCGCCTTCCTGCACCACATGGTGCGCAACCTGATGGGCTGCCTGGTGGCGGTGGGGCGCGGACGCTACCCGGCGCAGTGGCTGGCGCAGGTGCTGGCCGGGCGCGAGCGCAAGCTGGCGGCGCCGACCTTCATGCCGGACGGCCTCTACCTGGTCGGCGTCAAGTATCCTGATCCTTACCAGATCCCCGCGGCCGATCCGTCCGCGAGCCTGTTCCATGGAGTGTTCGATGACGCAGCCTGAGGCCGCCGAAGGTAGCACGGCGGGCAGCACAGTGCACATACCGGCCCGCACCCGCATCAAGATCTGCGGCCTGACGCGCGAGGACGACGTGCGCGCCGCCGTGGACGCCGGCGCCGACGCCATCGGGCTGGTGTTCTACCCGAACAGCCCGCGCTACGTCGACGTGGCGCGCGCCGCGGCGCTGGCCGAGGCCGCCGGGCCATTTGTGGCGATCACCGGGCTGTTCGTCAATGCCGACCTGGAAGACATCGCCCATGTGGCCGAGCGCGTGCCGCTGACGCTGCTGCAGCTGCACGGCGACGAGACCCCGCAGTTCTGCTCGCAGGCGTCGCAACGCTGCCGGCTGCCGTTCCTGCGCGCCGCCCGTGTGCGCCAGGGCCTCGATTTGGTAGAATTTGCCGATCAATACCGTGATGCCGCTGCCTTGCTGCTCGATGCCTTCGTCGAAGGCTACGGCGGTGGCGGCCACGTCTTCGACTGGACCCTGATTCCCCCGGCATGGCTTCCGCCTACTCCCCCGGTACTAGCTACCGGCAACCCGAACGCAAGCGGCGCTCCTCGCATCGTTTTGAGTGGTGGGTTGAACGCGCAAAACGTCGCTGGCGCGATTGAACGCGTGCGGCCCTACGCTGTGGACGTCAGCAGCGGGGTAGAGGCCGCCAAGGGCGTGAAGGACCACGCCCGCATCGCCGCGTTCGTGCGTGCTGTGCGCAGTGCCGAGGCAGGATGAGCCGGGCCGTCTCCCGTGTCTTTCCCCATGCCGCCCGTGGCCTGCCGCATGCGCGCACACGCATCGCAGTCAACCATGCGCCCTTGCCGGATGAGGCAAGGCCGCTGTTCCGAAGAGTCTAGACATGTACGACTTGCCCGATTCCCGTGGCCATTTCGGCCCCTATGGCGGCACCTTCGTGTCCGAAACACTGGTCCACGCGCTCGATGAGCTGCGCGAGGCCTATGCGCGCTACCAGAAGGATCCGGAGTTCGACGCCGAATACCGCCGCGAACTGAAGCACTTTGTCGGCCGCCCGTCGCCGATCTACCACGCGCAGCGCTGGAGCGAGACGCTCGGCGGCGCGCAGATCTACTTCAAGCGCGAAGACCTGAACCATACCGGCGCGCACAAGATCAACAACGTGATCGGCCAGGCGCTGCTGGCCAAGCGCATGGGCAAGCCGCGCGTGATCGCCGAGACCGGGGCAGGGCAGCATGGCGTGGCCACGGCCACCATCGCCGCGCGCTTCGGCATGGAGTGCGTGGTCTACATGGGGGCCGAGGACGTCAAGCGCCAGGCCGCCAACGTCTACCGCATGAAGCTGCTGGGCGCCACCGTGGTGCCGGTGGAAAGCGGCTCGCGCACGCTCAAGGACGCGCTCAATGAAGCCATGCGCGACTGGGTCACCAACGTCGAGAACACCTTCTACATCATCGGCACCGTGGCCGGCCCGCACCCGTACCCGATGATGGTGCGCGACTTCCAGTGCGTGATCGGCGAGGAAGCCAAGGTGCAGATGCCGGAAATGACCGGCCGCCAGCCCGATGCCGTGATCGCCTGCGTGGGTGGCGGCTCCAACGCCATGGGCATCTTCTACCCGTACATCGAGCACCAGGACGTGCAGCTGATCGGCGTGGAAGCCGCCGGCGACGGCCTGGACACCGGCCGCCATGCGGCTTCGCTGACCGGCGGCACGCCGGGCGTGCTGCACGGCAACCGCACCTACCTGCTGCAGGACGCCAACGGCCAGATCATCGAGACGCATTCGGTGTCGGCCGGCCTGGACTACCCGGGCGTGGGCCCCGAGCATGCCTGGCTCAAGGACAGTGGCCGCGCGCAGTACGTGCCGATCACGGATGAAGAAGCGCTCAAGGCCTTCCACGACTGCTGCCGCATCGAGGGCATCATCCCCGCGCTGGAATCGAGCCACGCCATCGCCTATGCCTGCAAGCTGGCGCCGACGCTGCCCAAGGACAAGCTGCTGCTGGTGAACCTGTCCGGCCGCGGCGACAAGGACATGCACACCGTGGCCGAGCGCGCGGGGCTCAAGCTCTGATGCGCGCGCTGCCTCCGACCGGACTTTCCGTGGGCGGCGCAGGCGCGCCGGATGCGTCCGGCGCGCCCGATTCCGCCCAGTTGCGCCTGTTCCAGGAAGACATGTTCGAGGGCATTGCCCGCCTGCCGGACGGCTCGGTCGACCTGATCGTCGCCGATCCGCCCTACGGGCTGGGCAAGGACTACGGCAACGATTCCGACCTGCTGTCGGGCCAGGAGTATCTCGACTGGTCCGAGCGCTGGATGAACGCGGTCGTGCCCAAGCTCGCGCCCAGGGGCACGCTCTACCTGTTCTGCACCTGGCAGTATTCGCCGGAGCTGTTCGTGATGCTCAAGCGGCGGCTGACCATGATCAACGAGATCATCTGGGACCGCCGCGTGCCCAGCATGGGCGGCACCACGCGCAAGTTCTCGTCGGTGCACGACAACATCGGCTTTTTTGCCCGCGCGCGCGACTACTACTTTGATCTCGACCCGGTCCGCATTCCCTACGACCCCGAGACCAAGAAGGCGCGCAGCCGTCCGCGTTTCGAAGGCAAGAAGTGGCTGGAGGTGGGCTACAACCCGAAGGACCTGTGGAGCGTGTCGCGCATCCACCGCCAGGACCCGGAGCGCGCCAACCATCCGACGCAGAAACCGCTGGAGATCGTCGAGCGCATGGTGCTGTCAAGCTGTCCGCCGGGCGGCCTGGTGCTGGACCCGTTCGCCGGCAGCGGCACCACCGCGGTGGCCTGCCTGCGCCACGGACGGCGCTTTGCCGGCTTCGAGATCAATCCGGAGTATGTGCAGGTGGCGTGCGATCGCGTGTCTGCCGCCGCCGCGGCCCTTGCCGTCACGAATGCAGCGGCCGAGCCTGCCGCCACCCCAACCCTGGCCGCCGCCAACGACGATGTCTCGCCGGCGCCGCGGCCTCACCTGATTCCCTGATATGTCCCGTATCCAGAAGACGTTCGCGGCACTGGCCGCGCAGCAGAAGAAGGGCCTGATTCCGTTCATCACCGCCGGCGATCCAGAGCCCGGCCTGACCGTGGCGCTGATGCATGCGCTGGTGGCGGGCGGCGCCGACGTGATCGAACTGGGCGTGCCATTCTCGGACCCGATGGCCGACGGCCCGGTGATCCAGCGCGCCTCCGAGCGCGCGCTGGCGCAAGGCGTGTCGCTGACCCAGGTGCTGCAGTGGGTGCGCGAGTTCCGCCAGACCAATGCCGACACCCCGGTGGTGCTGATGGGCTATGCCAACCCGATCGAGTGCATGGGCGAGCAGGCCTTTGCCACTGCCGCGCGCGAAGCCGGCGTGGACGGCGTGCTGGTGGTCGACTATCCGCCCGAGGAGTGCGAGTCGTTCGCCACGCTGATGCGCGACAACGGCATGGACCCGATCTTCCTGCTGGCGCCGACCTCGACCGATGCCCGCATCGAGGCCGTGGCGCGCGTGGCCAGCGGCTACCTGTACTACGTGTCGCTCAAGGGCGTGACCGGCTCGGCCGCGATTGACCTGCACAGCGTGGCGGCGCGCCTGCCGCTGATCAAGCAGCACGCCAACCTGCCGGTGGGCGTGGGCTTCGGCATCCGCGACGCACAGACCGCGCGCGCGATCGGCAGCGTGGCCGATGCCGTGGTGATCGGCAGCCGCCTGGTGCAGCTGCTCGAGGACACGCCGCGCGAACAGGCAGTGGCGACGCTGCAGGCGTTTATCGCCGGGATCCGCCAGGCGCTGGATAGTTGAAGTGATGTAATGCCGGCCTGGTGGCGCTTAAAAAGTGCGTCAATGCGCTCAAATCGCGCGTTGCGCTTCGAGGTCAGGGGGCCGGCATGGTAAATTCGCGGGTTGATTCCCTGCCATCTGCCAACAGGCGTCCCGACACCGGGCTTGCCGGCGGACCGCAGTCATCCGAAAGGAGCTTTCATGAGCTGGTTGGATAAACTCCTGCCCCCCAAGATTCAACAGACCGACCCCAGCACCCGCAAGGGCATCCCTGAGGGGCTGTGGGTCAAGTGCCCGTCGTGCGAGTCCACCCTGTACCGGACCGACGTCGAGGCCAACCTGCACGTCTGCCCCAAGTGCGACCACCATATGCGCATCGGCGCCCGGGCGCGCTTGGACGGGCTGCTGGACGCCGAAGGCCGCTATGAGATCGGCCAGGAGATCGTGCCGGTCGACGCACTCAAGTTCAAGGATTCCAAGAAGTACCCGGACCGCATCAAGGCCGCCATGGACGACACCGGCGAGACCGATGCCATGGTGGTGATGGGCGGCGCCATCCACACCATCCCGGTGGTGGCGAGCTGCTTCGAGTTCGAGTTCATGGGCGGTTCGATGGGCTCGGTGGTGGGTGAGCGCTTCGTGCGCGGCGCGCAGGCTGCGCTGGAGCAGAAGGTGCCGTTCATCTGCTTTACCGCCACGGGCGGCGCGCGCATGCAGGAAAGCCTGCTGTCGCTGCTGCAGATGGCCAAGACCACCTCGATGCTGAACCAGCTGAGCGCCGCCAGGCTGCCGTTCATCAGCGTGCTGACCGACCCGACCATGGGCGGCGTGTCGGCCAGCTTCGCCTTCCTGGGCGACGTGGTGATCGCCGAGCCCAAGGCGCTGATCGGCTTTGCCGGCCCGCGCGTGATCGAGCAGACCGTGCGCGAGAAGCTGCCGGAAGGCTTCCAGCGTTCGGAATTCCTGCTGACCAAGGGCGCCATCGACATGATCGTCGACCGCCGCAAGATGCGCGCGGAACTGGCGCAGCTGCTGGCGCTGCTGCAGAAGCAGCCGGCCGACGCGGTGGCATAACAACGTCTGCATGGCAGATCAAGGGCGCGGGTGGTTGACGCGCCTTTCGCTTTTCTTGGCTGCCCCGGTCGCTATATCGGGGCCGGGCGCAAGCCTGGCCTTGACTTTGCCGCTGGCTGGCCAAATCTGGTAGCAACAGCTTTTCCTCGCACTCCACATGCCCGTCTTCCATACGCTCCCCGAATGGCTTGCCCATCTCGAAACCGCCCATCCCGTGGGCATCGACATGGGCCTGGCGCGCATCACGCGCGTGAAGGAGGCTCTCGGGCTGCGCATCGACGCCGTGGTGTTCACGGTGGGCGGCACCAACGGCAAGGGCTCTACCTGCGCGATGCTCGAGCGCATCCTGCTGGAGGCCGGCTACAAGGTGGGCTGCCATACCTCGCCGCACCTGATCTCGTTCAACGAGCGCGCCCGCATCAATGGCGAGATCGCCACCGATGCGCAGTTGCTGCCGCATTTCGAGGCGGTCGAGCGCGCCCGCACCAGCTTTGCCGACCCGATCAGCCTGACCTATTTCGAGTTCACCACGCTGGCGATCATCCATGCCTTCGCCGCGGCCGGGCTCGACGCGATGATCCTCGAGGTGGGCCTGGGCGGGCGCCTGGACGCGGTCAACGTGATCGATACCGATTGCGCGATCATCACCAGCGTCGACATCGACCATACCCAGTACCTGGGTCACACGCGCGACGAGATCGGCTTCGAGAAGGCCGGCATCTTCCGCCCAGGCGTGCCGGCCATCTGCGGGGACCCGGTGCCGCCCAAGTCGCTGGTGGCGCACGCCGAAGCGGTCGGCGCCGAATTGTGGCTGGTCGGCCGCGATTACCATTTCCAGGCGGCCAAGGGCCAGGAGCGTCAGCAGTGGGACTGGAGCGGCGGCGGCCGCAAGCTCAACGGCCTGGGCTATCCGGCGCTGCGCGGCGCCAACCAGCTGCTCAATGCGGCGGCCGCGCTGGCTGCGCTGCAGGCAATGCGCCCGCGCCTGCCAGTGAGCGCGCAGGAGGTGCGCAACGGGCTGGCCTTCGTCGAACTGCCGGGCCGTTTCCAGGTGCTGCCGGGCCGTCCGGCGGTGATCCTCGATGTGGCGCACAATCCGCATGCGGCGGCCACGCTGGGGCAGAATCTGGAGAATATGGGGTTCTTCCGCTACACCTATGCCGTATTCGGCGCGATGCAGGACAAGGACATCGCCGGGGTGCTGCAGCATGTGGCCGACAAGGTCGACCACTGGTGCCTGTGCGACCTGCCGACCGACCGCGCGGCCAGCGCCGCGGACCTGCTGTCGAAGCTGGAAGCCGGCGGATTCCGCCCCGGCCCGGACGCCACTGCGGCCTGCTTTTCCAGCCCCGAGGCGGCATTCCGCGATGCCATCGAGCGAGCCACCGAGAATGATAGAATTCTGGTCTTCGGATCGTTCTATACCGTCGCCGGCGTGATGGCCTATCGTGCCACGCAGGCTAACTGAAGCAGGCGCCCCGGCGCCCGCTGAACTGGCAACCCCGGCGGCCTTGGCCGATCAATGAGCGGCAAACGCAACGAGCGGCCCCACAGGGCCGTCGCACCGAACCAATCTATGGGCCTGCTTTCGCTGTTTTCTTCCCGCAAGGGCAACGACCCGGCACCCGAGCGTGCGCGGCGCCAGCGCACCGACACGGGTGCAGGCATTGCCTCGTCGCGCCGCCTGGCCGACGAGTATGCCGACGACACGCTCGACCCCGAATTCCCGCAGAAGCAGCGTGCGCGCCGCCGCCTGATCGGCGCCGTGGTGCTGATGGTGGCCGCCGTGATCGTGCTGCCGATCGTGTTCGAGACCAAGCCACGGCCGGTTTCAGAGGACGTCTCGGTCAAGGTCGCAGGCGGGCAGGGGGCGCAGAAGCCCCGTGTCGAGCCGCGCAAGGCCGACCCCCTGCCGCCCGCGCCGGCGGCGCAGGCCGCGCGAAATGATGCCGCGGCGCTGGACGCGGGTGAGGAAATCGTCAGCACGCCGAAACCTGCGGCCACTGCCGCCGCCGAGAAGCCCGCACAGCGCGCCGAGGCCAAGCCGGAAGCGAAGCAGGGCAGCGGCAAGTACATGATCCTGATCGGCGCCTTCTCCTCCGAAGAGCGCGCGAAGGGCTGGCTGGCCAAGCTCAAGGCAAGCAAGGTCCCGGCCTATGTCGAAAAGAAAGTGCTGGCCGATGGCGAGCGCATCCTGCTGCGTGCCGGCCCCTTCAGCGACCGTGATGCCGCCGACGCCGCCGACAAGCGCGTGCGCGCGGTGGGACTGACCTCGAAGGTCGTGGAACAGTAAGGCGAGCACGGCCGGCGCCTGTGCCCGGCCGCAAGAGAACGATGCAGCCGACTTTCTTCGACTATGCCGTGGTCTTCATCCTGCTGGCCTCGGGCGTGCTCGGCGTGCTGCGCGGCCTGGTGCGCGAGGTACTGGCGCTGATCGGCTGGGTGGTGGCGTTCTGGGTGGCGTTCCGCTATGGCGCGGTGGCCGCGGGCTGGATGCCTGAGTCGATCCCTGGCGGCGAGCTGGCGCGCCATGCGCTGGGCTTCGTGGTGCTGCTGATCGGCACCGTGCTGGGCGCCTCGCTGGCCGGCATGGTGGTCGGGCAGTTGCTGGAGAGCACCGGGCTCAAGCCTGCCGACCGCGGGCTGGGACTGATGTTCGGCCTGCTGCGCGGCGTGCTGCTGGTGATGGTGATGGTCACGCTGGCCAGCCTGACGAAATTGCCGGAAGAACCGTTCTGGCGCGACGCGGTGAGCCGCCCCTATGTGATGCAGGCCATGGAATCCGTGAAGCCATGGCTGCCGCCGGAGCTGGCGAAGTACGTCAAGACATGAAACCGGGCATGGTGCCCGGTCGGTAGTACGCAGGCCTTTGGGTCCGGGGGATTTCCGGACCAGGCTGCGCCCCCTGATTCAAAGCCTTTCCTGGGAGCTTGGCAATGTGCGGTATCGTCGGTGTGGTTTCAGCCACGCCTGTCAACCAATTGATTTACGACAGCCTGCTGTTGTTGCAACATCGCGGACAGGATGCTGCCGGCATCGCCACCGCCAACGGCAGTACTTTCCACATGCACAAGGCCAACGGCCTGGTGCGCGATGTCTTCCGCACCCGCAATATGCGCAGCCTGCCCGGCGCCGCAGGTATCGGCCAGGTGCGCTATCCGACCGCCGGCTCGGCATCCAGCGAGGAAGAAGCGCAGCCGTTCTACGTGAACGCGCCTTATGGCGTGATCCTGGCGCATAACGGCAACCTGACCAACTGGGAACAGCTGCGCGAGGAGATGTTCCGCCGCGACCGCCGCCACATCAACACGCATTCGGACACCGAAGTGCTGCTGAACGTGCTGGCCGATGAGCTGCAGCGCGCCAGCAACGGCATGGCGCTGGACCCGGACACCATCTTCACGGCGGTCAGCGGCCTGCACCGCCGCGTGCGCGGCTCTTACGCCATCGCCGCGCAGATCGCCGGCTACGGCATGCTGGCGGTGCGCGACCCGTTTGGCATCCGCCCGCTGTGCCTGGGCAGCGTCGAGACCCCGACCGGCAAGGAATGGATGGTGGCATCCGAGTCCGTGGCGCTGGAAGGCATCGGCTACAAGCTCGAGCGCGACGTGGCGCCGGGCGAGGCCATCTTCATCGACCTGGACGGCAAGCTCTACACCAAGCTGTGCGCCGAGAACGCGGTGCTGACGCCGTGCATTTTCGAGTACGTCTACCTGGCCCGCCCGGATTCGTGCATCGACGGCGTGCCGGTCTATGACGCGCGCCTGCGCATGGGCGACTACCTGGCCGAGAAGATCCGCCAGGAAGTGTCGGCCGGCGACATCGACGTGGTCATGCCGATTCCCGATTCCAGCCGTCCGGCCGCGATGCAGGTGGCCAACCGCCTGGGCGTGAATTACCGCGAAGGCTTCTTCAAGAACCGCTACGTCGGCCGCACCTTCATCATGCCCGGCCAGGCGGTGCGCAAGAAGTCGGTGCGCCAGAAGCTCAACGCCATGGGCGTGGAGTTCAAGGGCAAGAACGTGCTGATCGTCGATGACTCGATCGTGCGCGGCACCACCTCGTTCGAGATCGTGCAGATGGCGCGCGACGCCGGCGCCAACAAGGTGATCTTCGCCTCGGCCGCGCCGCCGGTGAAGTACCCCAACGTGTACGGCATCGACATGCCGACGCGCAGCGAGCTGGTGGCCCATGGCCGCACGCACGAGGAGATCGCGAAGATCATCGGCGCGGACAAGCTGGTGTACCAGGACGTGGAAGCGATGAAGCAGGCCGTGCGCGACATCAACCCGGCGCTGAAGGACTTCGATGCTTCGTGCTTCGATGGCCGCTATATCACCGGCGATATCGACGAGGCCTATCTGGAGCGCCTGGAAACGGCGCGCAGCCAGGCCGACCGCGACGGCACCAATGGTGACACCGAGCGCTCGCAACTGCACCTGCAGCGCTCCGGCGGCAACGAGTAAGCCGCGCCGCGCGAGTCTGCCCGTTCGTGCGCGTTGACTAACGCGAAGCCCGGCCGTAACATGGCCGGGCGTCGATTTGATAGTCAGCTTGCGGACGCGGGTACAGCCCGAAACAGCTAAAGAGATGGCGGTCAGCAACGATTTCCGATGCGCAGAGCGTTTGCCGCACTGGGGTTCCCGGAAGCCTGCCGCCTCAGCCTGAAGCCGAAGGCCATTCGCAGAACAGCAAGCCCGTCGATCCGACCACCCGATCGCACGGGCTTTTTTCATGGCCGCGCGCCGCTCCACCGGACCGGTGCGCAGCTTGTCGAAACCATCGCATTCGCGCGGGTACGACCGCGCCACCAGCATGAACGAACCGCTCAACCCCGAATCGCTCGGCATCGACACCCTTGGCGTGCGCGCCGGCACGCTGCGCAGCGAATTCATGGAGCACTCCGAGGCCATATACCTGACCTCGAGCTTCTGCTTCAACAGCGCGGCCGAGGCCGCCGAACGCTTCGCCAACTCGGAAGAGGGCTTCACCTACTCGCGCTTCACCAACCCGACGGTGTCGATGTTCCAGTCGCGCCTGGCTGCGCTGGAAGGCGCGCAGGCCTGTATGGCGACCGCCTCGGGCATGAGCGCGATCCTGTCGGTGGTGCTGTCTTCGATGCAGGCGGGCGACCACCTGGTCAGCTCGCGCGCGATCTTCGGCTCGACCATGACGCTGTTCGGCAATATCTTCTCGAAGTTCGGCGTGGAGACCACCTTCGTCGACCCGAGCGACCTGAACGCGTGGCGTGCCGCGGTGCGCCCGAACACCAAGCTGTTCTTCCTGGAAACGCCGTCGAACCCGCTGACCGAAGTGGCCGACATTGCCGCCGTGGCCGACATCGCGCACGACGCCGGCGCGCTGCTGGTGGTCGACAACTGCTTCTGTTCGCCGGCGCTGCAGCAGCCGATGAAGTTCGGCGCCGACATCGTGGTGCATTCGGCCACCAAGCATATCGACGGCCAGGGCCGCGTGCTGGGCGGCGCGGTGCTGGGCACGCACGACTTCATCATGGGCAAGGTGTTCCCGTTCGTGCGCACCGCCGGCCCGACGCTGTCGGCATTCAACGCCTGGGTGCTGCTCAAGGGCATGGAGACGCTGGCGATCCGCATGGAGCGCCATTCGGCCAGCGCGCTGGCGCTGGCGCAGTTCCTGGAATCGCACCCGGCGGTGGCGCGCGTGTTCCACCCGGCGCTGAAGTCGCACCCGCAGCATGAGATCGCCATGCGCCAGCAAAGCGGCGGCGGCGCGATCGTGTCGTTCGAACTGAAGGGCGCCACGCCCGAGCAGCAGCGGGCCAATGCCTGGCGCGTGATCGACCACACCCGGCTGTGCTCGATCACCGGCAACCTGGGCGACACCCGCACTACCATCACGCACCCGTACACCACCACGCACGCGCGCGTGAGCCCCGAGGCCAAGGCGGCCGCGGGCGTGGGCGAAGGGCTGATCCGCCTGGCGGTGGGGCTGGAGTCGGTCGAGGACCTGAAGGCCGACCTGCTGCGCGGCCTGGGCGACTGAGGGCTTACTGCGCAGGCTGTGCTGGTTGTGGCGGCGGCGGCGGCGGCGCGGGTTCGTCGCTGCCGGCCACGGCCTTCACGCCTGCGGCCGTGACGTCGTAGGTGGTGCTGACCGCGGTCGTCGCCACGCTGACGGCGGCTGATCCGACGGTGGCCACCGTCGACACCGCGGCACTGCCCACAGCCATCACCATGCAACCGGCCAGTGACGCCGCGGCGCAT
Source organism: Cupriavidus sp. UYPR2.512 (assembly GCF_000379565.1). NCBI lineage: Bacteria > Pseudomonadati > Pseudomonadota > Betaproteobacteria > Burkholderiales > Burkholderiaceae > Cupriavidus > Cupriavidus sp. UYPR2.512. The sequence goes on along the minus strand of NZ_KB902853.1, from coordinate 382,556 downwards.
GCGGCCGCCAGCGCCAGGACGGTGCGCTGCAAGGTGGCGGAATCTCCGCTATCGTTGCGCACGCTACGACGCAATCCGAGAAATCGATATGGCATGGACACTGCTGGCCCTGGCAGGGCTGTTCGAGGTGGTGTGGGCGATCGGGCTCAAGTACACCGAAGGTTTTACGCGGCTGGTGCCCAGCGTCATCACGCTGATCGGCATGGCCATCAGCGTGGTGCTGCTGGCGCTGGCGCTGCGGCATATTCCGGTCGGGACCGGCTATGCGGTCTGGACCGGCATTGGCGCGGTCGGCACCGCGATCCTCGGCATCATACTCTTCAATGAGCCCGCCACCGCGGCGCGGCTGGCCTGCATCGGCCTGATCGTGTGCGGAATTGCCGGGCTCAAGCTGGTGGGCAGCGCCTGAGGCCCGGCAGCAGCCTTCGCGCCCCTTCTTCATTGTGAAATGGTTTCTTAGCGCAGCAACCGCCGGCGCAGCAGCACGAGGCACACCACCAGCGCCAGCACCGCATAGGCGCCCAGCACCGCCAGGTGCAGGCCGACATCCTCCGACGGACGGCCCAGCATCAGTGGCCGGATCAGCGCCACTGCATGCGCCAGCGGCAGCACCTTGGTGGCTGCCTGCACGCCTTCGGGCAACTGTTCCAGCGGGAAGAACACGCCGGACAGCAGCAGCATCGGCGTCATCACCAGGGTCTGGTAGAACATGAAGAAGTCGTAGCTGGGCGCCAGTGCGGTGACGATCATCGCCAGCGCGGCAAAGGCAATGCCGGCCAGCACGATCACCGGCAGCGCCAGCAGCGCGCCGGGCATCTGCGCATAGCCGAGCGCGCCCGCCACCAGCATGATGGCCAGCCCGGACAGCACCGCCTTGCTGGCGGCCCAGGCGATTTCGCCCAGCACCACGTCGCCCAGCGTCAGCGGGGCATGCATGATCGCTTCCCAGGTGCGCTGCACGTGCATGCGTGAGAAGGCCGAATACATCGACTCGAAGCTGGCCGACATCATCACGCTGGACGCGGTGGTGCCGGCGGCCAGGAAGGCGATATACGACACGCCGTTGACCTGGCCCACCATCAGCCCCAGCCCGAGGCCGAGGCCGAACAGGTAGATCATGGGGTCGGCGAGGTTGCCGATCATCGAGGGGATGGCCAGCTTCTTCCACACCATGTAGTTGCGGTACCAGACCATCATCCAGTTGCGCAGGTTGCGCGGCAGCAGCGGCTGCGGATAGCGCTGGCGCGATGCCGTGGCGGCGCGGCTGCCGGTGGCGACGGCAGGGGAGGTATCGGTGGTGTCCGCGCGGGGATCCTGTTCGCTCATGTCAGTCCCTCGGTTCAGTCCCGCATCTCGCGGCCGGTCAGCTTGAGGAACACGTCCTCGAGGTTGGCCGGGCGGTGCAGGTAGCGCACGCCGTTCCTGCCGTGCAGCGCCGCCAGCAGCGGAGCGGGCTCGCGCACATAGCAGAACAGCGTCTCGCCGCTCATTTCCGTACGTTGCGCCAGCGGCGTCAGGCTGCCGCGCAGCGTGTCCAGTTCATCGCCATAGACCTCGACCACGTCGCAGCCGATCTGGCTGTCGATCAGCTCGTGCGGCTTGCCTTCGGCAATCTTGCGCCCGCCGTCGATCACGCACAGGTAGTTGCACAGCCGTTCGGCCTCTTCCATGAAGTGCGTGGTCAGCAGGATGGTCTTGCCGCTGGCCATCAGCGACTTCAGGCGCTCCCAGATCAGGTGGCGCGCCTGCGGGTCCAGGCCGGTGGTGGGCTCGTCCATCACCAGCAGGTCGGGGTCGTTGATCAGCGCGCGTGCCACGGTCAGGCGCCGGCGCATGCCGCCGGAGAGGTCGCGCACCTGCGCATCGGCGCGGTTTTCCAGCCGGGCGAATTCCAGCAGCATCGGCACGCGCCGCTCGATCTCGGCCGACGACAGCCCGAAGTAGCGCCCGAAAATGCGCAGGTTCTCGATCACCGAGAAATCCGGGTCGAGGTTGTCGAACTGCGGCACCACGCCCACGCGCATGCGCGCCTGCGGGGCACGCTCGGGGATGGGTTCGCCGCACAGCGTGAGCGTGCCGGCCATGGGTGTGGTCAGGCCCAGCAGCAGGCGCAGCGTGGTGGTCTTGCCGGCGCCGTTGGGGCCCAGCAGGCCGAAGCACTGGCCGCGAAATACCTGGAGGTCGAGGTCGTCGACCACGACCGTGTCGCCGTATTGCTTGCGCACCTTGCGCAACTCTAGGATGGCAGTCAAGGCAGGGTCCGGTGTGGCGCCGCACGGGCGCAATATCCGCCATTATGCCGGTCATCGGCGCAACGCTCAGGTGGCGCAGTGCAGCAAAAGCCGCGGCCGCAAAGCGCAGTGGGGCTGGCCTGGCGCGCGGACATAAAAAAACCGCCAGCGAACTGGCGGTTTTTCTTGCCCGGCGGTACCAGGCGGCGAAGCGTACTGGATCAGTACATCTTCTTCGGCAGCATCTGCATGCGCAGGCGCTTGCGCAGACGTGCTTCGGCGGCCTTCTTCTTGCGCTTGCGCTCGGTCGTCGGCTTCTCGTAAGCGGTGCGGCTCTTGAGTTCAACGATCAGGCCAGTCTGCAGAATGGCGCGACGGAAACGCCGCATCGCAACTTCAACGGGCTCACCGGGTTTCAAGACGATCTTAGTCAATTCAGTCCTTTAGGGGATTGCCGCACGGGCGGCTGGTTCACATGGGGGGAAACTGCGGTCGCCGGAGCGACTGGTATTGCACGCCGGGCTAATGCCCTGGTGCGCCCCCGCGAACCTGAAAGATGTGGACGTTTCAGTCCGTGCAACCAGTGTCAGGGGTGATAGCGCCAGGTCCTATACAACTGGAGTCTGACAGTACCGGTTTCCATGAATGCTATACGCCCGTAACTATGGCATGTATACGACGCGGCTGTCAAGAATGCAGTGCAATGCGCGCGCGGGCGCAGCACCGGAAATCGCCGTTAGTCTACTTTGGCGCACTTTATGCCGCCGCTTGCGTGGCACAATCTGGCTGCGCTTCCGCCGCTGCAAGGCAAGAGCGCCCACCATGACTGAGCCGCGCCAACCCGACGCGATCCCAGCCCCGACCCCACCGTCGAGCCGGTGCATGCGCGGGCGCAGGGCGAAGGCACCGGCGCGCGCTTCGTGGTCACGCTGCCGCGCGGCAACCCTCCGGTGCTGGAACCGGAAGCGCCCGGCTTGCCGGCCTGAACCCGAGAACCTTTCAAGGAGCCGACGCGTCATGCCATTCGAGTTTTCGCCCACGGTGCTGCTGGTGGAAGACGAGCCTCATATCCGCCGCTTCGTGCGCGCGGCCCTGCAGGACGAGGGCTGCGCCGTGCATGAGGCCGAATCGCTGCAGCGCGGACTGATCGAGGCGGGCACGCGCCAGCCGGACCTGGTGATCCTGGACCTGGGGCTGCCCGATGGCGACGGCGTGTCGATGATCGGCGACCTGCGCACCTGGACCGAAGTGCCGGTGCTGGTGCTGTCGGCGCGCACCGACGAGGCCGGGAAGATCCGCGCGCTCGACGCCGGCGCCGATGACTACCTGACCAAGCCCTTCGGCGTGGGCGAGCTGGTGGCGCGCCTGCGCGTGCTGCTGCGCCGCCATGTGCGCGCCGGCGCGCAGGGGCGGGCGCAGGTGGCCTTCGGCGAGATCGCCGTGGACCTGGCCAACCGCCAGGTCACGCGTGCGGGGGAGCCGGTGCACCTGACGCCGATCGAGTTCCGGCTGCTGGCGGTGCTGCTGGCGCATCGCGGCAAGGTCATGACCCACCGCGAACTGCTGCGCGAGGTGTGGGGGCCGTCGCATGCCGACAGCAGCCAGTACCTGCGCGTCTACATGGGACACCTGCGGCACAAACTGGAAGCCGACCCGGCCCAGCCTGCCTACCTGCTGACCGAGATCGGGGTGGGTTACCGCTTCGCCGGCTGATCGCCGGGTTACTCCCAAAACACTTTCTTGCCGATCGCGCGCCGCGTGATGAGGCCGGCGCTCGCCCCGCTCGCGTTCACTCCCGGTAAACCCGCAACGACGTCGAAATCGTTTGACGGGTAAATTCAACGTAATAAACTATTATTCATAAATATGAATTCAGGCAGGAGCACCGAATGCAAGACCAACCCGTCTATTTCATTTCGACCGACGACGTCGAGGGTTACCAACCCGCCAACCATGTCGGCACCCTCAACCGCCGGCTGATCGGGCCCGAGACCGTGGGATCGCGGCACCTGGAAGTGATCCACGGCACCATCGAGAAGGGCAAGGGCGCGCTGCCGCATGCGCATCCCGGCATCGAGCAGGTCTGCTACGTGCTGGAAGGCCGCGCCGTGGCCGAGGTCGGCGGCCAGCGCAAGGAGCTGGGCCCGGGCGACTGCTGCTTCTTCCCGCCGGACCAGATGCATGTGTTCACAGTCATCAGCGAGGAGCCGGCCAGGATCCTGGTGATCTATTCCCCGCCGTACGAGGAATCCCCCGAGCGCGTGATACGGCCCGCATAAGACGCGGCTGGTCACGGCAAGGGATTGAACAACTACAGGAGACAACCACCGTGAAGTCCTTCAAGAACGCCTTTGCCAGCCTGGTGCTCGGGTGCACCGCGGCGCTGGCCGCCACCCCGGCGCTGTCGGCCGATGAATTTCCGTCCAGACCGCTGCGCCTGGTGGTGCCGTTCGCTGCCGGCAGCGGCACCGATGCCGTGGCTCGCCTGACCGCCAAATACCTGGGCGAGGCGCTGCAGCAGCCGGTGGTGGTGGACAACAAGCCCGGCGCCAACGGCACCATTGCCGCCGAGTTCGTGGCCAAGGCCCCGGCCGATGGCTACACGCTGTTCATGACCACCAACACCACGCATTCGGCCAACCCGTCGCTGATGAAGCAGCTGCGCTATGACCCGGTCAAGGATTTCACGCCGGTTTCGCGCATGGGCAACCTGCCGTTCATGCTGGTGGTCAACCCGGCGCTGCCGGTCAAGACGCTGCGTGAGTTCATCGACTACGCCCGTGCGCATCCGGGCCTGAGCTATGCCAGCGGCAACAGCACCGGCATCGTGTCGGGCGCCACGCTGTCGAAGATGGCCGGGCTGAAGATGCTGCACGTGCCGTACAAGAGCACGCCGCCGGCGATGACCGATGTGATGGGCGGCCAGGTGCAGGCGATGTTCGTCGACTTTGCCGCGGGCATCGCCAACGTGCGCGCCGGCAAGCTGCGTGCGCTGGCGGTGACCACCGCGCAGCGCAGCGCGCTGCTGCCCGACCTGCCGCCGCTGGCGAGCGTGCCGGAGCTGAAGGGTTTCGACGTGACCTCATGGAACGCCGTGTTCGCGCCGGCCGGGGTGCCGGCGCCGGTGGTGCAGCGGCTCAATCGTGAACTGGTTGCCATTGCCACCAGCAAGCAGCATGCGCAGCAGTTCCACGCGCTGGGCTTCGAGCCGTTCGGCAGCACGCCGGCCGAGCTCAGCCAGTTTGTCGTGGCCGAGCTGCAGAAGTGGTCGCGGCTGGTGCAGGAGGCAGGCATCCAGCCGGAATAGGCGACGAACAGGCAACGAACAAGACAACGACATCAGGCAGGTAACGCTATGAATTTCGATCTCTCCGAAGAACAGGCATCCATCGTCGAGGCCGTGCAGCAGGTCTGCACGCAGTTCGACATGGAATACTGGGACCGCCTGGACAAGTCCGGCACCTATCCGCACGAGTTCTACAAGACGCTGTGCGAAGGCGGCTGGCTGGGCGTGGCGATGCCCGAGGCCTTCGGCGGCGCGGGCCTGGGCATCCTGGAAGCGGCGCTGGTGATGCAGACCATCTCGCAGTCGGGCGCGGGCATGACGGGCGCCTCGGCGGTGCATATGAATGTGTTCGGCCTGAACCCGGTGGTGGTGTTCGGCACCGACGCGCAGAAGGGCCGCTTCCTGCCGCCGCTGATCGCCGGCCAGGAGAAGGCCTGCTTCGGCGTGACCGAGCCCGACGCGGGACTGGACACCACCAAGCTCAAGACGTTTGCGCGCAAGGTGCCGGGTGGCTATTCGGTGAGCGGGCGCAAGATCTGGATCTCGACCGCGCAGGTGGCCGACCGCATGCTGCTGCTGGCGCGCACCACGCCGCTGGAGTCGGTGAAGAAGCCGACCGAAGGGCTGTCGCTGTTCTACACCAGGGTCGACCGCAGCAAGATCGAGATCCGCGAGATCGACAAGATGGGCCGCGCCGCCGTCGATACCAACATGCTGTTTATCGACGACCTGTTCATCCCGGAGGAAGACCGCATCGGCGAAGAGGGCAGGGGCTTCGAATACATCCTGCACGGCCTGAATCCGGAGCGCATCCTGATCGCGGCCGAGGCCATCGGCCTGGGCCGCGCGGCGCTGGCCATTGCCACGCAGTACGCCAAGGAGCGCGTGGTGTTCGGCCGCCCCATCGGCATGAACCAGGGCGTGCAGCATCCGCTGGCGCAGGCCTGGATGCAGCTGGAATCGGCCAACCTGATGATGCTCAAGGCCGCCGCGCGCTATGACGCAGGCCAGTCCTGCGGCGCTGAGGCCAACACGGCGAAGTACCTCGCCGCCGAGGCCGGCCATAACGCCTGCCAGACCGCGATCCTGACGCTGGGCGGCATGGGCTACTCGCGCGAGTACCGCGTGGAGCGGCTGCTGCGCGAGTCCTATATCCCGCGCATCGCGCCGGTCAGCCCGCAGCTCATCCTGTGCTTTATCGCCGAGCGCGTGCTGGGTTTGCCCAAGTCGTACTAAGCGGGAGCGACGATGCAAGCAGAGCAAGCGCAGGCGAGCGCGGCCACCGGGCCGCTGGCCGGCATCCGCGTGATCGACATGACCTCGGTCGCGATGGGGCCGTATGCCACGCAGATCCTCGGCGACATGGGGGCCGAAGTCATCAAGGTCGAGCCACCCGCCGGCGATGTGTTCCGCCACGCCGAGCCGGCGCGGCACGCGGCCATGGGTGCCAGCTTCCTGAACCTGAACCGCAACAAGCAGTTCGTGGTGCTGGACGTGAAGCAGCCCGACGACCTTGCCGCGCTGAAAGCCCTGATCGCCACGGCCGATGTCTTTGTCTCCAACGTACGGCCGCAGTCGCTGCGCAAGCTTGGGCTGGACTATGCGTCGCTGCGCGCGGACCATCCGCGGCTGATCTACTGCGGCGCCTACGGCTATTCGGAAGCAGGGCCCTACGCGGGAGCGCCGGCCTTCGACGACATCATCCAGGCGCGCAGCGGCATGGCGCAGTTCCAGGGTGCGAACTCGAACGAAGGCCCGCAGTACGTCAACACCATCCTTGCCGACAAGGTGGCCGGGCTGACCGTGGCCTACGCGATCCCGATGGCGCTGTACGAGCGCGAGCGTTCCGGCCAGGGCCAGGCCATCGAGGTGCCGATGTTCGAGACGCTGGTGTCCTTCCTGGCCGCAGAGCAGCTGGCCGGGCAGACCTTTATTCCGCCGCTGGGGCCGGCCGGCTACCCGCGCGTGATGTCGCTGCATCGCAAGCCCTACCGCACGCGCGACGGGCATGTCGCGCTGCTGCCGTACACTAGCGCGCAGTGGCTGCGCTTCTTCGATGTGTCCGGCCACGGGCAACTGGCCAGCGATCCGCGCTATGCCACCCCGGCCGCGCGCAGCGCCAATATCGACGCGCTCTACGCCACGCTGGCCGAAATCGTCGCGCAGCGCACCACTGCCGAATGGCTCGACCTGCTGCGCGACGCCGATATCCCGCACAGCGAAGTGCCGCATTTCGACAGCCTGGCGGACGACCCGCACTTGCGCGCCACCGGCATGATGTTCGAATACGATCATCCCAGCGAAGGCCGCCTGCGCGGGGTCGGCATCCCGACGCGCTTCTCGCGCACGCCTGGCAATATCCGCAGCTGGCCGCAGGCGTTGCCCGGGTCAGGCGGCGCGGAGGGCGGCTGACACCCTTTGCCGGCCGACTCCGCCGCGTACAATCCCGGCCAACAGATACTGAAGTCGAGGAAGCCTGCGATGGCAGAAAACGAAGCAGCGGAGAAGTCTGGTTACGCCAGCGTCAAGACGGCGCTGCGCGTGATCGAGATCATGGAGATCTATGCGCGCGAAGGGCGCTCGCTGACGCTGACCGAGCTGGCCAGGCTGCTGGGCGCGCCGATGTCGAGCTGCCTGGGGCTGATCCGCACGCTGGCCTCGCTGGGCTACCTGTACGAGACCGGACGCCGCCAGGGCTACTACCCGACGCGCCGGCTGCTCGATATCGCCCAGCGCATCGCGCGCAACGACCCGCTGCTGGAGCGCGTGCAGCCGGTGCTGGAATCGCTGCGCGACACCACCGGCGAGACCGTGATCTTCGGCAAGCTGCAGGACGATGGACGCGTGCTGTACCTGGAGGCGCGCGAATCCGCCAATCCGGTGCGCTATATCGCCGCGCCGGGCGAGTTGCGCGACGCGCATGTCAATTCGATCGGCCGCGCCATCCTGGGCGCCATGACGGCCAGCGCGCGCGGCGAGCTGCTCTCAGGCCTGTCGTTTGCCGCGCGCACGCCGCGCACCATCGCTTCGGCGCAGCAGCTGGAAGCGATGATGCAGGTCTGGCAGGAACAGGGTTGGTATCCGAATTTCGGTGAGTCGTTCCCGGACCTGGGGGCCATCGCCATGCCGGTAACGATGGGTGGCGTGACCTATGGCCTGTCGGTGGCGGGACCGCTGCATCGGGTCGAGGTCAATGCGCAGGCCATCGTCGCGGCACTGAAGGTTGCCAGCGCTTCGCTGCAGGGATGATGGAGAAGCAGGGAGGGCGTTGCGGCAGTCGGTCTGCCGTGACGCGTTGCGCCGAAGCGCAAAACGAAAAAGCCCGGTGCGTTTGCACCGGGCTTCCGTATCGGTTGGCTCCCCGACCTGGGCTCGAACCAGGGACCTGCGGATTAACAGTCCGTCGCTCTACCGACTGAGCTATCGGGGAACAGCTGAGAAAGAAATTATAGCCAGTTTCTCTTTTCTTCGTCAACACCCTTTCGACATTTTGTTTTTGTCAGAAGGTGTCTGGAAGCTTCCGGCTTGCTGCCTGCCGTACCGCGCGAAGGGCATCTCTGCTGGCTTCGAGCCGTCGTGTTGAACAGCGAGGCCGCATTATAGCTACGGTTTTGGATTTGTGCCAGAAAAAACCGCCTTTGCGGCGGTTTTTTCTGGCAGTGGTCGCTGGGGTTCAGTCGAACACCGGCGAATCCACGCCGAGGATCTTGTGCAGCTTCGGCGAGGTGGTGGTGTATTGCATGTGGATTTTCTTCTCGGGGAAGATATACGGCGCGGCACCGAACGCGGCCAGCGCGGCCTCGTGGAAGCCCGACAGGATCAGCTTCTTCTTGCCGGGGTAGGTGTTGATGTCGCCCACCGCGAAGATGCCCGGGATATTGGTCTCGAACTTCTCGGTGTCCACCTTGATCTGCTTGCGCTCCAGGTCCAGGCCCCACTCGGCGATCGGGCCCAGCTTGGGCGACAGGCCGAAGAACACCAGCAGGTCATCCACCGGCAGGCGGCGGGTCACGCCGTCGGCGCCGGTCACCTTGATCTCGGTGAGCACGCCGTCCTTCTCTTCATAGCCGCCGACCTGGCCGACCAGGAACTGCATTTCCATCTGTTCGCACAGTTCCTTCATCTTGGCGACCGAGGCGGGCGCGGCGCGGAAGCCGTCGCGGCGATGGATCATCACCACCGACTCGGCCTTGCCGACCAGGTCCAGCGTCCAGTCCAGCGCCGAGTCACCGCCGCCGATGATTACCAGATTGCGGCCATGGAAGCGGCTCGGGTCCTTGACGCGGTAGAACAGCTGCTTGCCGTCGAACTTGTCGATGCCCTCGACCTTCAGCGTGCGCGGCTGGAACGAACCCACGCCGGCAGCGATGAAGATGGTCTTGGTGATGAAGCGGGTTCCGAGCGAGGTCTCGACGAAGAAGCGGCCGTCTTCGCGGCGCTCAACCACGGCGACTTCCTGGCCCAGGTGGAAGGTGGGCTCGAACGGCTCGATCTGCTTGAGCAGGTTGTCGGTCAGTTCCTGGCCGGTGCAGATGGGCACGGCCGGGATGTCGTAGATGGGCTTGTCCGGATAGAGCTCCACGCACTGGCCGCCGACCACCTTCAGGGAATCGATGACATGTGCCTTGATTTCGAGCAGGCCCAGTTCAAAGACCTGGAACAGGCCCACCGGGCCGGCACCGACGATCAGCGCATCGATTTCCTGCGGCTGGCCGCCTGCAGGGCTGCCGCCGTCGACCTGCTTGGTCGTGTCGGCGACGGGATTTGGAATGCTCAAGTCCATATTCGTCCTGATACGTTTGCGTGGGCCGCTTGTGCCCGGTATTGCGGAAAGCGCGTGGGGACGGCTTTCTTGTTCTGTCAGCGCTGCAGGTATTGCAGCTTGTCAGTGGCATCCTTCCACTCCTCGGCCTCGGCCAGCGGGGCCTTGGTCTTGGTGATGGAGGGCCAGTTGCGGGCCAGCTCGGCGTTCAGGTCGATGAACTGTTGCTGGTCGCCCGGCACGTCTTCCTCGGCGTAAATGGCATTCACCGGGCATTCGGCCACGCACACGGCGCAGTCGATGCACTCATCCGGGTCGATGGCCAGGAAGTTGGGGCCTTCGCGAAAACAATCGACCGGACACACGTCAACGCAGTCTGTATAGCGGCAACGGATGCAGGATTCGGTGACAACGTGAGTCATTTCGGTTCCAGGAAAACGGGTCGGCTTTTAATGGGAAACTGTGGGGCCGCTTCTTGCCGGCGGACGCGCCGCATCTACTGCATGAGTGCCGCAGTAGCATGGGCTGGACGAGCGCCGGCCGAGGCCTTTCGGAAAGCGATATTGTAGCCGACGCTTCTGGCAAGAATAGCGGGTCTATATAGCCGGATCAGATAGTTTTCTTATTTCTTTATGTGGTTTTGATTTAACGCAGGTCGGCCTGCTGGCATGTCGGCGCGCCAGCGGGCATCATGAAGGCCGCCAGCAGTCACTTGGATTCGTGCCGGGAGACCCATATGCCACGCCAGTCTTGCCTTGCCAGCCATGCCAGCCTGCGGCGCCATGCCGCGATGGGCCGGGCCTTCGCCCCCATTGCTGTGCTGCTGACGGCATTTCTGGCGCCGATCGGATCCGTCGCCGCCCAGACCCTGATCCAGTCGCCGGCCATGGCCGACAGCGTGGTGTCGCGCCTGGTGGCGTGGCGCGCGCACACGGACGCGCCGGTCGCGCTGACGGCGCTGACCGCGTTCGACTGGGACCACTTCAGCGTGACGGATTCGCCCGCGGGCGATGCCATCGCCCATTGCGGCCGGGCCGGCCTGATGCCGTGCGGGCCGCAACTGCAGCCGCAGCCGGGCGACCGGGTGCAGGTGCTGCGCTTCGAGCGCGCCGGGGCGCAGGTCTACACCGAGCGCATCATGGCTGGCGATGGCGCTTTTGCCGAGCCGCTGCCGCAGCGGGTGCCGCGCGCGGCCGCCACGCTGGTGTCGTGCCCCGCGACAGACGGCCGCCTGCTGTGGTGCCTGCAGGGCAAGGAGAAGGGCAGGCAGGCGCCGCGGCAGCCACAGCCCTTCCTCGATGGTGGTTGAGCGGCAAGAGTGGCCCGGGAGCGGCCAGACTTCGGTTAGCATGATGTACTGACCCGGCATCGCCGTCTGGCCCGCTATGATCATCCCGTCTCTGCTCGACACCGACCTGTACAAATTCACGATGATGCAGGTGGTGCTGCATCAGTTCCCGCAGGCGCAAGTGGAATACCGCTTCAAGTGCCGCAACCCGGGCATCGACCTGACGCCCTATATCGATGAGATCCGCGCCGAGGTGGCACACCTGTGCCAGCTGCGCTTCACCGACGACGAGCTTGCCTACCTGCGCGGCCTGCGCTTTATCAAGAGTGATTTCGTCGACTTCCTCGGCCTGTTCCATCTGAACGATAAATATGTCTCGGTGCGGCCGTCCCCGCAGGGCAACGGCGAGATCGAGATCTCGATCATCGGCCCGTGGCTGCATACCATTCTGTTTGAAGTGCCGGTCCTGGCGATCGTCAACGAGGTCTATTTCCGCCGCACCCAGCCCAGGCCTGACCTGGCCGAAGGCCGCCGCCGGCTGGACCACAAGCTGGCCTTGCTGAAGACGCCCGAGCTGGCCGATTGCGTGATCGCCGACTACGGCACGCGCCGGCGCTTTTCGCGCGACTGGCAGGAAGAGGTGCTGCTGACCATGCGGCGCCTGCTGGGGCCGCAGCTGGCCGGCACCAGCAACGTCCACTTTGCCCGCCTGCACAATATGGTGCCGCTGGGCACGATGGCGCATGAATACCTGCAGGCCTGCCAGGCCCTGGGCCCGCGGCTGCGCGATTCGCAGGTGTATGCGCTGGAGCGCTGGGCGCGCGAATACCGCGGCGACCTGGGCATCGCGCTGTCGGATACCTACGGATTCGATGCTTTCCTGCGCGACTTCGACCTGTATTTCTGCAAGCTCTTCGACGGCGTGCGCCATGATTCTGGCGACCCGATGCTGTGGGGCGAGCGCATGGTCGCCCACTATGCCGCCAACCGCGTCGACCCGCGCACCAAGACCCTGATCTTCAGCGACAGCCTCGACATCCCGCGCGTGATCGAGCTGTACGAGCGCTTCCATGGCCGCTGCCGGCTGGCCTTTGGCGTCGGCACCAACCTGACCAACGACCTTGGCTATACCCCGCTGCAGATCGTGATCAAGATGGTGCGCTGCAACGGGCAGCCGGTGGCCAAGCTGTCGGACACGCCGGAAAAGACCATGTGCGACGATCCCGGCTACTTGTCCTACCTGCGCCAGGTGTACTCGGTTCAGCCTGCGGCGTAGCAAAATTCAACACCTTGCGCCCGCCATCGCATGCTTTGCACGCGGGGGGCGCCACTATAATCGGCGCATCGCGCGTTCACCGCGCTTTGCGACCCCCAGCCAGGCCCTATGGAAACCAACGACGCCCGCGACCGCATCTTTGCCCGCATCCGTGCTGCCCAGGGCAGGCCGACCCGGCCGAGCGCGGGCGAACGCGAGGCCGTGGCCGACTACCTGGCGCGCCATCCGCAGGGCCCGCGTCCGGCGGTGGCGGCCGACCTGGCCGAGGCCTTCCTGGCGCAGGCGCAGCGCATGGCCTCGACCGTGGACCGCGTGGCGACGATGGACGAGGTGCCCGCCGCCACCGTGCGCTTCCTCGACAGCCTGAACCTGGTGCACCGTGCCGTGGCGTGGGACGCGCTGGGCCCGCTGCCGTGGCAGCCTGCGGGGCTGGCGGTGGAATGCCGCCCGCCGGTGCGCGAGGTCGAGGCCGACCGCGAGCATGGCGACCTGGTCGGCATCACCGGCTGCTTCTGCGCGATTGCCGAGACCGGCTCGCTGATGCTGCTGTCGGGCCCGGCCACCTTTGCCTCGGCCGCGCTCTTGCCCGAGACCCATGTGGCGGTGGTGCCGCGCTCGCGCATCGTCGCCGGCCTGGAAGACGCCTTTGCGCTGATGCGCAGTGAGCGCGGCGAACTGCCGCGCGCCACCAATATCATCAGCGGGCCTTCTCGCACAGGCGATATCGAGCAGACCATCGTGCTCGGCGCCCATGGCCCGTACCGTGTGCATGTGATCCTGGTCGACGAGGCCTGAACCCGCGGCTTGCGCCGCACGGAATGCGATGCACCGCTGATGCAGCAGGCCCTGCGCAAGAGGTGCATGAATTACACTTGCAGGCTTGCCTGCGTGCCGCGGCTTCGTGCCGGCATGCGTCAATGAATGCTGCATTCCCAAGGAGATCCTGCCTGATGCGACGTGCCTCCGTGCTGTTGCCGCTATCGGCCGTGCTGGCCGCCTTTCCCGCCGCCGGCCATGCCGCGGATCTTGACGGGGCGTCGCTGTCCCCGTCGTGGGGGCTGCCGTTCGCAGGCATCCTGCTGTCGATCGCGGTGTGGCCGCTGGTTGCGCCGAAGTTCTGGCACCACCATTACGGCAAGATCGCCGCGGGCTGGGGGCTGCTGTTCCTGCTGCCGTTCGCGGCAGCGTTCGGCACGCATGCGGCAGCGGCCAGCGCGGTGCACGCGCTGCTGGCGGAGTACATCCCGTTCATCGTTCTGATCGCCTCGCTGTATATCGTGGCCGGCGGCATCTGCGTGCGCGGCAACCTGCACGGCACGCCCGGGCTCAATACCGGCATCCTGGCGCTGGGCACGCTGCTGGCCAGCTTCATGGGCACCACCGGCGCGGCCATGCTGCTGATCCGGCCGCTGCTGCGCGCCAATGACAACCGCCGCCACGTGGCGCACGTGGTGGTGTTCTTTATCTTCCTGGTGGCCAATGCCGGCGGCTCGCTGACGCCGCTGGGCGATCCGCCGCTGTTCCTGGGCTTCCTGAAGGGCGTGGACTTCTTCTGGACCATGCGCAACATCTTTCCGGAGACGCTCTTTGTCTGCGTGGTGCTGCTGGCGCTGTTCTACCTGGTCGACCGCCATTACTACCACAACAAGGAAGAGGAACTGCCGCCGCGCAGCGACCCCACGCCGGACTCGGGCGGCATCGCCATCGAGGGCAAGTTCAACTTTGTGCTACTGCTGGCCGTGATCGGCCTGGTGCTGATGAGCGGGCTGTGGAAGCCGGGCATTTCGTTCGACATCCTGGGCACCGAGGTGCCGCTGCAGGCCGCGGTGCGCGATGCGCTGCTGGTGGTGGTGGCGGTGGTGTCGCTGCTGGTGACGCCGCACGCGGCGCGCGCCGGCAATGAATTCAACTGGGAGCCGATCCTGGAGGTCGGCAAGCTCTTTGCCGGCATCTTCCTGACCATCATCCCGGTCATCGCCATGCTCAAGGCCGGCACCGACGGCGCTTTCTCCGGCGTGATCCACGCGGTCAGCGACAGCAACGGCCAGCCGGTCGACGGCATGTACTTCTGGGCCACCGGCCTGCTGTCCTCGTTCCTGGACAACGCGCCGACCTACCTGGTGTTCTTCAACACCGCCGGTGGCGACGCGGCCACGCTGATGACGCGCGATGCCTCGACGCTGGCCGCGATCTCGGCCGGGGCTGTGTTCATGGGCGCCAATACCTATATCGGCAATGCTCCCAACCTGATGGTCAAGGCCATTGCCGAGAACCGCGGCGTGCGCATGCCGAGCTTCTTCGGCTACATGCTGTACTCGGGCATCTTCCTGATGCCGCTGTTCGTCATCATGACCTTCCTCTTCTTCCACGTGTGATGCCATGAAGCCGTCTGTCCTTGTCACCCGCGCCATCTATCCCGAAGTCATCGCGCGCCTGGCGCAGTATTTCGATGTCGACGACAACCAGCAGGACGCGGTGCTCGACGCCGCCGCGCTGAAGGCGCGCCTGGCGGGCAAGGCCGGCGTGCTGGCCAATGCCGCCGACCGCATCGACGGCGACGTGGTCGCCGGTCTGCCGGCGCTGCGCGCGGTGTGCAATATGGCGGTCGGCTACAACAACCTGGACGTGCCGGCGCTGACGGCTGCCGGCATCGTCGCCACCAATACGCCGGACGTGCTGACCGAGACCACCGCCGACTTCGGCTGGGCCCTGCTGATGGCCACCGCGCGCCGCGTGACCGAGGCCGAGCACTACCTGCGCGCGGGCAAGTGGCAGCGCTGGAGCTACGACATGCTGGTCGGCATGGACCTGTACGGCAGCACGCTGGGCATCCTGGGCATGGGCCGCATCGGCCAGGCGCTGGCGCGCCGCGCGAGCGGGTTTGGCATGAGCGTGCTGTACCACAACCGCAGCCAGCTGCCGGCGGACACCGAGCGCGCGCTCAACGCGCGCTATCTCAGCAAGGAAGACCTGCTGCGCCAGTCTGATCACCTGCTGCTGGTGCTGCCCTATGGCCCGCAGAGCCACCATGCCATCGGCGCGGCCGAGCTGGCGCTGATGAAGCCGACCGCGACGCTGGTGAACCTGGCGCGCGGCGGCATCGTCGACGATGCCGCGCTGGCGCAGGCGCTGCGCGACAAGCGCATCTTCGGCGCCGGCCTGGATGTGTTCGAGGGCGAGCCCAGCGTCCATCCGGACCTGCTGACAGTGCCCAACGTCGTGCTCACGCCGCATATCGCCAGCGCGTCCGAGAAGACCCGCCGTGCGATGGCGATGCTGGCCGCCGATAACCTGATCGCCGCGCTCGACCAGGGCCCGCAGGCCGGCCATCCGCCCACCGTGGTCAACCCCGACGTCATGTCGCGGCGCCGCTAAGCCCGCCATCCACCTGTTTCCTGCTGCATGACCCTGATCCCGTTCCTGACGCTGGCCGTGGCGCTGCTCGCGGTCGTCCTGCTGGTAATCGTATTGCTGCGCCAGCAAACGGCCTCGCCGGGGGCGGACCTGGCCCGGCAACTGGCCGACATGCGCGCGGAAAGCGCGCACGGCATGGAGCGGCTGGAGCGCGAGGTGCGCACCGAAGTCGCCGGGGCCGCGCGCGGCAACCGCGACGAGTCGGCGCAGCAGATGCTGCGCTTCCAGCAGGCACTGTCGTCGCAGCTGACGGGCATCGCCACGCTGCAGAACAACCAGATCGACACCTTCGCGCAGCAACTGGCCAAGCTGACCGAGACCAACACCCAGCAGCTAGAGCAGGTGCGCCAGCACATGATGCTGCAGGGCCAGCAGGCGCGCGACGAGCAGGCCGGCACGCTGCGCCGCTTCGGCGACGGGCTGCAGCAGCAGCTGGCGCAGATGTCCGAAGCCAACGAGCGGCGCCTGGCTGAAGTGCGCGCCACGCTGGAGAAGAAGCTGCAGGACATCGAGGCCAACAACGCCGCCAAGCTGGAGGAAATGCGCCGCACCGTCGACGAGAAGCTGCACGCCACGCTGGAGCAGCGCCTGGGCGAATCCTTCCGGCTGGTGTCGGACCGGCTCGAGCAGGTGCACCGCGGCCTGGGCGAGATGCAGGTGCTGGCGCAGGGCGTGGGCGACCTGAAGAAGGTGCTGACCAATGTGAAGTCGCGCGGCACCTGGGGCGAAGTCCAGCTGGAAATGCTGCTGGAGCAGATGCTGACGCCGGAGCAGTATGGCAAGAACGTCGAGACCGTGCGCAACTCGGGCGCGCGGGTAGAGTTCGCCATCCGGCTGCCGGGCAAGGCGGCAGGTGGCGACAATGCGCCGGTCTGGCTGCCGGTCGACGCCAAGTTTCCCAAGGAACAGTACGAGCGCCTGGTGGACGCCCAGGAGCGGGGCGACCCGGACGGCGTGCTCGCTTTTGGCCGCGAACTGGAAGTGGCCTTGCGGCGCGAGGCCCAGGCCATCGCCGAGAAATACCTGTCGCCGCCCCAGACCACGGATTTCGCCATCCTGTTCCTGCCGACCGAGGGTCTGTACGCCGAGGTGCTGCGGCGCCCGGGCCTGACCGACCTGCTGCAGCGCGACTACCGCGTGACCGTGGCCGGGCCCACCACGCTGACCGCGCTGCTGAACAGCCTGCAGATGGGGTTCCGCACGCTGGCGCTGGAAAAGCGCTCAAGCGAGGTGTGGGAGGTGTTGGGCGCGGTCAAGACCGAGTTCGGCAAGTTCGGCGACGTGCTGGCCAAGACCCGCGACACGCTGGAACGCGCCGCGCGCAATATCGAGCAGGCAGAAGTGCGCACGCGCCAGATGGCGCGCAAGCTGCGCACGGTGCAAGCGCTGCCGGGCGAGGCCGCGCAGCAGGTGCTTGGCCTCAATGCAGCAGAAGCGGCGGACGCGCCGGAGGCCGCCGAAGACAACGGCGGCTGAACGCGAGGCAGGGAAGGGTCGGGGCAAGCCCCCGCAGGGGGCTGCCGGATTGCTGCCGGCCTGGGCGCCGGCGCGCTGCTCAGCGCTCGTCTTCGGGCGCCAGTTCGCGCACGTGGACTTCAATGCCGCCGAAGCGGGCGGCCACCCAGTTGTAGGCCTTGCAGGCCAGCCACAGCAGGCCGAAGCCGATCAGCGCATTCAGGATGATTGCGCTGAAGACCGTGATGGCGGGCAGGTCACCGTAGCGGACGAAGGTGACAAACAGGCCCAGCGACACGATCGGCAGCGAGAAGCACAGGTAGACCAGCACCAGCGCGCGGGCGGTCTTGACGGGGTGGAGGTAGGCGATCTCCTGATTCATGACGGGGGATACTCGAATGGTTCTGAATCGTGCGCCAAGTGTAGCGATTGGCCGATGCCAAGCATAGCCCGCCGTCGGCGGGGGCGGGCGAAAGCCCCGTGCCGGCTGTGCTACGGCCGCAAATGTGCGGCACAAAAACGACACATTGCTACCGGCGTGTGGCAAGCGCTTGCGTGCAGCGCCTGCCGGTCCGGCTAGACCAGTCCGTCGAACAGCATCACCTCGACCGCATCGCCGGCCTTGACCGAGTCTTGTTCGTGGCCGAGCACGATAAAGCAGTTGGCCTCGCTCATCGAGCGCAGCACGCCCGATCCCTGCTGGCCGGTGATACGCACTTCCCACTGGCCGTCACCGGCGCGCGCCAGGATGCCGCGCTGGTACTCGGTGCGGCCGGGCTTCTTGCGGATGGCTTGCGCGCTGCGCACGCGCAGCAGCGGCAGCGGCGGCACGCTGGCGCCCATCAGCCGCTGCAGCGCGGCGCGTACGAAGTGGTAGAAGGTGACCATCACCGCCACCGGGTTGCCCGGCAGCCCGAACAGCAGCGCGTCGCGGCCGTTGGAATTGATCCGGCCGAAGGCCATCGGCCGGCCCGGGCGCATCGCAATCTTCCAGAACGTGACATCGCCCAGGCGCGCCATGATCTGCTTGGTGTAGTCGGCCTCGCCGACCGAGACCCCACCGGAGGTGATGACCGCGTCGGCGGTCTCGCAGGCGGTGCGGAAGGCGGCTTCGAGCGCATCGGGGTCGTCGCGCACCACGCCCATGTCGAGCAGGTCGACGTTCATCCGGCGCAGCATGCCGTGCAGCGTGTAGCGGTTGGAGTCGTAGACGCAGCCGGGATCGAGCGGCTCGCCGATCGAGCGCAGTTCGTCGCCGGTGGAGAAAAACGCCACGCGCAGGCGCCGGCGCACGCGCACCTCGGCCACGCCCAGCGAGGCCAGCAGGCCCAGGTCGGCCGGCTGGAGGATGCGCCCGGCCTGCAGCGCGGCCTGGCCGCGCGCCAGGTCTTCGCCGCGCAGGCGCCGGTTGTCGCCGGTGCGCACGCAGTCGGCGGCAAAGCGGATGCGCGCGCCGTCGTCCACGCCTTCCACGAATTCCTGCGGCACCACGGTGTCGCAGCCGGCCGGCATCACCGCGCCGGTCATGATGCGCACCGCCTGCGCCGCCGTGGGCGCCAGCGCGCCGGCACCGCCGGCGAAGGCGCTGCCGATGACTTCCAGCTCGACCGTGGCCGTCTGCGCGGCAGCCAGCGCGGCGCCCTGGAAGGCATAGCCGTCCATTGCCGAGTTGTCATGCGCCGGCACGTCGATGGGCGAGACGATGTCCTCGGCCAGCACGCGGTCCAGGGCGCTGCGGATCGGCAACTGCTCGACGCCGCGCACCGGCTCGACCACCTCGCCGATGATGCGGTTGGCCTGGTCCACCGGCAGGGCGGCGGGGTCGTAGTCGGAAAGGCAGGAGATGACGGATTGCAGGGTGGGCATGGTGGCTCAGCGCGTTTCGTGCGTGCGCAGTTCGTCCAGGGTGTTGATATTGGCAAAGGCCGCGGCGTCGTCGAACAGCACTTCGGCCAGGCGGTGCGAGGCGGCCCAGGTCTCGATCTTGCGGCCGCCGCCGGAAAGATAAGCCACCAGGCTGTCCAGCGCACTGACCGGCATCAGGCAGAACACAGGTTGGGTCTGGCGCCGCCCGTCCTCGTCCAGCGTGACGGGGATCGCCAGGTCCGCGCCTTCGGCCTCGATCGCCTGCGCCAGGCGTGCCACCAGGTCGGTCGGCAGGAAGGGCGAATCGCAGGGCGCGGTCACCATCCACGGCGTGGCGCATTGCTCCAGGCCGGCCAGCATCCCCGCCAGCGGTCCGGCGAAATCGGGCACGGAGTCGGTGTAGACCGGCACGCCGAAGGACTCATAGGCGGCCAGGTTGCGGTTGGCATTGATCATCAGCCCGCCCACCTGGGGGGTAAGGCGCATCATCGTGTGCATGGCCATCGGCGTGCCGTGCAGCGGCTGCAGGCCCTTGTCGGTGCCGCCCATGCGGCTGCCCCTGCCGCCTGCGAGGATCAGGCCGGTGATGTCGTCGCGTGCAATCATGGATTGTGTGTGCGGCGGGGTCAGCCGCCGATATAGGACATCTCGATCTTGTGCTCGGCACGCTTCGCGCGCACCGTCGGGTCGCTGCGCTGCTCGGAATAATTGTCGGTGCGGCCCTGCCACACCTGCGCAATCGCATTGGAGATTTCCAGGTCGCTGTAGCCGCCGCGCAGCAGCGCGCGCAGGTCGAAGCCCTCGGTGGCGAACAGGCACAGGTAGAGCCGGCCTTCGGTGGACAGCCGGATGCGGCTGCAGTCGCCGCAGAAGGCGTGGGTGACGCTGGAGATCACGCCGATCTCGCCGCTGCCGTCGCGGTAGCGCCAGCGTTCGGCGGTTTCGCCCGAGTAGTTGGCCTGCACCGGTTCGAGCGGGAATTCGGCGTCGATGCGCTTCACCACTTCGGCCGACGGCAGCACTTCGTCCATCTGCCAGTGGTTGCTGGCGCCCACGTCCATGAACTCGATAAAGCGCAGGATGATGCCGCTGTGGCGGAAATGGCGTGCCATCGGCACGATTTCCTGGTCATTGGTGCCGCGCTTGACCACCATATTGACCTTGATCGGCGCCAGCCCCACGGCCTGCGCGGTCTCGATGCCGTGCAGCACGTCGGCGACGGCGAAGTCCACGTCGTTCATGCGGCGGAAGGTGGCGTCGTCGATCGCGTCCAGGCTGACGCTGACGCGCGTCAGGCCCGCGTCGCGCAGCGAGCGCGCCTTGCGCGCCAGCAGCGAGGCGTTGGTGGTGAGCGTCAGGTCCAGCGGCTTGCCCGAGACGGTCTCGATCTTCGCCAGCATCTCCACCAGGTGCTCGATGTTCTTGCGCAGCAGCGGCTCGCCGCCGGTCAGGCGGATCTTCTCGACGCCGTGGGCGACGAACAGGCGCGCGGTGCGCTCGATCTCCTCGAAGCTCAGCAACTCGGAATGCGGCAGGAAGGTGTAGTCCTTGTCGAAGACTTCCTTTGGCATGCAGTAGACGCAGCGGAAGTTGCAGCGGTCCGTCACCGAGATGCGCAGGTCATGCAGCGGCCGGCCGCGGGTGTCGGCCACCAGGCCGGTGGGGGCAGCCAGCTTGCCGGGAATGCTGGGCGTCATCGAACGGTAGCGATGGTCGCGCAGGTCGAAAATCGGAATGACGGATTCGGTCATGGCCTGTGGGTGGGCACGGCGTCCGGGGAGCGGCATGGCGGCGTGGCCAAATCAGGGGTGCTCGAGGGCCGGATGCGTTCTGCTGCCATTCTAGCCGAGGCCGGGGCGGGGCACCCGCATCCCCCGGTGATGGCGGGGATTCATCCGGCCGGCTGCCCATGAAAAAAGGGGACGGCGTGGCCGTCCCCTTCTTGCTTTGGCTGCGGTGCAGCGGCAACGCTTACTGCTGCGATGCCATCTCCACTTCGCGGCCACCGGTTTCCACCAGGATCATCGGACCGTGGGGCAGCGGCGGCAGCGCCTTGCGCTCGCGCTGCACGCGCGGGGCGGGCGCGATGCGGGCGGCGGCTTCCTGGGCCGAACGCAGCTTGTCGCTGTCGGTATGGACCCATTGCAGGCCGGCGGTGGCGAGCATCGGTTCCAGGTTTTCCAGTGCTGCCGGGGCGGCCGGCGCTGCAGCAACGACCGGGGCTGCCGGGGCGGACACCTCGGCCGGTGCGGCTTCGGCCACAGGGGCGGCGACCGGTGCAGCGGCAGGCGCCGGCACGACCGGAGCCGCTTCGACGGCCACGCTCGCGGCGGACTCGACAATCGCTTCGGCGGCAACGGCTTGCGTGACGGCGGCGGCTACCGGGGCAGCTTGCTGGGGCACGGGCTCGGCAACCTGCGTGGTCACCGGGGCTGCCTCGGCGACCGGCGCGGGCGTCACGTCTTCCGGCACGGCGATGCGGATCGCTTCGACGGCCTCGGCTGCGGCGGCCACGGCAGCTTGCGGTGCGGGCTCGGCCGGCACGGCGGCTTCAGCGCTCACCGGGGCGACGCCTTCGGCAGCGGTGGTTTCGTCGTCGCCTTCGCCTTCAGCGTGGGCGCCTTGCGTCGACTCGTCGCGCTCACGGCGATAGCGGTTGCGGCCACGGCGGTTGCGGCGGCGGCGCTCTTCGCCCTCAGCGGTTTCGGCGGCGCTCTCGGCACCTTCCGGCAGCTCGGCGCGGACGGCTTGCGTCTCTTCGGTCACGGCCTGTGGCAGCACGCCCAGTGCCTGGGCGGCGGCGATCGCTTCCGGCTGCGGTGCTTCACCGGCTTCGGCTTCGCGCAGTTCGCTGCGTTCGCGCTGGCGTTCACGCTGGCGCTCGCGGCGTTCCTGGTTGCGGTCGCGGCGGCCTTCCTGGCGGCCCTCGGCGCGCTCGCCCTGAGCGCGCTCGGCTTGCACAGCCTCGCCCTGGCGAGCCAGGGCCGGAGTGGCCTGGCCTTCACCTTGCTGGCGCGGCTGGCGGCCTTGGCGCTCGCCACGGCCCTCGCGTTGCTCGCCGCGCTCGGCACCCTGGCGCTCACCACGTTCCGCGCGCTCGGCACGCTCGCCGCGCTGGCCACGGCCCTGGCGCTCGCCACGCTCACCACGCTCCGTGCGCTCACCACGCTCGGCGCGGTCGCCACGCTCACCACGCTGGCCGCGGCCTTCGCCGCGCTGGCCGCGCTCGCGCCGGCCGTCGGTGCTACGGGCCTCAGTTGCAGCTGCCGGCTTGGCCGGCTCCACCACCGGCGGGGTCGCCGGGCGGCCACCGAACAGGCCCTTCAGCCAGGCGATAAAGCCGCCGCTGACCACCGGCTGGGTAGCCGGCACGGGCGGTGCGACCGGGGCTTCCGGCTTGGGCGCGCGCTCGGGGCGCGGCACCGACACCGGCGCCGGCTGTTCCGGGGTGATGCCCTTGACCGCGGCTTCCTGGCGCGGCTTGGCTTCTTCCTTGCGGCGGCTGCTGTAGCTGGTGTCGGCTTCCAGTTCCTTGGCGGCAGCCTCGGCCATGCGGTAGCTGGCGGTGCTTTCTTCCAGGCGCGGGTCGTCGTGGCGCAGACGCTCCAGCTTGTAGTGCGGCGTTTCCAGGTGCTTGTTGGGGATCAGCAGCACATTGACCTTGAAGCGCAGCTCGATCAGGTTGATTTCCTGGCGCTTCTCGTTCAGCAGGAAGGCGGCGACTTCCACCGGCACCTGGCAGTGGATGGCGGCGGTGTTTTCCTTCATCGCCTCTTCCTGGATGATGCGCAGCACCTGCAGGGCGGACGATTCGGTATCGCGGATATGCCCGGTGCCGTTGCAGCGCGGGCAAGTGATGTGCGAGCCCTCCGACAGCGACGGACGCAGGCGCTGGCGCGACAGCTCCATCAGGCCGAAGCGGCTGATCTTGCCCATCTGCACACGCGCGCGGTCGTGGCGCAGCGCGTCCTTCAGGCGCGTTTCCACGTCCTTCTGGGCCTTGCCTGACTCCATGTCGATGAAGTCGATCACGATCAGGCCGCCCAGGTCACGCAGGCGCAGCTGGCGGGCGATCTCGTCGGCGGCCTCGAGGTTGGTGCGCAGCGCGGTTTCCTCGATGTCGGCGCCCTTGGTGGCGCGGGCCGAGTTCACGTCCACGGAGACCAGCGCCTCGGTGTGGTCGATCACAATGGCGCCGCCCGACGGCAGCATGACCATGCGCGAATAGGCCGACTCGATCTGGTGTTCGATCTGGAAGCGCGAGAACAGGGGCACGTCGTCCCGGTACTTCTTCACGCGGTTCATGTTGTCAGGCATCACCACGCTCATGAAGGCGCGGGCCTGTTCGTAGATCTCGTCGGTATCGATCAGGATCTCGCCGATATCCGGCTGGAAGTAGTCGCGAATGGCGCGGATGACCAGGCTCGATTCCAGGTAGATCAGCAGCGGGGCCTTGTTGTCGCCGGCGGCGCCGTCGATGGCCTTCCACAGTTGCAGCAGGTAGTTCAGGTCCCACTGCAGTTCCTCGGCCGAGCGGCCGATGCCCGCGGTACGGGCGATGATGCTCATGCCTTCCGGCACGGTCAGCTGCGCCATGGTTTCGCGCAGTTCCTGGCGGTCCTCGCCCTCGATGCGGCGCGATACGCCGCCGCCGCGCGGGTTGTTGGGCATCAGCACCAGGTAGCGGCCGGCCAGCGAGATAAAGGTGGTCAGCGCCGCGCCCTTGTTGCCGCGCTCTTCCTTCTCGACCTGGACGATCAGTTCCTGGCCTTCATGCAGGGCGTCCTGGATGCGCGCGTTGCGCACGTCGATGCCTTCCTTGAAGAAGGCGCGGGCCACTTCCTTGAACGGCAGGAAGCCGTGGCGCTCTTCGCCGTAATTGACGAAGCAGGCCTCGAGCGACGGCTCGATGCGGGTGACGACGCCCTTGTAGATGTTGCCCTTGCGCTGTTCGCGCCCGGCAGTCTCGATGTCGATATCGATCAGTTTCTGACCGTCGACGATGGCGACGCGCAATTCCTCCTGTTGCGTCGCGTTGAACAGCATGCGTTTCATCGCAATACCTCACTCCAGTGTCGCGGGTGGCACCGTCTGGGCGGTGTCCGCGGCGATCCATGGAGCACGCGAGGGAGCGAGCGAGGCGCGAGAATTGCCGGAAAGCGCCGCTGCGCGGGATAGGCGAGCGGCTGGGCGCGGGTGAAAGAGAGCGATGACGTCGGGGTAACGTCCGCGGGGCAGGAGAGAACACCGGAGGCTGCTCTTGCGCAGACATCCGGCGCGTTCCCGTGCCGGAGGCGATGCTGGACGCCGGCGCAACCGGCGCCGGCGGCATCGCGGCCGGCCGCGGAAGGCCTAGACGCGTCAAAGAGCAAATTTTTCGGACACGGCATGGTTGCCGTTGCTGCCTGACTACTCCTGGCGGGCGCACCTACTACTTCTTGGAATTCTGCGACCGGGCGCCGGTATTTCCAGTCAGGCGGCAGGCTAACCTGCCGGCCGGCACCGTTTCCCGGTGCGGGCAGGACTTCTCTCACCGAAGCGGATGCCGGCAGTGGCATCCGCCTTTAAATTCTGTTTTACCTGAACACTCAGTTCCCACGTCACCGCCTGCCTCGCCGAAGCCTCCTTTGGGCGACTTCCTGCATGCCGGCGGCACCGTGCGTGCTGCTTTTTACTGCCATTTGCCCGTCTGGCGCTTGGCGGAACGCAAAGTTGCGGGAGACGGGCGGGGTTGGCGGCAACCCCAAGTGTAGAATGCGAAAAATCCAAGAAAACTCGAAGATCCATCGCTTACACAGGTCTTGCGCTGCCGGCCACAAGCCGGGACAGCGAGGAAATTATATTGAAAATGAATGAGTTACGCCATCAAATTGAAAAGGCTGCCGAAGCTGCGCCGGTCAGCCCACAGGTGGCG
Source organism: Cupriavidus sp. UYPR2.512 (assembly GCF_000379565.1). Taxonomy (NCBI): domain Bacteria; kingdom Pseudomonadati; phylum Pseudomonadota; class Betaproteobacteria; order Burkholderiales; family Burkholderiaceae; genus Cupriavidus; species Cupriavidus sp. UYPR2.512. The sequence goes on along the minus strand of NZ_KB902853.1, from coordinate 357,064 downwards.
TATGTCACGATTGACGAAGGTTCGGAAGGTCAGCGCATTGACAACTTCCTGCTGAAGGTGGCCAAGGGTGTGCCCAAGAGCCATATCTACCGGGTGCTGCGTTCGGGGGAAGTTCGCGTCAATAAGGGTCGGATCGACGCCACTTATCGCCTGCAGTCGGGTGATGTGGTGCGCATTCCACCAATGCGGGTGGCGAGTTCGGCGCAATCGGCCAATGCCCAGCATGTGCCGGCGGGCGAATTCCCGGTGCTGTTTGAGGACGCCCAGTTGCTGGTGATCAACAAGCCGGCCGGCGTGGCCGTGCACGGCGGCTCGGGCGTGGCCTTCGGCGTGATCGAGCAATTGCGCCGGTCCCGGCCCGAGGCCAAGTTCCTTGAACTGGTGCACCGGCTCGATCGCGAGACCTCCGGCATCCTGGTGCTGGCCAAGAAGCGCTCGGCGCTGGTCCACCTGCATGAGCAGATTCGCGGCAGCGCGATGGACAAGCGCTATTTCGCCTGCGTGGCCGGCGAATTCCCGAACGCGCGCCAGCATGTGAAGCTGCCTCTATATAAGTACAGCACGCCGGACGGCGAGCGCCGGGTGCGGGTGCAGGCCGACGGGCTGGCCTCGCACACCGTGTTCAACCGGGTCGAGGCCTTCCAGGGGTTCACCCTGCTGGAGGCCGAGCTGAAGACCGGACGTACCCACCAGATCCGCGTCCACCTGGCCCACTCGGGTTTCCCGATCGTCGGTGACGAAAAATATGGCGATTACTCGCTGAACAAGGCGCTGGCGCGCTCCGGCGCCGAGCCGGGCCTCAAGCGCATGTTCCTGCACGCCCACCGGCTGGTGTTTATCCACCCGGCTACGGGCGAGCCGCTGGCGGTGGAAGCGCCGCTGCCCGACGAATGCGTCGGATTCCTGCAACAATTGCGTGAACTGCATGCCCCGGAGTAGGGTAGTGCATCAAACGCCACAAGGACTGCCATGGCCAGGCAACAATTTGACCTGATCGTTTTTGACTGGGACGGGACGCTGATGGACTCGACCCCGACCATTGCCAAGTGCATCCAGCTTGCCAGCCGCGACCTGGGCCTGCCGGTGCCGGATGACAGCGCCGCCAGCCACGTGATCGGGCTGGGCCTGAAGGATGCGCTGTCTTACGCGGTGCCGACGCTGGACCCCGCCGACTACCCGCGCCTGGCTGAACGCTACCGCTACCACTTCCTCGCTCGCGACGCCGACCTGGTACTGTTCGACGGCGTGCGCGAAATGCTGGAGACCTTGCGCGGCGAACACTATTTTCTTGGCGTGGCCACCGGCAAGACCCGCGTCGGCCTGCAGCGCGCGCTGGCCGCGAGCGGCCTGACCCGCATGTTCGACGCCACGCGCTGTGCCGACGAGACCTTCTCCAAACCGCACCCGGCCATGCTGCACGAACTGACCCGCGAGCTGGGGCAGGACGTGGAGCGCACGGTGATGGTCGGCGACACCACCCATGACCTGCAGATGGCGGCCAATGCCGGCGCCAAGGGGATTGGCGTGTGCTATGGCGCACATCCCGCAGATTCGCTGCGCGCGATGGCGCCGGTGCATTGCGCGACCTCCATCCCCGACCTGACTGACTGGCTGCTGGCCCATGCCTGAGGCAGCGGCCGGCCAGGCGCCGGTGCGGCTGTGCGCCGCCGCGGACCTGGAGGAGGGCGGCCTGGGCGTGCGCTTCTCGGTGGCGCTGGACCAGCGTGAGATCGGCGCCTTCGTGGTGCGTTTCGACGGCGCCGCACACGGCTACCTGAACCAGTGTGCCCATGTGCCGATGGAGCTGGACTGGCAGGAAGGCCGGTTCTTCGATGCCTCAGGCCTATACTTGATGTGCGCCACACATGGCGCGGTCTATGCGCCGGACAGCGGCGAGTGCGTCGGCGGTCCCTGCCGCGGGGCATCGCTGGCCAAGCTGCGCATCGAGGAGCGCGACGGCCACGTCTACTGGCTGCCGGAAGCGCCATACCGGATCGCTGCGCGCATGGACGGTGCCTGAATGACGAGCAGGGCCGGCGGTCAGGCCGGCCGTTGTATTTCCAGGCCTGGGTTGCCAGGCGTTTCCACGAGCGATTTGCATGACAGAACAACAGAAGCCGCCATCGGGTGAATCGGGTCAGCCGGACGAGCACAAGCCAGCCGGCGAGGGTGCGCCGGGCGAAGGGGCGCCCCAGGCGGAATCCGAGCGCCTGGTCACCGCACCGCGCGCCGACTACCCGCTGGAAGACGAATTGCGCGCCGGCGACGACGCGGCAAGGCGTGAAGCGCGCGAGCGCGAGGCGCGCATGGCCGGTGCCACCGCGGGGCTCCCGGTTGGCGGTGGCGCAGGCTGGGAGCGCGATCTGCTGGAAAAGGTGCTGACCGCATCGCTGCGCGAGCAGCGCGCGGCACGGCGCTGGCGCATCTTCTTCCGCTTTGTCGGGTTGGCGTTGCTGGCGCTGGCCCTGGTCGCGCTGTTCGACTTCAAGGGCGATGGCGCCATCAGCACCTCGGGCCGCCATACGGCCATGGTCACGCTAGAGGGCGAGATCGCCGCGGGCACCCCGGCCAGCGCGGAATCGATCAATGCCTCGCTGCAGGCGGCGTTCGCTGACAGCCATGCCGCCGGCGTGATCCTGAAGATCAACTCGCCGGGCGGCTCGCCGGTGCAGGCGGGCATCATCAACGATGAGATCCAGCGGCTGCGCACGCTTCATCCGTCCAAGCCGTTCTATGTGGTGGTGGAAGAGATCTGCGCCTCGGGCGGCTATTACGTGGCCGCGGCGGCCGACAAGATCTATGTCGACAAGGCCAGCATCGTGGGTTCGATCGGCGTGCTGATGGACGGGTTTGGGTTTACCGGGCTGATGGACAAGCTGGGCGTGGAGCGCCGGCTGTACACCTCGGGCGCCAACAAGGGCATGCTGGACCCGTTCTCGCCGCAGGTGCCGAAGCAGAAGGCCTTTGCCGAGGCCATGCTCAAGCAGATCCACCAGCAGTTCATCGACGTGGTCAAGGAAGGACGCGGTGACCGGCTCAAGGATGATCCGGAGTTGTTTTCCGGCCTGTTCTGGTCGGGCGAGCGCGCCGTGGAGCTGGGCCTGGCCGACGGGCTGGGCAGCACCGACTATGTCGCGCGCGATGTGCTCAAGGCCGCGGACATCGTCGACTACACCGTCAAGGAGAACATTGCCGAGCGCGTGGCCAAGCGCTTTGGCGCGGCGGTGGGCTCAGCGGCGATGAAGACCATGCTGTGGAGCAACCGCATGCAGGGCATGCACTGAGCCTGGATGGTGCTGCGGCAATGGCAAAGGGGGGCGTTCGCGCCCCCTTCGCCATGTCTTATATGGCCAGCAGCGAGAAGATCGCCGGGCGCTTGTGCAGGTCGATCCGCTCGGGGCGCCAGTCTGACAGCGGCAGCGTGACGATGGTCTCGCCCGGCAGGGTCAGGTCTACGGCCACGGACAGCAGCGTGGTGGCGGCGCAGTGCTGGCGCATGGCTTCCAGCAGCGCCGCGTTGCGGTAGGGCGTTTCGATGAACACCTGGGTTTGACTGGACTTGCGCGAACGCTGCTCCAGCTCGCGCAGGCGCTGCGCGCGCTCGCCGGCATCGACCGGCAGGTAGCCGTTGAAGGCAAAGCTCTGGCCGTTCAGGCCCGAGCCCATCACCGCCAGCAGGATCGAGCTGGGCCCGACCAGCGGCCGCACGCGGATGCGGCGCGCATGGGCCAGCCGCACCAGGTCGGCGCCGGGGTCGGCCACCGCCGGCACGCCGGCTTCGGACAGCAGGCCGCCGTCGCGGCCGGCTTCGAGCGGGGCCAGCAGCGCGGCCAGGGCGTCGGCGCGCGTATTGACGTTCAGCTCGCGGATCTCGATCTGCTGGATCGGGCGCGCCAGCGGCGTGGTCTCGCCCAGCTTCTTCAGGAAGGCGCGCGCGGTCTTGGCGTTCTCGGCGACGAGGTAATCGAGATTGGCCGCGACCTGCTGCACGCCGGCCGGAATCACGTCGGCCAGCGGGTCGGCTTGGTCGCGCTTGCCGAGGGTGTTGGGGATCAGGTAAAGAGTGCCGCTCATCGTGGGCTCGTGCGGGTCATGCAGAAAGAAGGGGGTAACCGGCCTGACGCAGCATGCCGGTCAGCGCGATCAGCGGCAGGCCGACCAGTGCGGTCGGGTCGTCCGACTCGACGCGTTCCAGCAGCGTGATGCCCAGGCCTTCGGACTTGGCGCTGCCGGCCACGTCGTAGGGGCGCTCCAGCTGCAGGTAGCTCTCGATTTCAGCGTCGGTCAGGTCGCGCATGGTCACGCGGGTCTGCACGTCGGCCAACTGCACGGTGCCGGTGCGTGCGTCCAGCAGGCACAGGGCCGAGTGGAAGGTGGCGGTGCGCCCGCGCATGCGGCGCAGCTGCGCCACGGCTTTCTCATGCGTGCCGGGCTTGCCCATCTGTTCGCCGTCCAGGGTCAGCACCTGGTCCGAGCCGATTACCAGCACGCCCGGATGGCGCGCGGCAATGGCTTCGGCCTTGCGCTGCGACAAGCGCAGCGCGGTGGCTTCGGGCGCTTCGCCAGCAAGCGGGGTTTCGTCGATGTCGGGCACGGCCACCTCGAACGGGATGCGCAGGCGCTCCAGCAGTTCGCGGCGGTAGGGTGAGCCGGAGCCAAGGATCAGGCTGGGGCGGGGGTCTGGGGACATAAGTAATGGAATCGGAACAGGAAGCGAAACAGCAAAAAGGTGCGGCCCGCGTTGCAAGACCTTTGACCTCGGCGCGGTTTACGTCGTACAATCGCGCGTTTAGCCGCATCCGCACCCGGGCGCAGTGCCGCCAATGTGCGCGGCCCGTAGTCCGACAGGCGTGGAATGTGGCGAACCAGTCATTGTATAGCGACCGGAGCCACGCACATGACCCAGCCGATTGACCTGCGCGCGCTTGATCTCTTCGCCTTGTGCCGGAAGGGTGAAAGCCTGGCCGGCGACGTGGCGGTGCGGGATTTGCCGCGCATCTTAGCCGAGACCGCGGCGCAAGCGCCAGCCTCGGCACCCGACGAGACGTTTGCCTATACGGCCACTGGCTTCATGCGTGAAGAGGCGGCCGAGCCGGGCGCCCCGGTGATGCGGCGGCTGTTTCTCGACGTGACCGTGCAGGGCCGGACATGGCTGGATTGCCAGCGCTGCCTGGCCCCCTATGCCGAGCCGATCGATACGGCAACGCGTTTCGAGGTGGTGGAAAGCGAGGAAGCGGCCGACGCCGCGCCGATGGACGACGAAGTCGACGTGATCGCCGGTTCGAAGCATTTCTCGCTGCTGGAACTGATTGAAGATGAAGTGCTGCTGGCGTTGCCGGTGGCCCCCAAGCATGACGTCTGCCCGACGGTGCACGAAAGCCTCGTGACCGGTTCGGACGGCGAGGCGCAGCCAGAGGCTGAGCCTGAGGAAGAAAAGCGGCCTTCGCCCTTTGCGGCGCTGGCCGGCCTGAAGACCAGGCATTGATGCCGCCGAGAGGCGGTGCGCAAGGTCTTGCAGGTGAATCTGAAGCATCCGGCCGGGCCCCGGCTACGCCTTGGGCGGGATGCGTGTGTTAATATTGAAAAATTCTCGAAGGAGTCATCATGGCTGTTCAACAGAACAAGAAGTCGCCGTCCAAGCGCGGCATGCACCGTTCGCACGATCACCTGTCGGCCGCGCCGCTGGCAGTTGAGCCGACCACCGGCGAAACCCACCTGCGTCACCACGTCAGCCCGAACGGCTACTACCGTGGCCGCAAGGTCATCAAGACCAAGAACGACTGATAGCTTCGTTCGGCGTGACGTTGCGTCTCGCTCGCGCATGCCTGTAGGTCGGACACTAAAAGGTCAGAGACAAAAAAGCGGCAAGATCGTTGCCGCTTTTTTGTTGGGCGCTCGGGATTCTCGCCGGGCGTGGCGTGCGCCGCCGCGCTATCCGTACCAGGAACAATGACGATCAAAATCGCTATCGACTGCATGGGCGGCGATCACGGTGTCTCCGTGACGGTGCCTGCGGCGATCAGTTTTCTTTCCCGCCACGACGACGCCGAGATGGTGCTGGTCGGCTTGCCCGACGCCATCCGGACGCAGCTGAAAAAGCTGCATGCGCTGGACCATCCGCGCGTGACTATCGTCGAGGCCACCGAGGTCATCACCATGGATGATCCGGTCGAGGTGGCGCTGCGCAAGAAGAGGGACTCTTCGATGCGCGTCGCCGTCACGCAGGTCAAGGAAGGCCTGGCCGGTGCCTGCATCTCCGCCGGCAATACCGGCGCCCTGATGGCGGTATCGCGCTATGTGCTCAAGACGCTCGAAGGCATCGAGCGGCCGGCCATCGCCACCACCATTCCAAACGAACAAGGCTGGGGCACCACCGTGCTGGACCTGGGCGCCAATGCCGACTGCGAGCCTGAGCACCTGCTGCAGTTCGCGCGCATGGCTGAAGCCATGGTGGCCGTGGTCGACCACAAGGAACACCCCACGGTGGGCCTGCTGAACATCGGCGAGGAAGTCATCAAGGGCAATGAGGTGGTCAAGCGTGCGGGTGAACTGCTGCGCGCCTCGGAGCTGAACTTCTACGGCAACGTGGAAGGCAACGACATCTTCAAGGGCACTACCGACATCGTGGTCTGCGACGGCTTTGTCGGCAACGTGGCACTCAAGAGCACCGAGGGCCTGGCCAAGATGATCGGCGGTATGATCAAGGAAGAATTCACCCGCTCGTGGTTCACCAAGCTGCTGGCCGCGGTCGCCATGCCGGTGCTGTCGCGCCTGGCCAGGCGGCTCGACCCGGCGCGCTACAACGGCGCCTCGCTGCTTGGGCTGCGCGGGCTGGTGATCAAGAGCCATGGCTCGGCTGATGCCCATTCTTTTGAGTGGGCCATCAAACGCGGGTATGATGCCGCCAAGAATGGCGTGATCGCCCGCATCACCCGGGCTTTTGCCGATAAATCCAGCGCCGCAGGCGCTGCACAGCCCGCCCCGGAGACAGAGGTGCCTGGCGCGCATCCCAGCCCCCACGTCGCCTGAGCGCCACGCGCGCCGGTCGAGGGTGCCTGCGGGCCATACGATCCGACAATACATGACCAAGTACGCAAAAATCATCGGTACCGGAAGCTACCTGCCTCCGCGGCGCGTGACCAACCATGACCTGGCCGCGCAGCTTGCCGAAAAGGGCATCGAGACCAGCGACGACTGGATCGTCTCGCGCAGCGGCATTTCGGCACGCCACTGGGCCGAGCCGGATGTGACCAGCAGCGATCTCGCGGTCAAGGCTGCCGAGCAGGCCATCGAAGCTGCCGGCATCGACCGCCAGAACATCGACCTGATCATCGTCGCCACCTCGACGCCGGACTTTGTGTTCCCCAGCACGGCCTGCATCGTGCAGGAAAAGCTGGGTATCACCAACCACTGCCCGGCCTTCGACCTGCAGGCGGTGTGTTCGGGCTTTGTCTATGCACTGGCCACCGCCGACAAGTTCATCCGCAGCGGCTCGCACCGCAACGTGCTGGTGATCGGCACCGAGGTGTTCTCGCGCATCCTGGACTTCAATGACCGCACCACCTGCGTGCTGTTCGGCGACGGCGCCGGCGCCGTGGTGCTGTCGGCGTCCGACGAGCCCGGCATCCTGTCTACCGCGATGCACTCGGACGGCAGCCAGGTCGACATCCTGTGCGTGCCGGGCAACGTCGCGGGCGGCAATATCACTGGCAACCCGTTCCTGCACATGGACGGCCAGGCCGTGTTCAAGCTGGCCGTGAACGTGCTGGACAAGGTTGCGCGCGAAGCCATGGAGGCCGCCAGCGTGACGCCCGGCCAGGTCGACTGGCTGATCCCGCATCAGGCCAATATCCGCATCATGCAGGGCACGGCCAGGAAGCTGGGCATGCCGGCGGAGCGCATGGTCGCCACCGTGCACGAGCACGGCAACACCTCGGCCGCGTCGATCCCGCTGGCGCTGGACGTCGCGGTGCGCGACGGCCGCATCCGCCCGGGCCAGACCGTGCTGATGGAAGGCGTGGGCGGCGGCTTCACCTGGGGCGCGGTGCTGCTGCGCATGTGATTCGCGGCCGGCGCCATGGCATGCCGTGCATGCAAGACATGCCGCGGCGCCGGCCACCCGTTTCTTGTTAGGGTTCCAATCCGATGAAATTCGCTTTCGTATTTCCCGGCCAGGGTTCGCAGTCGGTCGGCATGCTTAATGCCTTCGCTGATAACGCCGTAGTGCGCGCCACCGTGGAAGAAGCCTCGGCCGCGCTTGGCCAGGATCTCGGCCGCCTGATCGCCGAAGGCCCCGCCGAAGAGCTGAACCTGACTACCAACACGCAGCCGGTGATGCTGACCGCCGCCGTGGCGGTCTACCGTGCCTGGCTGGACGCCGGCGGCCCGGCGCCGGCGCTGGTTGCCGGCCACAGCCTGGGCGAGTACTCGGCGCTGGTGGCCGCGGGCGTGATCCCGTTTGCCGACGCGGTGCCGCTGGTGCGCTTCCGCGCGCAAGCCATGCAGGAAGCCGTGCCGGTGGGCGAGGGCGCCATGGCCGCGATCCTGGGCCTGTCCGATGACGACGTGCGTGCCGCTTGCGCCGAGGCATCGGCCGCGGGCGTGGTCGAGGCCGTGAACTTCAACGCGCCGTCGCAGGTGGTGATCGCAGGCAACAAGGCCGCGGTCGAGAAGGCCTGCGAAATCGCCAAGAGCAAGGGCGCCAAGCGCGCGCTGCCGCTGCCGGTGTCGGCGCCGTTCCACTCGTCGCTGCTCAAGCCCGCTTCGGACCGTCTGCGCGAGCGCATGGCCGGCCTGGCATTCTCGGCGCCGTCGATCCCGCTGGTGAACAACGTCGACGTCGCCATCGTCAATGATCCGGACGCGATCAAGGACGCTCTGGTGCGCCAGGCCGCCGCGCCGGTGCGCTGGGTTGAGTGCGTGCAGAAGATGGCCGCCGAAGGCATTACGCACGTGATCGAATGCGGCCCCGGCAAGGTGCTGGCCGGCATGACCAAGCGCATCGACGGCAACCTGACCGGCGGCGCGATCTTCGATCCGGCCTCGCTGCAGGACACGCTGGCACTGCTGAAGTAAGCAAGAGGACAACCGCATGACCAAACTTCTCGACAACCAGGTTGCGCTGGTCACCGGCGCCTCGCGCGGCATCGGCCGCGCCATCGCGCTGGAACTGGCCCGCCAGGGCGCCACCGTGATCGGCACCGCCACCAGCGAAGCCGGCGCGGCCGGCATCACTGATTACCTCGGCGCCGATGGCCTGAAGGGCAAGGGCGCCGTGCTCAACGTCAATGACGCGGCCGCTTGCGACGCGCTCATCGACGAGATCGTCAAGACCCATGGCGGCATCGGCGTGCTGGTCAACAATGCCGGCATCACGCAGGACCAGCTGGCGATGCGCATGAAGGACGAGGACTGGCTGGCCGTGATCCAGACCAACCTGACTTCAGTGTTCCGCCTGTCGCGCGCGGTGCTGCGTCCGATGATGAAGGCCCGCCAGGGCCGCATCATCAATATCACTTCGGTGGTGGGCTCGGTCGGCAACCCCGGCCAGATGAACTACTCTGCTGCCAAGGCGGGCGTGGCGGGCATGACCCGCTCGCTGGCCGCGGAGATCGGCAGCCGCAACGTGACCGTGAACTGTGTCGCGCCGGGTTTTATCGACACTGACATGACCAAGGCGCTGTCCGAAGAGCAGCATGCTTCGCTCAAGACGCAGATTCCGCTGGGTCGCCTTGGCCAGCCGGAGGATATCGCCAACGCGGTGGCCTTCCTGGCTGGTCCGCAAGCCGCTTACATTACCGGCACTACGCTGCATGTGAACGGCGGGATGTACATGAATTAATGGGGTTTTTGGTTGGCTGGTTTCGGGGAAGAAGCCCGAAGAAGCTGCCTGAAGTAGTAGTTTTCCGAACCAAACGGGCGCGATTCTTGCAAAGCTTGGCAGGCGGCATTTCTGTCGCCTCAAACCTGCTAAAATGCGCCCACTTTTTGTCGAACTTCCCTGGAGGGTTACATGGACAATATCGAACAACGCGTCAAGAAAATCGTGGCAGAACAGCTTGGCGTGGCCGAGGCAGACATCAAGAACGAATCGTCGTTCGTGAACGATCTCGGTGCGGATTCGCTGGACACGGTTGAACTCGTGATGGCGTTGGAAGATGAATTCGGCATGGAAATTCCTGATGAGGAAGCCGAAAAGATCACGACCGTGCAACAGGCTATCGACTACGCCACCGCGCACGTCAAGGCCTAAGCCCGTCGTTTCTGCATTCCGAGCCACAGAAGGCAGGTGGGCGGGCCGTTGCGGCCGCGCCTTGCTGTTTTCTGTGGCTTTCGTCTGTTTGAAGAAGCAGAATGGAATGTGCTTCGCCGCGCGGCCCGCAAGGCCGGCGGTAGGCTGATCTCCGTTCCGTTCCCGTTTCACGCACCCGTAGGAAAACATAGTGAGCCGTCGTCGCGTCGTCGTCACTGGGCTTGGCCTTGTGTCTCCGGTCGGAAACACGGTTGCCGAAGGCTGGGCCAACCTGGTTGCCGGCAAGTCCGGCATCGCCACCATCACCAAATTCGATCACTCCGCGCTTTCCGTGCACTTTGCCGGTGAAGTGAAGGGTTTCAATGCCGAGGACTACATCCCCGCCAAGGAAGCCCGCGCTATGGATACCTTTATCCATTTCGGCATTGCAGCCGGCACGCAGGCCCTGAAGGACAGCGGCCTGGAAGTGACCGAAGCCAATGCCGAGCGCATCGGCGTGCTGGTCGGTTCGGGCATCGGCGGCCTGCCGTTGATCGAAGAGACCCACGCCGTGCTGACCGAGCGCGGTCCGCGCCGGATTTCGCCGTTCTTTGTGCCAGGCTCGATCATCAACATGATCGCGGGGCACCTGTCGATCATCCACGGCATCAAGGGCCCGAACCTGGCTGCCGTGACGGCTTGCACGACCGGCCTGCACAGCATTGGCCTGGCCGCCCGCCTGATCCAGGCCGGCGATGCCGACGCCATGCTGGCGGGCGGTGCCGAGTCGACCGTGTCGCCGCTGGGCATCGGCGGTTTCGCCGCTGCGCGTGCGCTGTCGACGCGCAATGACGATCCGGCGGCCGCTTCGCGTCCGTGGGACAAGGACCGCGACGGCTTCGTGCTGGGCGAAGGCGCGGGGGTGATGATGCTGGAGGAGTACGAGTCGGCCAAGGCGCGCGGCGCGCGCATCTACGCCGAGCTGATTGGCTTTGGCATGAGCGGCGACGCTTACCACATGACCGCGCCGAACATGGACGGCCCGCGCCGTTGCATGGTCAATGCGCTCAAGGACGCCGGCATCAACACGGACCAGGTGCACTACCTGAACGCCCATGGCACGTCCACGCCGCTGGGCGACAAGAACGAATCCGATGCGATCAAGGCCGCATTCGGCGATCAGGCCTACAAGATGGTGGTGAACTCGACCAAGTCGATGACCGGCCATCTGCTGGGCGGTGCCGGCGGCCTGGAGTCGGTCTTCACCGTGCTGGCGCTGCACAACCAGGTGTCGCCGCCGACGATCAACCTCGACAACCAGGATCCCGAGTGCGACCTGGATTACGTGGCCAACGCGGCCCGCGAGATGAAGATCGACGTCGCGGTGAAGAACAACTTCGGTTTCGGCGGCACCAACGGCACGCTTGTTTTCCGCCGCGCCTGATCCGTGGTTGAGGCGGGCCCTTCGCGGGCTGCGCCAGGGCAGGGTCCACCCGTTGCGGTGGGCCCTGTTCGTGTTTTGTGCCGGCCAAACGCTGGCGCTCGCGCTGCTGGCGCGGACGCTGGCCGTTGTGGTGGCCGGTAGTCAGACTGGTTTCCATCGGGGGCATGCCGCCATGGCGCTGGGACTCGCGCTTGCCATCGCGGCGACGCTGCGTGCCTGGCCGGCGTGGTGGCACGGCTCGCGCTGGCGCTGCACGGCGGTGCTGCACGCGCCCGACGGCAAGGCTCCATTGCGGATCCGCCTGCAAGATCCGGGCGGTGCCCGGTACGAGGCTGTGGTCAGGCAATGCTGGCAGGCCGGCGGTGCCGCTGTCGTGCGCCTGGCCCCCGGCGCGCCCGGGATGCCGGGCGCCATCTTTCTTCCCTGGCAGGCGGGTTCGCCCGAAATGGCGCGGCGGTTGCAACGCGCCGCCAGAGTTGCACTGCGGGTGCAACCTGATGTGCCGGCAGGGGAACGATTTTGTTAGCTTACGGTCACAGGATGCGCGTTGCTTCACCGGGCGGGCTTAGAATCGTAGGTAAAATACAACGTTTGTCGTGACGACCAAACCAAGAGATACACTGCAGGTGAGCCATACGTGAGCGAACGCGAAGCCGATCAGCTCCTAGTTGAACGCGTCCAGCAGGGCGATAAGCGGGCCTTTGAACTTCTGGTGACCAAATACCATCGGAAGATCATTCGCCTGATTTCGCGCCTGGTCAGGGACCCCGCCGAGGTGGAAGATGTGGCGCAGGATGCCTTTATCAAGGCATACCGCGCCTTGCCCCAGTTCCGCGGGGAGTCCGCCTTCTATACGTGGCTGTACCGGATCGCCGTCAACACGGCCAAGAACTACCTGGCCACCCAGGGCCGCCGCCCGGAAGCGTCCAGCGATATCGATGCAGAAGAGGCTGAAACTTTTGCGGACGGTGAGCAACTAAGGGATATCAATACGCCGGAATCGATGCTCCACACGCGCCAGGTCGCCGAGACGGTGAACCGCGCAATGGAGGCCCTTCCGGAGGAATTGCGGACCGCCATCACGCTGCGCGAGATCGAGGGTCTCAGCTATGAGGAGATCGCCGAAGCGATGGGATGTCCGATCGGCACGGTGCGTTCGCGGATCTTCCGGGCGCGCGAGGCGATTGCCGAGAAGTTGCGTCCGCTGCTGGGAACGGCAGAGGGCAAGCGGTGGTAGTAGTGGGGTAGTCAAGAAGAATGTCGTGCGGCCAGCGTTGCAGCGTATTCCTGCATCGATAAGCGACAGAAGTGACGGGATTATCGGTGTTCAATGGAATGTCTTGGGGTGGGAAATGGGTCAGGCTCATAAGCAGTCGGTTCATGTAGTGGAAGCAGCGGAGCAGATCTCCGTATTGATGGATGGCGAACTGGCGCCGCACGAAGTTGATGCCGTGCTGGGTCTCGCGAAAAGCGATGCCGGCATGTCCGACTGGGCCACTTACCAGTTGATCGGCGACACGCTGCGTTCGGAAGACCTGACGCACGCGGGTTCCACCACTGCTTTCCTCTCTCGTTTCTCCGCGCGTCTGGAAGCCGAGCCGCACGTACTGGTGCCGGCAGTGGCGCAGGCCAGCGCCCGCCACCGCCTGCTGGTCAGGCCGTCATGGGTGCGCCGCGTGATGCCGGGCACCGCCATCGCTGCCGCCGTGGCAGCGGTCAGCTGGGTGGTCGTGCCGCAGATGCGCGGCCCTGCCACGCTGGCCACGCCCGATGCCGTGGTGGCGCGCGCCGACCAGCCCGCGGGCGGGCCGGCCTCTGGCATCGTCACCGTGGCGGCCGAAAGTCCCCAGATGATCCGTGACCCGCGCCTGGACGAATACCTGCGTGCCCATCGCACGTCGGTGGCAACGGATGCGTTCGTGCCCACCATGCGCACGGTTGCCAACGGTGCAAACTTCACTCAGGAAAATACGCAGGAATAATGCCGGACATGCATAAAGGAGGGTCGCCCGCCTATGTAGCGGGCGCGCAGAAAATCAGGGCCCTGCGTAGGTCCTTTTTTCTGGCCTTGTGTCTGAGCGCTGCCGCGGCCACCGCACAGCCCTCAGACAGTACGCTGAACCGACGCGACGCCACCGCCTGGCTCAACAAGATCCACAAAGCCGCACAGCGCGAGAACTATGTCGGCACGCTGATCTACCAGCGCGGCAGCGTCATGCACGCCTCGCGTATCCAGCATTACAGTGATCTCGTCCACAACGAGTACGAACGCCTGGAAACGCTCGACGGCAAGCCGCGCGAAGTGCTGCGACAGAACGACGTGGTGCACAGCCTGATCCCCGAGGCCAAGCTGGTGGTGGTGGAAAAGCAGGAAGCCAAGGACCGCTTCCCGGCGCTGCTCGCCACCAACAAGAACGATGTGCTGGACCTGTACGACATGCGCAAGATGCCCGCCGAGCGTGTGGCAGGCATGGAGTGCGAGGTCTTCGCGCTGGAGCCGCACGATGCCGCGCGCTATGCGGTGCGCCTGTGGGCGGAGAAAAACTCCGGGCTGCTGATGCGCGCGCAGACCATTGGCGAGGGCGGCAAGGTGCTGGAGCAGGTCGCGTTCTCGCAGGTGCAGATCGGGGTGCCGTCCGAAAAGCAGCGTATCCTCGGTGCGATCAAGAATTCCAGCAGCTGGAATCGCTATGAGGTGACCTACCAGCCGACCAGCATCGCCGACGAGGGCTGGTCGATTGCCGTGCCGCTCAAGGGCTTCCAGAAAATCCGCGAAGTGCGCCGGCCGCTCGGCGAACTGCGTGCGCCCGCGCCGGGCAACGCGCGCGGGCAGGTCTTCGAAGTCCTGCAAGTCGTCTACAGCGACGGGCTGACGGGCCTGTCGGTCTTCATTGAGCCGGTTTCCGAGCAACGTGCCCGCCGTGAGGGCGTGGCCGCGCTCGGCGCGACCCAGGTCGTGGTGCGCCGGATCGCCGATTACTGGATTACCGTGGTGGGCGAGGTCCCGGCAAGCACCGTCCGCCAGTTTGCGACGGCCGTAGAGTACCGCCCGCCCAAGGCGGTACACTGAGCCTGACGCAGGTGCTGCCGGCGCCACGGGACCTTGGTTCCGGCGCCGGCCCATGAATTCTGCACAGGGTCCCCTGCCACAGGGGGCGATACAGTTGGTCCTTCTTCTTTCCCTGAATCCCGGGAGTTGTCGATGATGTTCAGATCTCCAGCCCTGGCGCGGGCCGTGGTCATGGCTGCCATGATGCTGCTCGGCCCGACTGTTGCCGAAGTCAGCTATGCCCAGGCTGCCGCCTCCAACTACAACCTGCCTGATTTCACCGACCTGGTGGAAAAGGCCAGCCCGGCCGTGGTCAATATCCGCACCACGGAACTCGTGCGCCAGCGCGGTGGTGCGCCCGGCGGCGATGACGAGATGGCGGAATTCTTCCGGCGCTTCTTCGGCGTGCCGATGCCCGGCGCCCCGGCGCCAGGCGCTCCCCGCCGCGGCCAGCCGCCGCAGCAGGAAGAGCAGAGCCGCGGCGTGGGTTCGGGCTTCATCATCAGTCAGGACGGCTACGTGATGACCAACGCGCACGTGGTGGCCGACGCCGAAACCATCTATGTGACCCTGCCCGACAAGCGCGAATTCAAGGCCAAGCTGATCGGCTCGGACAAGCGCACCGACGTGGCGCTGCTCAAGGTCGAGGCCAGCGGCCTGCCGCGCCTGCCGCTGGGCGATTCCAACAAGGTCCGCGCGGGCGAGTGGGTGCTGGCCATCGGCTCGCCATTCGGGCTGGACAACAGCGTGACCGCCGGCATTGTCTCGGCCAAGGGCCGCGACACGGGCGACTATCTGCCGTTCATCCAGACCGATGTGGCGGTCAACCCCGGCAATTCCGGCGGCCCGCTGATCAACCTGCGCGGCGAGGTGATCGGCATCAACTCGCAGATCTACAGCCGCAGCGGCGGCTACATGGGCATCTCGTTCGCGATCCCGATCGACGAGGCGATGCGCGTGTCCGAGCAGCTCAAGGCCTCAGGGCGCGTGACACGCGGGCGCATCGCCGTGGCGATCGGCGACGTCACCAAGGAGGTGGCCGATTCGCTGGGCCTGGGCCGTGCGCGCGGCGCGCTGGTCGGCAGCGTCGAGCCGGGCGGTCCTGCCGAGAAGGCGGGCATCGAGGCCGGCGACATCATCCTCAAGTTCAACGGCCGCGATATCGAACGGGCCTCGGACCTGCCGCGCATGGTGGGCGAGACCAAGCCGGGCACGCGCGTGCCGCTGCAGCTGTGGCGCAAGGGGGCGACCCGCGACGTCACGATCACCGTCACCGAGCTGGAGCCGGACGGCAAGGCCAAGGCTCGCAGCGGCGCAACGCCCAAGGACGACGGCGCGGCGCAGTCCGGCAAGCCCAACGCGCTGGGCCTGGTGGTCAATGACCTGCCCGAGGCGCGCCTGAAGGAGCTCAAGCTCAAGTCGGGCGTCGAGGTGGAAGTGGCCGACGGCCCGGCGCTGCGTGCCGGCATCCGTCCGGGCGACATCATCCTGCGCCTGGGCGATACCGACGTGACCAACGCCCGCCAGTTCAACGAGCTGGTGCGTAGCCTGGACAAGAACCGGATTGCCGCGGTGTTCGTGCGGCGCGGCGACGCCACCCAGGTGCTGACGCTGCGTCCGGGCGCTACGTCCAGTCGCTGATCCGCCATGATCGGTATGCCCGCGCTGACACTGTACGGCCGGGCATACTGCCATCTTTGCGAAGACATGAAGGTCGCGCTGGAGCCGCTCCGGCGCGATTTTTCTTTCACCCTGCATGAGGTGGATGTCGATACCGATGCGGGGCTGGAAGACCGCTTTGGCGAGCTGGTGCCGGTACTGATGCCGGGCACGCCAGCAGACTTGCAACGCAGCGCCGTGGAGCTTTGCCACTATTTCCTCGACGAAGCGGCCGTAAGGGTGTGGCTTGCCGCACATGGTGGCACGCACACCACCCGCTGATCCCCGCCGGTAACCGCCGCCAACCGCGCCACGCCGCCATTTGACGACCCGGAAGTCATTGAAAATCCGGTAAAATTGCGGATTGGCGCAAAAATTGCACCCCCCGAACCTGCGGTACGCCCGCGCACGCCTTGCGGCGCGCGGCGCCGGGCCGCTCAACCGCTTGTTGCCGCGCGGGCTCTCACGCCGGCGCTCCCCTGAACACTAGATGGACCATATCCGTAATTTCTCGATCATTGCCCATATCGACCATGGGAAGTCCACCCTGGCCGACCGGATCATTCAGCTTTGTGGAGGGCTGTCGGATCGGGAGATGGAAGCTCAGGTCCTCGATTCGATGGATATCGAAAAGGAGCGCGGCATCACCATCAAGGCGCAGACCGCTGCGCTCAGCTACAAGGCGCGCGACGGCCGGGTCTACAACCTGAACCTGATCGACACCCCGGGACACGTCGACTTCAGCTATGAAGTGAGCCGCTCGCTGTCGGCCTGCGAAGGCGCGCTGCTGGTGGTCGATGCCTCGCAGGGCGTCGAGGCGCAGACCGTGGCCAACTGCTACACCGCGATCGAGCTGGGCGTGGAAGTGGTGCCGGTGCTCAACAAGATCGACCTGCCGCAGGCCGACCCCGATAACGCGATCCAGGAGATCGAGGACGTGATCGGCATCGACGCGCAGGACGCCACGCCGTGCTCGGCCAAGACCGGGCAGGGCGTGCAGGACGTGATCGAGGCGCTGATCGCCAAGGTGCCGCCGCCCAAGGGCGACGCCGACGCGCCGCTGCAGGCGCTGATCATCGACTCGTGGTTCGACAACTACGTTGGCGTGGTGATGCTGGTGCGCGTGGTCAATGGCACCCTGCGTCCCAAGGACAAGGTACTGCTGATGGCCAACGGCTCACAGCACCTGGTCGAGCAGGTGGGCGTGTTTACGCCGAAGTCGATCCCCCGCGATGCGCTGACGGCGGGCGAGGTCGGTTTCGTCATCGCCGGCATCAAGGAGCTGAAGGCGGCCAAGGTGGGCGACACCATTACCACTGTGCAACGCAAGGCCGAGGCGCCGCTGCCGGGCTTCAAGGAAGTCAAGCCGCAGGTGTTCGCCGGCCTGTACCCCGTCGAGGCCAACCAGTACGAGGCGCTGCGCGAGTCATTGGAAAAGCTGCGGCTCAACGATGCCTCGCTGATGTTCGAGCCGGAAGTGTCGCAGGCGCTGGGCTTCGGCTTCCGCTGCGGCTTCCTCGGCCTGCTGCACATGGAGATCGTGCAGGAGCGCCTGGAGCGCGAGTTCGACATGGACCTGATCACCACCGCGCCGACAGTGGTGTACCAGGTCGAGATGCGCGACAGCACCGTGATCACCGTGGAAAATCCGGCGAAGATGCCGGACCCGAGCAAGATCGAGGCGATCCTGGAACCGATCGTCACCGTCAACCTGTATATGCCGCAGGAATATGTCGGCTCGGTGATTACGCTGTGCACGCAGAAGCGCGGCTCGCAAATCAACATGAGCTACCACGGCAAGCAGGTGCAGCTGACCTACGAAATCCCGATGGCGGAAATCGTGATGGACTTCTTCGACCGCCTGAAGTCGGTGTCGCGCGGCTATGCGTCGATGGATTACGAGTTCAAGGAATATCGCCCGTCCGACGTGGTCAAGGTCGACATCCTGATCAACAGCGACAAGGTCGATGCGCTGTCGGTGATCGTGCACCGTTCGAACTCGCAATACCGCGGCCGCGAAGTCGCGGCCAAGATGCGCGAGATCATTCCGCGCCAGATGTACGACGTGGCGATCCAGGCCGCCATCGGCGCGAATATCATTGCGCGCGAAAACGTCAAGGCGCTGCGTAAGAACGTGCTGGCCAAGTGCTACGGCGGCGACATCACGCGCAAGAAGAAGCTGCTGGAAAAACAGAAGGCCGGCAAGAAGCGGATGAAGCAGGTCGGTACGGTCGAGATCCCGCAGGAGGCTTTCCTGGCCATCCTGCAGGTGGATGACAAGTAAGAAGGCGCAGCGAGCAGGGCAGTGCCACGCGCGGCGGCTTGCCGCCGTGGTGAAAGAACAGGCTGTACCAGGATTTCAAAAAACCAGAAGCCGTCATGAATTTTGCACTGATCCTTTTTGTGCTGGTGGTGATTACGGGCGTCGCGTGGGTGGCGGACAAGCTCGTGTTCGAGCGGCAGCGCCGCTCTTCGGCGCGGCTGGCGCTGGCCGAGTTCGATTCGCGCCAGGCCGACCTGCAGGGCCGCTTCGGCGCGGCGGAAGCTGACGCCACGCGCAAGCGACTGGCCGAGGAAAAGCTGCGCCAGCCATGGTGGCTGGAGTATTCGGCCAGCTTCTTCCCGGTGATCCTGGCGGTGTTCGTGCTGCGCTCGTTCGTGGTCGAGCCGTTCAAGATCCCGTCCGGCTCGATGATCCCGACGCTGCTGATCGGCGACTTCATCCTGGTCAACAAGTACGAGTACGGCATCCGCCTGCCGGTGGTGAACAAGAAGGTCGTGGACATGGGCGAGCCGCAGCGCGGCGACGTGATGGTGTTCCGCTACCCGAAGGATCCGTCGCTCGACTACATCAAGCGCGTGATCGGCGTGCCGGGCGACGTGGTGCAATATGCCAACAAGCGCCTGACCATCAACGGCAAGCCGGCCGGGTACTCCGCGCTGCCGGATTTCCTGGATGAGGAGCGCCTGGCGTATTCCAGGCATTTCCGGGAAAAGCTGCCAGGCAGCGTCGATCATGGCATCCTGAACGACGCCGACCGCCCGGCGTTTGTCGCGGGGGCGGACCCGGATTTCCCGTACCGGGAAAACTGCACTTACAATCAGCAGGGAGTGACCTGCAAGGTACCTGCAGGTCACTATTTCGTCATGGGTGACAACCGGGACAACAGCCTGGATTCCCGTTACTGGGGTTTCGTGCCGGACGAGAATATTGTCGGCAAGGCGTTTGTGATCTGGATGAACCTGGGTAATTTCGGACGCGTGGGAACGTTCAAATAAGATTCCCCGCGGCGCAAGAACACTCAACGCAAAACGAGGGCAAGCGCATCATGGGTCAATTTGGGAAGGTGGGGGGCAGGAATCCGGTACGACGCCGGGCAGGCATGGGCGGGTTTTCCGTCTGGACGCTGCTGGTGATCGTGGTGTTCGTGATCGGGGTGGCTTTGCCGGCCCTGCGCGCGATCCCGAGCCTGGTGGAGTATTTTTCGGTCAAGCGCGCCGCCAGCTATGCCAAGCAGCGCGCCGCCAACAAGCGCGAAGTGGTCGATTTTTTTGAAAAACAGGCAGCCATCGACCGGATTACCGCAGTCAAGGGCGAGGACCTCCTGATCCGGGAAGATGAGAACGGCACCATCCAGGCGGTCGATTTCTCGTACCGGACCGAGGTGCCCGTCTACGGACCCCTGAGCCTGTTGATTACCTATTCAGGAACGCAGCACTGATATGAACCTCGACGCCTTGCAGCAACGACTCGGCTACCGATTCAGCAAGCCCGAATTGCTGCAACAGGCGCTGACGCACCGCAGCCACAGCGCCCAGCACAACGAACGTCTTGAATTCCTGGGCGATTCGGTGCTCAACTGCGCCGTGGCGGACATGCTCTATGGCATGTTCGGCAAGCTCGACGAGGGTGACCTGTCGCGCGTGCGGGCCAACCTGGTCAAGCAGCAGGCGCTGTACGAGATCGCCCAGATGCTGCAGTTGTCCGATACCCTGCGCCTGGGCGAGGGCGAACTCAAGAGCGGCGGCTTTCGCCGCCCGTCGATCCTGGCCGATGCGCTGGAAGCCATCGTCGGCGCGGTGTTCCTGGACGCCGGCTTCGATGCTGCCCGGGCGCTGATCCGCAAGCTCTATATCCCGATCCTGGAGCAGGTCGATCCGCGCACACTGGGCAAGGACGCCAAGACCCTGCTGCAGGAATATCTGCAGGGCCACAAGATTGCCCTGCCGCAATATAACGTAATCGCCACACACGGGGCCGCGCACAGCCAGCAGTTTGAAGTCGAGTGCACGGTGCCTAAACTGGAAGTCCGGGTGTTCGGCACCGGCGCCTCGCGGCGCGCCGCCGAGCAGGCGGCCGCCAAGCTGGCGCTGGATGAAGTCCAGAAGCTGGTGCCGCAGCTGCTCAAGCGCAGCCGCGCCGAGCGCACCGGCAAGACCCGCAAGCAACCCGTGCCGCAAGACCCACAGCTGTCTCTCAGGTTGAAGGAATGACCGAATCTACCCATCCGCAGCAAGACGCGGCGGATACCCCGGCCGCGGCGTTCCGCTGCGGCACCGTGGCCATCGTTGGCCGCCCCAACGTGGGCAAGTCCACGCTGATGAACGCGCTGGTCGGCCAGAAGATCAGCATCACCTCGCGCAAGGCGCAGACCACGCGGCACCGCATCGTCGGCATCCAGACCACGGATGACGCGCAGTATGTGTTCGTCGACACGCCGGGCTTTCAGACCCGCCACGCCAGCGCGCTGAACCGTTCGCTGAATCGCGCGGTCACGTCCACGCTGTCGTCGGTGGACCTGGTCCTGTTCGTGGTCGAGGCGGGCTACTACGGCGCCGACGACGAGAAGGTGCTGTCGCTGCTGCCGAAGAATACGCCGGTGCTGCTGATCGCCAACAAGCTGGACCGCGTCAACGGCGAGAACCGCTCGGAAGTGATGATGCCCTTCCTGGAAAAGATGGGGCAGCAGTTCCCGTTCCGCGAAGTGGTGCCGATGACGGCCAAGACCCATGACCATATCGCGCGCCTGTTCGGGATCCTCCGGCCCTACCTGCCGGAAGGCGAGCCGATGTACGACGCCGACGCCATGACCGACCGCAGCGAGCGCTTCCTGGCCTCGGAGATCATCCGCGAGAAGGTGTTCCGCTGGACCGGCGACGAGCTGCCGTACACCAGCACCGTGATCATCGACAAGTTCGAGACCGAAGGCCGCCTGCGCCGCGTCTTTGCCACCATCCTGGTCGAACGCGATGCGCACAAGGCCATGATCATCGGCAACAAGGGCGCCAAGCTCAAGCAGATCTCCACCGAGGCGCGCCTGGACATGGAAAAGCTGTTCGACGGCAAGGTCTACCTGGAAATGTGGATCAAGGTGAAGAGCGGCTGGGCCGACAACGAGGCAGGGCTGCGCGCGTACGGCTACGAGTGAGCAAACAGGCGAGCGACCAGTGAGCAAGACGGCTGACATCGCGCGCGCGTCGGCGCCGGCGCCACGGCCCCGGCGCGCCGACCCGGTGGTCGACGAGGCCGCCGAACTGCTCGACAGCAAGGCATTGCCCGGCATGGCCGACGCGGCCGCGCGCGCGATGATGGACCGCGCCATGCGGATCGTGCCGGCCCGGCCCGAGTCGCGCGTGGCCGAACAGCCCGGCTTCGTCCTGCACGCCTGGCCGTACCGCGAAACCAGCCTGATCCTCGACGTCTTCACGCGCGACTACGGCCGCATCTCGATGGTGGCCAAGGGTGCCAAGCGCCCCCATTCGGCGCTGCGCGCGGTGCTGCAGCACTTCCACCCGGTCTCCGTATCGTGGAGCGGCCGCGGTGAGGTCAAGACGCTCACCAAGGCCGAGTGGGTCGGCGGCATGCCGCCGCTGGCCGGCGACGCGCTGCTGTCGGCGTTCTACCTGAACGAGCTGCTGATGCGCTTCTGCCCGCGCGAGGACGCGCATCCGGCCTTGTTCCGCCATTACCTGACGACGCTGACGCGGCTGGCGCACGGCGAGCAGGCCGGGCTGGTGCTGCGCAGCTTTGAACGCGTGCTGCTGCAGGAAACCGGCTTCGCGGTGGCCTTTGACCAGTGCCTGAGCACCGGCGAGCGGGTCCAGCCGGGCCTGGACTATGTCTACCAGCCAGAGCGCGGCGTGCGCCGCGCGCAGCCGAGCGACCCGTCGTCGTGGCCGGTGGTAACTGGCCAGACATTGCTGGACATGGCGCAGGACGATTACAGCCGCGCGCAGACCGCCGCGCAAAGCCGCGCGCTGATGCGGTTCCTGCTGCATTATTATCTGCAAGGCGCGCCGCTGAAAACGCGCCAGATTCTGATCGACCTGCAGTATCTCTGACCGATTCAAGAACCACCCGACTTACTCCTGCACCTGCTCGCATGATCTTCCACGCAAATCCGGGCGTCATCGACCTTGGCGTCAATATCGACCACGTGGCCACGCTGCGCAACGCGCGCGGCACCGTGTACCCTGATCCCATCCGTGCCGCGCTGCTGGCGGAACAGGCCGGCGCCGACCTGATCACGCTGCACCTGCGCGAAGACCGCCGCCATATCCGCGATGCCGACGTGCGCGCGCTGCGCCCGCAACTGGCCACGCGCATGAACCTGGAATGCGCGATCACGCAGGAGATGCTCGCCATCGCCTGCGAGATCCGTCCGCAGGATGTCTGCCTGGTGCCAGAGCGCCGCGAGGAAGTGACCACCGAGGGCGGGCTGGATGTGGCCGGGCGTTTCGAGCAGGTCAAGGCGGCATGCGCGCAGCTGGCCGGTGCCGGCATCCGCGTGTCGCTCTTTATCGACGCCGATGCTGACCAGATCGCCGCCGCGGCCGCGTGCGGCGCGCCGGTGATCGAGCTGCATACCGGCGCCTATGCCGACGCGCATACGCCGGACCAGCAGGCGATCGAGTTCCGCCGCATCGCGGATGGCGTCGATGCCGGCCAGAAGCACGGCCTGGTAGTCAACGCCGGCCATGGCCTGCACTACACCAATGTGCAGCCGATCGCCGCGCTGCCCGGCATCAAGGAGCTGAACATCGGCCACGCGATCGTGGCGCATGCGGTGTTCGCAGGCTGGGAGAATGCGGTGCGCGAGATGAAGGCGATCATGGTCGCCGCGCGCCTGGGCACGCGCTACCCTGCCGCGGGCGCCCCGGCGTGATCTACGGCGTCGGCACCGACATCATCCAGATCGCCCGCGTGCAGGGCGTGATGGAACGCACCGACGGCCGTTTCGCCGAGAAGGTGCTGGGCCCCGATGAGCTGGCCAAGTACCACGCCCGCAAGGCGCGTTCCGAAAAGCGCGGGCTGGCCTTCCTGGCCACGCGCTTCGCGGCCAAGGAAGCCTTCTCCAAGGCCATCGGCCTGGGCATGCGCTGGCCGATGACGTGGCGCGCGATGGAGCTGATGAACCTGCCGTCCGGCGAGCCCACGCCGGTGTGCCATGGCGAGCTGGCCGCATGGCTGGCGGAACGCGGGCTCACC
Organism: Cupriavidus sp. UYPR2.512; assembly: GCF_000379565.1. Classification (NCBI taxonomy): domain Bacteria; kingdom Pseudomonadati; phylum Pseudomonadota; class Betaproteobacteria; order Burkholderiales; family Burkholderiaceae; genus Cupriavidus; species Cupriavidus sp. UYPR2.512. The sequence goes on along the minus strand of NZ_KB902853.1, from coordinate 333,192 downwards.
GTGCGGGTCAGTGTCAGTGACGAGCATGACTTTGCCGTTGCCTTCGCCATTGCCGAGCGTGCGGGCGGGGCGGCTTCCTAACTACAGCCTTGTGAATCCAACAACTTCCATGTCCAAGAAGAACTCCGGCAAGCGGCCGGGCCCGGTGGTCCTCGACGTCGCCGGCAAGCAGCTCGACGCGGAGGACGCGCGCCGCATCGCGCATCCGCTGACCGGCGGCGTGATCCTGTTCGCGCGCAATTTCGAGTCGCGCGCGCAACTGCAGGCGCTGACGCGTGCCATCCGCGCAGTGCGCGACGACGTGCTGATCTGCATCGACCATGAAGGCGGGCGCGTGCAGCGCTGCAAGACCGACGGCTTCACCCACCTGCCGGCGATGCACCGCCTGGGCGAACTGTGGGAGCGCGACGTGCTGGCCGCGACCAAGGCGGCAGTCGCCTGCGGCTACGTGCTGGCCGCCGAGCTGCGCGCCTGCGACATCGACCTGAGCTTCACCCCGGTGCTGGATCTGGACTACGGCCGCAGCGCCGTGATCGGCGACCGCGCTTTCCACGCCGATCCGCGCGTGGTGTCGATGCTGGCGGGCCATCTGAACCACGGCTTGCTGCTGGCCGGCATGAGCAACTGCGGCAAACACTTCCCAGGCCACGGCTACGTCGAGGCCGATTCGCACGTGGCGATTCCGGTCGACGAGCGCTCGCTGGACGAGATCCTGGCGCAGGATGCGCGCCCGTACGAGTGGATGGGGCTGTCGCTGTCTTCGGTGATGCCGGCGCACGTGATCTACCCCAAGGTCGACCCGAACCCGGCCGGCTTTTCGCGCTACTGGCTGCAGGACGTGCTGCGCGCACAGCTGGGCTTCGAGGGCGTGATCTTCAGCGACGACCTCAGCATGGAAGGCGCCAGTGTCGCCGGCAATGTCACCGAGGCCGCGCGTGCCGCGCTGAGCGCAGGCTGCGACATGGTGCTGATCTGCAACCACCCCGAGCGTGCCGACCAGTTGCTGAGCGAACTCGACGCGGGCATCGACAAGGCCTCGCAGCGCCGCATCCGCAAGCTGTTCGCCCGCCGCAAGGCGATGGACTGGAACAAGCTACAGCAGGAGGGCGAATACCGCGCCGCGCTGCGCACGCTGAAGGAATACGACCTGGTCGCCTGAACGGCGGGTCGCGCGCAACAAAAATGGCAGCCGAGGCTGCCATTTTTGATTGACCGGCCCCGCGTTGCAGCGGGGTGGCGCCAGTGCCTTAGTTGGCGCGGCTGCGGTATTCGCCGGTGCGGGTGTCGATTTCGATCTTGTCGCCGATGTTGCAGAACAGCGGCACTTGCAGCTCGAAGCCGGTGTTGATCTTGGCGCCCTTGAGCACCTTGCCCGACGAGGTGTCGCCCTTGACGGCCGGCTCGGTGTAGACGATTTCACGGACCAGCGTGGTCGGCATTTCAACCGAGATGGCCTTGTCGTTGTAGAACACCACTTCCACGGTCATGCCGTCTTCGAGGTAGTTCAGCGAGTCGCCCATGCTGTCCTGCTCGACTTCGTACTGGTTGTAGTCGGCGTCCATGAACACGTACATCGGGTCAGCGAAGTACGAGTAGGTGCATTCGCGGCGCTCCAGCACCACGACTTCGAACTTGTCGTCGGCCTTGAACACCGACTCGCCCGGTGCGTCCGTCAGCAGGTTCTTGTACTTCATCTTGACCACAGCGGCGTTGCGGCCCGACTTGTTGTACTCGGCCTTCTGCACGACCATCGGATCGCCGCCGATCATGAACACGTTACCGACGCGGAGTTCCTGTGCGATTTTCATCTGAACTGATTTCCTGAAAAATTAAGTCTAGGAATTTGGAATGGCGAAGGCGCGCTGCCGGCGTGCCCGCGGTAAGCCCGCGAGAGCCAGGATCCACGCGCTCGCGACCCCGTGCCCAGCTTGCTTTCAGGCCTTTGCCCTAGGTTGTTTCAATGCCTGGGCAAGACCCTGGTTCTCCGGCCCGGTCGCCATTTGGATCAACCGGTTATTTTACCTGATTTTCGCAAAATGCCACCAGGTTGGCGGCAAGGTCGCCGGGGTGCTGCAAACGCCGCTCCCAGCGCGGAGCGATCGCGGCAAGTGCCGGCAGCTGCGCACGCAGGCGCGCCCAGTCGACAGCATTGCCGTAGCCGTTCCAGGCGTGCCAGAAGTCCGTCAGCGCGGATGCTCCCTCCGGCGCCACGCCGCCCTGGCGGAACAGGTCGAGCCAGGCGTCCAGCTTGAACCGGTGCGCAGCGTCGTCCTGCGGATAGATGTGCCAGACCAGGGGCCGCGCCGCCCACTGCGCGCGCACGAAGGAATCCTCGCCGCGCACGAAGTTGAGGTCACACGCCCACAGCAGTTCGTCAAAGTGCTCCTGGCGTACGAAAGGAATCAGCTGCACGCACAGGCTGCCGCGTTCCACCGGGTCGCCAATCCGCAGCGGGGCGCCCAGCCATTCGGCGGCCTGGTCAGCGGCCAGGCCTGAGGGCACCAGGCAATGGACCGCCTCGGCGGCATCGCGCCATTGCTCCAGCAGCGCGGGCAGAGCCGGGTTGCGGTAGGTAAACAGGCTCACGCGCAGCGCATCGGGCCGGGGTGTCACGCTCAGCCGGTGCCACAAGGCCGCCTGGGCGGCCGTGCCGCCGAGGAAGGCGGCGCGCTGCGCGCCCAGTATCGATTCCCGCAGCAGGCCGCCGGTGCCCGGCTCGAAGCCGGGGAAGAAGAAATGCTTCACCAGCGGCAGCCGCGGATGGGGCGAAGGCATCGCATGATGCTCCCGCACCCACGGCTCGGCGCTCAGGTATTCCAGATTGATCCAGGCGGGTTTGGGATCGCGCGCGGCCATGCGGGCCAGGAAGGCTTGCGGCACATCACAGGCGAAAGCTTCGATGACGGCATCGTGTGGCCCGACCCCGGCGGTGTCATCCACGTCGCTATCGCCACCCGGCCGCCACGGACGAATCTCCACGCCCGCCAGGCGCTGCACGGTGGTGCCGGTATCGAATTCCGGCGCCAGCCGCGCGAAGCTCGCCAGGTCATCGACCCACAGCCGCACCGCGTGCCCGTGCTCCTGCGCGAGCTGGCGGGCCAGCCGCCAGCAGACGCCGATGTCGCCGAAGTTGTCGATCACGGTGCAGAAGATGTCCCAGGAGCGGATAGGCATGACAGGTGAGGGGCGCATGGGCGGGGCGCGCGCTGAATTGCTCTAAACTTGCGATTTTAGAGGCCATGCCGTTTTAATGCGCGCAGGCCGTGTAGCGGTCACCGTCCCCAATGTCCGACCAGCAACCCGATTCCCCGAAACCCGCCGACGAAGTTCCGCCCGAAACGCCGGCCGTCCGGCCAGCCGAGGTGACTGCCGAGGCGGCTGCTGAAGCGCCGCCGGAGCCGTTCGATCCCCGCCCGGTCATTTCCCGCCTGCCCGGCCTGCCGGGCGTGTACCGCTATTTCGACGCGGCCGGCAATGTGCTGTACGTGGGCAAGGCGCGCGACCTGAAGAAGCGGGTGTCGAGCTATTTCAACAAGACCCAGCTGTCGCCGCGCATCGCGATGATGGTGGCGCGTATCGCCCGCATCGACACCACGGTGGTGCGCACCGAGGCCGAGGCGCTGCTGCTTGAGAACAACCTGATCAAGGCGCTGGCGCCGCGCTACAACATCCTGTTCCGCGACGACAAGTCGTACCCGTTCCTGAAGCTGACCGGGCACCGCTTCCCGCGCATGGCGTATTACCGCGGCGCCACCGACCGCAAGCACCAGTATTTCGGGCCGTTCCCGAGCGCCTATGCGGTGCGCGAGAGCATGCAGATCCTGCAGAAGGTGTTTCAGCTGCGCACCTGCGAGGATACCGTCTTCAACAACCGCACGCGGCCGTGCCTGCTGCACCAGATCCATCGTTGCACCGGGCCGTGCGTCAACGCCATCAGCGAAGAGGATTACGCGCGCGACGTCGCCAACGCGGCGCGCTTCCTGCAAGGCCGCCAGACCGAGGTGCTGGAAGGCCTGCAGGGCAAGATGGAGCAGCACGCCGAGCGGCTGGAGTTCGAACAGGCCGCGGCCGTGCGCGACCAGATCGCGGCGCTGTCGACCGTGCTCAAGCGCCAGGCGGTGGAAGAGGTGGGCGGGCAGGCGCGCGACATCGACGTGCTCGCCGTGGCGGTGGAGGGCGGGCGTGCCTGCGTCAACCTGGCCATGGTGCGCGGCAGCCGCCATCTGGGCGACAAGGCCTACTTCCCGGCCCATGCCGACGAAGCGGCGATGATCGTCGAGGATGCCGACGAACGCGCCGAGGAGCGCGAGGATGGGGCGGACAGCGCCGCAGCCGCGCTGCCGCTGACCGTTGACCGCATCGCCACCCGGGTGTTGTCGGCCTTCATGGTGCAGCACTACCTGGAGCAACCGGCGCCACCTATCATCGTCGTCAGCCATGCGCCGGACGATGCCACGGTGCTCGAGGCCCTGACGCTGCACGCCGGGCGCAAGGTCACGCTGGTGCGCCAGCCGCAGGGCCAGCGCAAGGTCTGGCTGGAGATGGCGCAGCAGGGCGCGGCGCTGGCGTTGTCGCGCCGGCTGGCCGAGCAGGGCAGCCAGGAGGCGCGCACGCGCGCGCTGGCCGAAACCATCGGGCTGGACCTGGAAGACCTGGCGCGGCTGCGCGTGGAGTGCTTCGACATCAGCCATACCGCCGGCGAGGCCACCCAGGCGTCGTGCGTGGTGTACCACCACCACGACATGCAGAACAGCGAATACCGCCGCTACAACATCCAGGACATCATCCCTGGCGATGACTACGCGGCCATGCGCCAGGTGCTGACGCGGCGCTACCAGAAGCTGGTCGAGCAGATCCAGGAAGATGGCGGCATGGAGGCCGGCAGCGAAGCCGCGGCGCAGGTGCCGCAGATCGTGCTGATCGACGGCGGCAAGGGCCAGGTCGAGGTGGCGCGGCAGGTGTTCGAAGAGCTTGGGCTGGATATCGGGCTGCTGGTCGGCGTGGCCAAGGGCGAGGGCCGCAAGGTCGGCCTGGAGACGCTGGTGTTCGCCGATGGCCGTCCCTCGCTGGAGCTGGGGCAGGGCAGCGCCGCGCTGATGCTGGTGGCTCAGATCCGCGACGAGGCGCACCGCTTTGCCATCACCGGCATGCGCGCGCGCCGCGCCAAGACGCGCACCACTTCGCGGCTGGAAGAGATCGAGGGTATCGGCGCGCGCCGGCGCCAGAAGCTGCTGACCCGTTTTGGCGGGCTGCGCGGCGTGATGGCCGCCAGCATCGATGAGCTGGCCAGTGTCGAAGGCATTTCACGCGGCCTGGCCGAAGAGATCTACCGACAGTTGCACTGAGCGCGCGGGGCCGCGGGAGCGGTGCGGGGTGGGAAATTGGCCAATGATGGTCGATTGGCCCGGAAATCGGCGACAATCGCAAAATTGGTTACCGTCCCCGCCGCCCGAGTTCCATGCCCTTCAATTTCCCGATCCTGCTGACCTGGCTTCGCGTCGCCATGATTCCCCTGGTGGTAGGGGTCTTCTACCTGCCCGACGCATGGCTGCCGATGCACACCAAGAACCTGACGGCGGCGGCGTTCTTCATCATCGCCGCGGTCACGGACTGGCTGGACGGCTTCCTTGCACGGCGCTGGAACCAGACTTCGTCGTTCGGCGCCTTCCTGGACCCGGTCGCCGACAAGCTGATGGTGACCGCGGCGCTGCTTTCGCTGCTGGCGCTGGGCCGGGTCACGGACCTGATCGCGCTGGTGATCATCGGGCGCGAAATCACCATTTCAGCGCTGCGCGAATGGATGGCGCAGATCGGTGCTTCCAAGAGCGTCGCGGTGAACTTCCTCGGCAAGCTCAAGACCACGGTGCAGATGGTGGCGATCCCGCTGCTGCTGTACAGCGACCGCCTGCTTGGCTTCGATGCCCACCTGCTCGGCACGTGGATGATCTACGTGGCGGCGGTGCTGACGCTGTGGTCGATGTTCTATTACATGAAGCTTGCCTGGCCGCAGATCCGCGAGCGCAGCGGGATCGTGGCGCGCGCCGGCGCGCAGAAGTGAAAAGAATTTTTGAAAAGGTGTTGACGGCGAGAGCAGTTCTTTGCATAATCTCATTCTCGTTGCTGACGACGCAAGCGAAAGCAGCGAGATAAGGTTGGTTTAGCGCAGGATGTTGTGAGATAGCAGCGTGTTGCGGCATAAATCACCTTAGTTGGATTTCGGTAGTGCCCCTGCGGGAGTAGCTCAGTTGGTAGAGCGCAACCTTGCCAAGGTTGAGGTCGCGAGTTCGAGACTCGTCTCCCGCTCCAGGTTAAAGAAGGTCCGGCAGCGTGCTCGCACGATGCGGGGCTGGCAGTAAAAGTTGTATGCGGGAGTAGCTCAGTTGGTAGAGCGCAACCTTGCCAAGGTTGAGGTCGCGAGTTCGAGACTCGTCTCCCGCTCCAATCCCCAAAGGGAAGCAACGCTTCCCTTTTTGTTTGGGTTGAGTCGCCGCAAGCAGTTTGCCGCAAGATGCGCTCCGGCAGCATCGGCTGAATGCGGATACAATCCAGCAGCACGTCACCTGGCGGGGTGGCAGAGTGGTTATGCAGCGGCCTGCAAAGCCGTGTACGCCGGTTCGATTCCGACCTCCGCCTCCAATTGCATGCAGAACGGCGCCTCGCGGCGCCGTTTTTGTTTTCCGGGCCTCGCGTTCAGGCAAGCAGGCACCGGCTCGTCCGCCATCTCCGCGCCTCGGGCACGTGGCGGGCATGTTACATTACTCCTGTCGTACGCTTTTCGGGGGGGCTCCGCGTGATGGATAGCGGGGCAGCATGTCAATCCCATCCCCGATCCGTGACGCGCCGCCGGCGTGTCCGGGGCCGCTGCGGCACTTCCCGTTCTTCCCCGTTCCGATGCTGCTGCCGACTGCTGCGGCGACTTTCCCGCGCTGACCGCTGGTGCGCGCCGGGTGCGCTGTCGTGGTTGCCGGGGCAGGGAGCGGTTAGCCGTTCAGCCCCTGACACGAGGAACCCCGCACGCATGCATCACGCCACCCCGCTTATCAGTACCATCGTCGGCGGTATCGTCCTGGCCTTTATCCTTGGCGCCATCGCCAGCCGGCTGCGCCTGCCGCCGTTGATTGGCTACCTGTGCGCGGGCATCGTGGTCGGTCCGCATACACCCGGCTATACCGCCGACCAGGCCTTGGCGCCAGAGTTGGCTGAGCTTGGCGTGATCTTGCTGATGTTCGGCGTGGGGCTGCACTTTTCGATCAAGGACCTGATGGCGGTCAAGCGCATCGCCATTCCGGGGGCGGTGGTGCAGATCGGCATCGCCACGTTGATGGGCATGCTGGTGGCCTGGGGCTTCGGCTGGTCATGGGGGCAGGGGCTGGTGTACGGGCTGGCGCTGTCAGTGGCGAGCACCGTGGTGCTGCTCAAGGCCCTGCAGGAGCGTGAGCTGGTGGAGTCGCCGCAGGGCCGCATCGCCGTTGGCTGGCTGATCGTGGAAGATCTGGCGATGGTGCTGGCCCTGGTGCTGCTGCCGGCCATGGCAGGTCTGCTGGCGGGTGCCGGCGAAGCATCGGGCGAGGCCGCGCCGGCTACCGGTGGCGTGGTGTTCGCGATCTTCGCGACGCTGGGCAAGGTGGCCGCCTTCGTCGCGGTGATGCTGGTGATCGGCCGGCGCTTTATCCCATGGATGCTGGAGCGCATCGTCTGGACCGGCAACCGCGAGATGTTCCGGCTGGGCGTGCTGGCAACGGCGCTGGGCGTGGCCTACGGCGCCTATGCGCTCTTTGGCGTGTCGTTCGCGCTGGGCGCGTTCTTCGCCGGCATGGTGCTGGCGGAGTCCGAGTTCAGCCATCGCGCGGCCGAAGAGTCGCTGCCGCTGCGCGATGCCTTCGCCGTGCTTTTCTTCGTATCCGTGGGCATGCTGTTCGACCCGATGGTGCTGGTCAACGACCCGTGGGGCGTGCTGGCGACGGTGTTTATCATCGTGGTAGGCAAGTCGCTGGCGGCGCTGGGCATCGTGCGTGCCTTCGGGCATTCCGGGCAGACCGGCATGACCATTGCCGTGAGCCTGGCGCAGATCGGCGAGTTCTCATTCATTCTCGCCAGCCTCGGCGTCTACCTGAAGATCCTGCCCGAGCGCGGCCAGGCGCTGATCCTGGCCGGGGCGCTGCTGTCGATCATGCTCAATCCGGTGCTGTTCCACCTGCTCGACCTGTACACGGCGCGGCGCAATCGCAGCGCGGATCCGCAGCCGGCGTGACCGGAGCCTGGGTGCCGCTCAGCCGCCGATCCGCGGCGCCATGGTGCGCAGGTATTCGGTAAAGGCCAGCAGCCCCTGGGTCGGGAACTTGTCCTGGTGCACCACGAGTTGCAGCGGCCGCTCGATGCGTGGCAGGCCGTCGCGGATCGCCACCAGCGTGCCGCGTTCCAGTTCATCGCGCACCACATGGAGCGACAGGCAGCTGACGCCGAAGCCGCTCATCACGGCGCGCTTGATGGCTTCGGCGTTTCCCAGCTCCAGCGCGAAGCGCAACTCGCCCAGCAGCGGCACCAGCCGTTCCTCGATGACCTCGCGCGTGCCCGAGCCGGGCTCGCGCACGATCCACTCGGCATCGCGCAGCGCCACCAGGTCATGCGGCACGGCCGCAAGCGGATGCGAGGGGCCGACCACCACCACCATCTCGTCATCGCACCAGCGCACGCTGCGCAGGTCGCGCTCATGGCTGGCGCCTTCGACCAGGCCAATATCGGCGTCGAACTGCAGTAACGATTGCAGTACCTCGCGGGTATTGCCGATGCGCAGATCCAGCGTACACGGGCCGCTGCGCGAATGGCGGAAGCCCGCCAGCAGCGGCGGCAGGATGTAGCTGCCAATGGTATTGCTGGCCGCGATGCGCAGCTGCACGCCGGTCTGGGTGGCAAAGCGCTCCAGTTCCTGGGCCTGGTCCAGCAGCGACAGCGCGCGCGGGAAAAACTGGCGTCCGGTCTCGTTGATGCTGAGCCGGCGGGCCACGCGGTCGAACAGCGGGCTGTCGAGCGCGCGCTCCAGCTCAGCGAGCGAGGCGCTGACGGCCGACTGAGACATCGCAAGTGCCTGCGCCGCCGCCATGGTGCTGCCATGCTGGGCCACGGCAACGAAGACAGACAGCTGGCGCAGCGTCAGGCGCAGGGGGCGGTGTTCAGGCCGGGGGTCAGGGCGGTGGTCCATATCGAAATAATCAATAACACATAACGATATTACCCGTTTTACGGGTTAGAGGGGTGCCAGTACGCTTGAGTCACTAAAGAACACGACCCGAGCCTGCCATGTCCTCCGTTTCCACCCCCCGCACCACCCCGGCCGCTGCGCCGGCCTTGCCGCCGCCGTGGTCGCAGCGCCTGCTGACGCTGGTCCCGCTGGGCGGCATTGCCTGGCTGGCGATTGCGCTGGCCGAGCATCCGGCCGTGGCGCGCTATGGGCTCAGCGCGCTGACGCTGGCCATGTGCGCCGGCATGGTCGCGGCCAATACGCTGCCGCGCCACTGGCTGGCGCCGCTGGCGCCCGGCATGCAGGTCGCACGCCACTACCTGTTGCGCCTGGGCGTGGCGCTGTACGGCCTGCGGCTGACCTTTGCCTCGATCGTCGCGCTGGGCCTGCCGGGCATCGTGGTGCCGCTGACCATGCTGGTGGCCACGCTGCTGTTCGGCACCTGGGTGGGTACGACGTTCTTCGGCCTGAGCCGCCGCGAAGCGATCCTGGTCAGTTCCGGCAGCGCCATCTGCGGGGCCGCCGCCGCCATCGCCGTATCGTCGGTGGTGCGCACCGACGACAAGCAGACCGCCGTGGCGGTGGCGACGGTGGTGCTGTTCGGCACCGTCGGCATGCTGCTTTATCCCTACCTCTACGAACTGGCGACAGGCCACTGGCACTGGGCCGTCAGCGAGCGCATGTTCGGCATCTTTACCGGCGCGACGCTGCATGAGGTCGCCCAGGTGATCGCCGCCGGCAAGATGATCAGCGAGCCGACCGCTGATGCTGCCGTGGTGGCAAAGATGGTGCGCGTGCTGGCACTGGGCCCGTTGCTGCTGGTGATGGCGCTGTGGCCGCAGGGCGGCGAGCAAGCGGAGCAAGGCACTGCCGGCGGCAGCCGCGTGCAAGGCATCCTGAAGTCGGTGCCGTGGTTCGCGGTGGGATTTGTCGCGGTGATGGCGGTCAACTCGGCCGGCACCGTGCCCACTGCCTGGAAGGCGCCGCTGATCGCGCTGGACAACTGGCTGCTGGCCTGCGCGATGCTGGCGATCGGCCTGCACACCCGCATCGGCGACCTGGTGCGCGCCGGGCGCAAGCCGCTGGCGCTGGCCGGTGTGCTGTTCGTGTTCCTGATGGGCGTGGGCGCGCTGATGTGCTATGCCATGGCGTGATGCGCACGCGGACCTGAAGGCATCAGAAGAGGGGGCGATGGCTCCCTTTTTGTTTGGGGCCGGGAAGGCAGGGGGGGCGGCTGTGCGCCCTGGTGCGGCCGACGGGACTCGAACCCGTAAGCCTGGAAAGGCGGCAGATTTTAAGTCAATTAGCATCACAACCCACTTACTCAGTTCGCAACGTAACGCATTGATTTAGCGTGTTTTTTTGTTTTGCGATGAGATTGTGGATTGCTGGCTTGCGGTCGTTTGCGATGCACGTTACGCACGGAATACGCACGCCGCGCTATACTCGCGGCCTTGCCCGGATGACGAAACTGGTAGACGTACCGGACTTAAAATTCGGAGGCCTCTGGCCGTGCGGGTTCGACTCCCGCTCCGGGCACCACACGCAAAACAAAGCCCTGGCCATTGCGGTGGACAGGGCTTTTGTCTATCCGCCAAGATTGCAGGGGGCACCCGATGGATTCGATGCGCGTAGCAGAACTTCTCCAGGCTCTGGATGAGTTCCGGGAGAAGCTGGTTGAACACCGGGAGCTGTGGGGCAAGTCGCTAAGCCAGCCGATCCCCGACTACCCGGTTCGCAACGTCCCTGACTTGGAAAAACAGAGTCATTGGCTCACGCGGCGGCTCGGCGCGCTTAGGCCATACATCGAACGATTCGACGCTGAATGGATCATGCGGCATCCGGCCACCGGAAGCGTTTGGGACGCGCTCGACGTGTCCGTTGGGTTAAGCGCAGTGTCGCAGATGAAGGGGCCATCCCTGCGCTCAACGGTGGAGAAGCTCAACACCATTGCCGGCAGGTTGGAGGCGCTAGACCAGGACGATATTGTTCCAGCGGACCGCGCGGTGCCGTTGAAGTCAGGTTTGCCGGCGGACCGGATCATGCTGGCGTATCTGAGCCATCTTCACCCCTACATCGCCAAGGGCTGCACGAAGCTATTTGTCGATGGGCACTATGCCCAAGCCGTGGAAGAATCAGCCAAGGCTGTCTTCCAATATCTCCGGGATGCTTCTGGCTTGACGTTGGACGGCGCTGCGCTCGCTCAGCAGTCGTTCAGCCTTAAGGCGCCGATTCTCGCCTTCAGCGACCTGTCCGATGAAACGAAGCGAAATGAACAGCTTGGGTTCATGGAAATGCTGGCGGCGTTTGCAAAGGGCGTCCGCAACCCGCTCGCGCACACTCATGGCAAACTAGAGGAAGCGCAAAAAGCGTTTGAGTACCTTTGCCTGGCCTCGCTTTTTTGCAGGCGAATCGATGATGCTTCGCCAAAGCCATCTGCTGCAGCCGGCGCCAATCCTTAAGGCTGTCGATGCCCGTTGACCCGACCACCTTGGCAGAGGCGCGCGCGTTGGTAGCCAAGGCCGGCATGGCGGACTTCGTGCCGACCAGTGAAGCACCTGCCAGCACGGACGGCCACCCGGTAGCGATTGCGTTGATTGATCCGCCAGTGCGGAGTCCCGGCGTTCCCAACTTCGACAAGCCCGACCCCGACAGGCCAGGCGTGGTCCGTAGCGTCAGCATCCTGTCCGCGCTGTGTGCGGGCACACCGCTTCCCCCTCTGCTGCTGTTCCAGCGGGCGGGTGAGCAGCGGTATGAGTTGCGCGCAGGCTTCCACCGCTTTCACCTATGCGCGGCGCTGGGGTACACCCATGTTCCCGCCATCGTGACGGATTGGAAGCCTGGCGAGTACTGAGGGAGCGCCGCCGCTCGACTTGCCGGCGGCTGGAGGACGCTCCCAAGGAGCGGAAGATTGTGGCGGACTTCTACAACAAGCCACCAACGTATTTCTTTCAAATCAATAGCTTGCAGTCGAGGCGCAGCAAATAGCATCAGAGCGCACAGGTCGTGACACTACGATTCATCCATCGCAACCAACGAGCGATGGAGAAATCGACCGTGTCAACAAACCAAATTGATCTCAACGATCTTTTCAGCGTTAGCGAGCTTGCTGCGCGCCATCCGCGCGTCCTGAGCGTACTGATTTTGCGCTATCAGCTTCGCAGCCGCGCCAGCAACGGGCTTGCAAAGGCGTGCGTGAAGATCGGAAAGAAGCTGCTCATCAGCGAGCGGCGCTATCAGGAGTGGCTCAGCGAACAGGCAGGCGCGCAGGAGGCTGCATGAGCAATCCATACCGCACCGAGCGCCGCACGCTCGGCGTTAAGGCTGGATTCCAGCGGCCAGCCTGGACCTACGATGCGCGCAACCCGCAGCCCAGCCAGGATCGCAAGCCCCAACAGCCGGCCGCGCAGAGGCATTCGTCGCGCCCACAGACCACTGAGCGGTCGCAGCGCGCGTGGGGGCAACCGTTCGAGGTGCGGTGCCTGTTGATCGCCGGAGAGCCGTTCCGCCCGGAAACGCCGCGCACGCTGCGCTGTCAGCATGTGCGCGCCAATGGCGAAGTGCTCGGGCCGGTTGTCGCCAAATGGCCGCACTGGGCGACGCCACCGGCGACCGGCGCGCGCGTCGAGGTCGGCGCGACAGTCACGATGAGCAACGGACCGGGCGGCGTGCCGCTCGCGCGGCTGGACGTGCACCGGTGGTCGGCGAAGTGACTCTGCGGTGATTAAATCCGTGCATAGAGCGACCTGCACCGAATTCAAAAAAAACATGAATCACAGCGTGATCTAATATGAGCAAGAAACATTGTAAGTCCCTGATTTACAAGGGTTTGCTCATATTTGATTTGGTTGACCAGTGTGCGCGGCGAGACGGACAATCCGCATCACGTGGCAAGCCTCCACGCAACCAGCCCAGCGGGCCCAAAGAAAAAAGCGAACAACCGTATCGAGCAGTTGTTCGCTTCAGCGATTTGAAACATGGTGACCAATAATAACGCAATCGCGGCCAAGCCCGCAAACATTTCTCTCAATCATCCATCTTGCGTTGATAGCCGCTGGCGCGAGTCTTGGTCGATGCCCTGGACTGACTTCATCAGCGGCGTCCTGTCGATGGTCTGTGGCGCCAAGCGCAAGCGGGACGGTTTCTGGCGGTTCTTCGGCAAATCAGTCTGCGATCGCGGTGTCTGCTGCGACGGACGTGAGTATTCAACGGTTGGTGCTGAGCCGGGATGGTCTCGTTGGAGCCTGCCTGGCGTAGATGGAGCCACCGGGCCGGTTGTGATGCGTGCACCATCGGGTCAGTTGTTCTGGATTCCCCGGGGCTGCTGCACCCCTCGGCGAATCTGGTCATTCGGCGAGCTCGTTCGCTCGGCGGCCTACTGCCGCCAATCGGTCGGAGGTGCAGCATGATTTCCGCTCTCCAAACCCATTCCGACATTATCGAGCAGTTCCGCGCCGCGATGCACGAGCGCGACATCAACGTCATCGGCGAGATCATCGCGGACGGCAAGCTGCATCGCTATCGCGTCGATGGCGACAAGAAGGGGCAGCGGAATGCCTGGGCAGTCCTCCACCTCGACGGCAACAAGCCGGCGGGAGCGTTCGGCTGCTGCCGCCGCTACGGTACCGATCAGAAATTCACGTGGAGCGGCAAGGCCACGAAGCCTCTGACGGCCGCTGAGCGCCGCGAGTTGCGCAAGCGCATGGAGCGCCAGAAGGCCGAGCGCGCCGAAGCAGAGCGGGCCCGACACGCGGCCGCTGCCGCAGAGGCGGAACGCATTTGGGACGCGGCTGAAGAGTGCACCGAGCACCCGTACCTGACCCGCAAGCAGATCCAGTCGCACGGGCTGCGCGTGGGTGTGTGGGAGAAGGTCCACCCGGAAACCGGCGAGGTGCGCTTGATCTCCAAGCGCGCGCTGCTGGTGCCGATCCGCGACGCGAAGAAGCGTATCCACAGTCTACAGGCCATCTTTCCGTCGAAGCTGTTGGGCGACCGGGACAAGGACTATCTGACCGACGGCGCGAAGGAGGGGCTGTTCTACTCGTTCGGCACGCCGCAGAAGCTCGATGGCAAACTCGTCATCATCATCTGCGAGGGCTATGCCACAGGCGCCAGCCTGCACGAAGCCACTGGGCACGCCGTTATCGTCGCGTTCGACGCGGGCAACCTGCTGCCCGTCGCGCGCGTCATCCGTGCGCGCTTCCCTGACGCGCTGATCGTCATGGCAGCGGACAACGATCGCTGGACCGTCAAGCCGATCAATAACCCGGGTGTGACGCGTGCGCGCGAGGCTGCCGAGGCGATCGGCGGCATGGTCGCGGTGCCTGATTTCACGAACTTCGCCGGCAACCCGACCGACTTCAACGACCTGTGCGCGAGCGAGGGGGCGCGAGCCGTGAAAGCAATTATCGATGACACACTCGACGAGGCAACCCGCGTTTTGCCTTTGTGGCTTGTTCCGAAGTGCGGCTCGGCGGAGCTCGACCAGATCCAATTCGCGGTCGACGGACTGGCAACGTTCGATTCCGAATTGGCCGGCCGACTGTCTCGGCGTGGTGCCGTGCTGGTTGAGTACAACGGATCCGGCGATCTATGTGCGGCGCTTGAGAGCGCGGCCCAGTTCATGCCGAACGCTGTAGTGCAGGTCTTAGCGGATCCCAAGCAAGAGCGCGAGACTGTGCAGATCGCCCAGGAAAACGGCGTCTCCGTCCGACTGCCGCAAGCCGGCGTGTCGTGGGCGACTGCGATATGGGCCGATCTCTGCGCCGTGACGGGTTCGCAGACCCTCAGGTGGATGGCGGCCCAGACTGACGCGGCCGATGACGAGAAGGCGGCGGGCGCAGTCGCACGGGCGAGCGCGGGGCAGCATGCCACCACTGCAGACTCGCTTGAGTCCGGGTTCACCGTCCTCGGTGGCGCTCGTGACGCCAAGACGATCTACATCTTCTCGCACTCAAGTCGGCAGATCATGGATCTCCGTGCCGGCAGCATTCGAGAGGGCGATCTACTGGCACTCCTGCCTGACGTGAACTGGTGGGAGCTCGAATTCCCCAAGAAAGGTGGGATCGACGTAAAGCAGGCCATCTCGTTCCTAGTTCAACGCGCTCACGCGCGTGGCGTGTTCAACCCCGACGTGAAGCGAGGCCGGGGGGGATGGACGGATGCTGGCCGCACCGTTCTGCATCTTGGAGACCGCCTGATTGTCGACGGCGTGGAGACGGCGCTCACGAAGATCAAATCGAAGTCCATCTATCCCGCGAACTTCGCGCTGCCCTCTCCGAGTGCTATCCCACTATCCGACGACGAAGCGCGCCGCATTCTGCAGATCGCCGGGCGCTTTAGGTGGAAGCGTCCTGCATCCGCCGCGCTGCTTTCCGGCTGGATCGCACTAGCTCCTCTCTGCGGAGCGTTGCGCTGGCGTCCGCACGTATGGGTTACGGGAGGTACGGGATCCGGCAAGACCTCGCTCATGACCCAGTTCGTACACGAACTCGTCAATGGCGGGCCCGATGGACATGCAGGCTGGGCACAATTTCTCAACGGTAATTCGACTGATGCCGGCGTCAGGCAAGACCTGCAGGACGACGCGCTGCCGGTGCTTTTCGACGAGTTCGAGGGCGCTGAGGAACAGGACGCGCGCCGCGTGCAGAACATGCTCGCGCTGGCTAGACAAGCGTCTAGCAACACCGCTGCGCGCACGGTGAAGGGAACCCCAGGCGGCCAAGCGATGGCATTTCGCACGCGCTCGATGTTTGCGTTCTCGTCGGTTGGCGTGTCGCTCAAGCAGCAAGCCGACGTTGAGCGCATCAGCGTGCTCGATCTCCGGCCGAAGCGAGATGGGTTCGAGGCTGGGGCATGGGAGAGGATCGTAGAGGAGCTCGCGACGCTTCGCCGCGATGGCTATGCGGGGCGACTGTTGCGGCGCTCCATCAATTTGCTGCCGGTCACCCTCAAGAACATCCAGACGTTCGCCGCCGTCGCTGCGAATAGGTTCGGCTCCCAGCGCGACGGCGACCAGTACGGCACGCTACTGGCCGGCGCATGGTCGCTGCACAGTTCGGCGGAGGTGACCGCCGAGCAGGCGCGGCACTGGATCGGCTCGTTCGAATGGGCTGACTTTATCGACGAGGGCGAGGGGCGCGCCAGCGTGATCGATGCGATGTTCGGCAAGGCCGTGCGGCTCAACAGCGGCGAACAAGTCCTGTTCGGCGCGCTGGTACGTCGCGCAGATCATCGCGATGTCGAGGGCGTCCAGGTGACGCCGGAAACGGCGAGCGCGGCGCTCGCGCTGTACGGCGTTCGGGTGTCCAGTGGCTGGATGTACGTCAGCAACAAGGGCACGGCGTCGCGCGCCGAACTGCTGAAAGGCACGCACTTCGCGAGTCCGGATACGTTGAGGCGCTCGCTCCGCGAGATGCCGGGTGCGGACAATAGTGGGAACAAGGCGGTGCACTTTCCGGGTATCGGCACGGACAAGTGTTCACGCGTACCCCTCAAGAGCATCTTGGTGGATGGGGAAGATCAAGCCGAGGTCAACGGTGAGCAGTTCTAACGCGGCGCGGGCGCCGGGGAGGGACAGGGCCGACTGACCGAATTTGAGCCCGCCTCGAGCGGGCTTCCTCTTGGTCCCATACGTGCCCGACCTTCGTCGATCATTCCGGCAGGGTTTGATTCCCGGTGGAGAGCTGCTAGAAAAAGGTGTGCTCCCCACGAACGACAACCTCGCGAATACTACCGGGGAGCCGTTGGGGGCGTGTCTCGTGGTCCGGAAATTCAATCTGCTGCGCAACGTTGGCAAATTCGACAACGTTGCTGCTGGTGCTCAGCTTCCATTCAGCCGACTGACTATCATCTATGCCGAGAACGCACGCGGCAAGACAACGCTGGCGGCGATCTTGCGGTCGCTCGCATCCGGTCGGGCGGAGCTCGTTACCGAGCGGGCTCGGCTCGGTGCTCCCCACCCGCCGCATGTGGTCGTTGATACTGGCGGCGGCGCGCCCGCCGTTTTCCAAAACGGCGCCTGGACCCGTACGGCCCCGGAAATTGCCATTTTCGACGACGCCTTCGTCACGGAGAACGTCTTCTCCGGTATGGAGGTCGGCACGACGCACCGGCAGAACCTCCACGAATTGATCGTCGGCGCTCAGGGCATAGCTTTGACCCGGG
Organism: Cupriavidus sp. UYPR2.512; assembly: GCF_000379565.1. Lineage (NCBI taxonomy): Bacteria > Pseudomonadati > Pseudomonadota > Betaproteobacteria > Burkholderiales > Burkholderiaceae > Cupriavidus > Cupriavidus sp. UYPR2.512. The sequence goes on along the minus strand of NZ_KB902853.1, from coordinate 315,788 downwards.
CACTGCAGGCAGAGGTCGATAGGATCGAGGTCCACAATGGTGAACTCCGGGACCGGGAAAGCGCCATACCGGCGGGGGCCAGGGGCAACCTCTCGGTTGACGCCTTCTGCGCCTTGGCGCCGGTACCCGACTTGCCCCAAGCGATTGAGGAGGCCGAGCGTCGTCTCGCTGCGGCGCGCGACGCTGGCAGGGTGGCAGAGACACCGACTTTCCCACCGCTCTCACTGCCGAAGATCGACCTTGAGGCGCTTCGCGGGCTGCTCGCCAAGGGCCTGCCCGACCTCGACGCCAGCGCCCTGGGACGCGTGCAGGATCATCTCAGCCAGCTCGGTCGCGGAGGCGAGGCTTGGGTGGGACAGGGAATGGGGTTTGCTGGTCATCTGGCCGAACACGGGCATGGTGAATGCCCCTTCTGCGCCCAAGACCTGGCAGGCTCTCCGGTCCTTGCTCACTACCGTGCTTACTTCGGGGACGCCTACAACGGTTTGAAGCGAGAGATCACAGACGCGGCCCGCGCGTTCCGGGCATCTCAAGGTGGCGATGTCCCGGCGGCCTTCGAGCGCAGCATACGCGAGAGCGTGGAGCGCCAGACGTTCTGGAAAGCGTTCGCCGAAGTTCCTGGCATCGAGATCGACACTGCGGCGATCGCCCGAACATGGAAGTCAGCCCGGGAGCCGATTGAGCGCCTGCTCGAGGCCAAAGTGTCCGCGCTGCTGGACGCGGTGAGCGTACCGGCAGATGTCGAGCGTGCGATCGCCGAGCACAACGCCCAGTGCGACAGGATTCGCGAGATCTCGGACCAGTTGGCCGCCACCAACACCCAGCTTGAAACGGTGAAAGAACAAGCTCGCGAGGCCAATGTGGCGACGTTGGCGGGCGATCTAGCCAATCTACGGGCGGTCGAGGCGAGACACGATCCCGCGATCGCGCCGCTCTGCGACGCGTATCTCGCGGAAAAGGCGGCGAAGGCCGCCACTGAGCAGCGGCGCCGAGCTGCGCGGACCGCGCTCGATCAACACCGGCAAGCCGCATTCCCCGCTTACGGGATAGCGATCAACGAATTTCTCCAACGCTTCAATGCCAGTTTCCGCGTCGGGCCTGTCGACCCCGTGAACACGCGCGGCGGCTCGGCAGCCAACTACACACTGCTGATCGATGGCAATCCAGTCCCGTTGTCGGGGAATCCCGGCGACCCAAGCTTCAGCAACACCCTCAGCGCCGGCGACCGCAACACGCTGGCGTTAGCCTTCTTCTTCGCGAGCCTGCAGAACGACCCACAGCGCGCTCAGAGAATTGTTGTCATCGACGACCCGATGACGAGCCTCGACGAACACCGCACGCTGCATACGCTGCAGGAGATGGACCGTCTGGCCCGCGATGTGGCGGGCATGGTGGTTCTCTCGCACTCGAAGCCGTTTCTGCTCGGCGTGTGGGATAAGTGCCAGCAAATGCAGAAGACTGCCTTGGAGGTTCGGCGCTCGGGGCAAGGGTCAATCCTCGCCGCGTGGGACGTGAATGCAGCGATGGTGACGGTGCATGATCGGCGGTACGCTGCGGCGGTGGAGTATCTGGATCAGGCTGACCCGGCTACCGAGCGGCAGGTCGCCGAATCCCTCAGACCGATGTTGGAGTCATTCTGCCGCGTCGCCTATCCGAACATTTTCACGCCCGGCAGTATGCTCGGCCGGTTTCAGGATCTTTGCGAGACGCGGGCCGGAACACCGCAAGAAATCATGAGCGCGGCCAATGCCCGGGAGCTGCGCGCGCTACTGGATTACGCGAACCGGTTCCACCACGATACGAACGCGGCATATGCGACCGAGCTCATCAACGATGCAGAGCTGACGGACTTCACTCGCAGAACGCTTGCTTTCATCCGTCGGCCCTAGCAGCTAGCTTCGTGTGACCGACTACGCGACGTAGTGGCGCCTGCCTGCCGTGGCCGGGTGGTAGGATCGCATTCGTATAACCTTGCCTGCCGGTTATGCTCCAAGTTCGGACCAAGGTTATCCCGCAAAGCCTTGTCCAGCTTGGGTTTCTAACTTTCTAACCTATTTTTCTAGAAATAGAGATTAAGAGGGAGGGGGGTGCCTGTAGTCGCACCACTCAGACCCGAACATTGTGTCTACTTCTCTATGTGTCTCTCTTCGGCGGAAAACTGGTTGGAAAGTTAGAAAGTCCCGGAAACCCAAGCCCGGCAAGGCTTTGCGGGTATAACCGGTGTCATTACCTGTGCGCTAACCAATAACCTCTGCGTCGGCCTCGACCCAGCGCCTCAGTCTGGCGGCTCTGCTGCATCGAGATGGGCAGTGGTCAGCCTGCCATTCCACTGAATTGGCTTGCGCGCAACAGCAAGGTTGTCGTTTGGTTGTGTACAACCGGCCGGACAATGGCGTTCTGCGGCGGCTCAAGCAGAGCGCTGAGGCAGGCGGCGATGGGGCCGGTTCGGCCCTGGATAAACATGCGCCGCGCACACCGGAAATCGTGCGTTCGGGCCAGTGACTAGGCCGGTCAGCGTCGTGAACCGACAATGCATGTATTCATTGAATGCACGCATCCATCTATGGCGCGAGACCAACACCCAGATCGAGCGGAGGCCCTGCGCCTCCTAGAAGAGCATGCCGCCCGCCTTGGCCGAGTCGAGGCGCAGCGTGTCGTGCGCAAACTTTTTCCGAACGTGCCAGCCGGAACTTGGCATACGTGGTGCCGGGCTGCGCGGATGCGCGAGCAGCAGCCCGCAGACATGCCGCTGCCGCCGACGTTTCCTGCACCGGTGGTGAGCGCCGTCGTGCCGGTCGCGAGCGGCGAGCCAATGGCGTTCGACGCGCGTCTGGCTCTGCTTGATGCAGTGGCGATCGCGATGCTGGATACGGCGTGGCCGACAGATCCGGAGACCGGAAGTCGCGCCACTCGCGTCAAGAATCCCATGATGGCTAAGGCGGCAGCGGCCATCCTGCGCGATAGCTCGGCCTTGTGGGCGCGTCATCACGAGAGCGAGCGAAACGCGGAGCGCTTTTGCGAGCAGCTTGACGAACTGGGGGACGCTCTCGGTTCGATTCTTCGAGACGCGGGCGACAAAGCCCTGACCGGAAGGATCATCAGTGCGTTCCGGCGTCTCAACGAGCGCTGGCGCGAGCTTGGTGCCAAGGGGATCAATATTGCAGCGGAGGAGGTCGAAAAATGAACAACAACGAAACCATGAAAGAGATCGCGAGCCTACTCGATGATCTGCTCGTCAAACCCGCTGCCCGATTGCAGCGTCGGCGTCGCGCGTCGAGCCGGCGCGTGCGAGTGGCGCTCGTGGATGACATGTTGCGCGAAATGACCGACGAACTCGAGCAGCGCCTGGCAGGCAAGGAGAGCAGGCATGGCTAAGCGTTGGTCGATCACGCAACACGTGTGCGCATCGTGCTATGGGCGCGTTCTCGCGCGTCCTTGCGACGATGAGCTCATGGAGTTCGTCTGCGCGAACTGCGGACGCGAGAAGGTTGGCGAGAACGAGAGTTGCATCTGCGCCTGCGGCCTGCAGAACGCTGAATGCAGGCCGAACGACGACGTGTCGCCGCTGTGGCCTGGCGAGGTTGTCGCTGTAGAGTTGACGGCCTAGCTTCGGTACTCGTTCGTGGCGCTGACCGTGCGGCGCTTCTCCCATCGCTCGAGCTCATCGCGCGGGTAGAGGATTGCGCCGCCCAGGCGGAGGAATCGCGGGCCAGTGCCGGCACTTCGCCAGTTCGCGAGCGTCCTTACGGCGATGCGGCCGCTGTATCGTTCGGATACTTGGGCCGGCGTCAAATACTGCATGTCTGTTCTCCTGCGGTGTCGCGCATCGTCATCGCGCACACCGTTGGAGTCATCAAGCACGGCCGCACAGAATCCTGTGAAAAGCAGCAGCTTAAAAGGCTGTTGCTCTAGCCCTGGCAGTCCTTCCAAATCATGTACTTAAGGCGCTGGCCGCAAATCTCGGGCGCTATTCGGACGCGTCGTTATTTTGCGCAGGAGTGGTTGCCTTGGCGTGCCGCTCGGCGATCAGCTTCTTGACGTGCTCAGGCATCGTGCGCGCGACGTACTTGGCCGATAGCTTCCTGTCCTCCGGCACATCGCCGTAGTCGTACAGTTCGGGGCGCTCTTTGGGGCTTGGGATCGGTGGCATCTAGCTCTCCTGCTCAGATTGGTGGCTCTCTCGCTTCATCAGCACCCGAGCTTCGTCCTCATCGATTAGGTGCCCCCAGTCGATCGGCTTGTCCCTGCTGCCCTTGTAGGGAACGAACTTGCCTTCACGGGCGCTCCACACTTCCAACGGCACGCCTCGAGCTGGGCCCCGGAATAGGGCGCCTTGGTTTTCGATGTACACCATCATGATCTCCGGTCGCGAGCGGTTAAGCCGTCGCAGCGTGTTTGGTGCGCAGGCGCATGATCGTCTGCCTCGTCGTGCTGAAGTCGCGCGCGATGGCGGCGATGGCGTCGCCGGCGGCGATGCGTTGGGCCGCCTGCTGTTGCTGTTCGGGTGTGAGCGCCGGCGGGCGACCGAACGCCTTCCCGGCGGCCTTGGCGCGGTTGATGCCAGCCTGCGTGCGCTCGATCAGCAGATCGCGCTCGAATTCGGCGACGGCGGCGATCACGCCCATCGTCATCTTTCCTGCCGGGCTCGTCAGGTCGACACCGCCCAGGGCCAGGCAATGCACCCGCACGCCCATCTCGGCGAGATGCTCGACCGTGGCACGCACGTCCATCGCGTTGCGGCCCAGCCGGTCCAGCTTGGTGACGATCAGCGCGTCTCCTTCCTCCATTCGATCGAGCAGCTTGGCGAAGCCGGGCCGCTCCGACGCCGCCACGGAGCCGCTGATGCTCTCCTCGACGATGCGCCGCTTGTCGATCGCGAAGCCGGCTGCCTCGATCTCGCGGCGCTGGTTGGCGGTGGTTTGGTCGGCGGTGGAAACGCGGCAATAGGCAAAGACTCTGCTCATGGTCCCCCTGCATGTACGTTAGTCATGTACGAATCTTAGACCATGTACCAAATATGAGCAAGCCTAGTTTCGTACAGCCAGGCAGGAATCTGTACGTAACCGAACGGTTTCGTACTGCCGCCACGCCTCACGAATCGCTTGCGCGCTCTCTCGAAACCCACCCCTCGACCGGTCGTGACGGAATACTGGGCTCATTCGCGGCACTTGCTGCGGAATTACTGACCTGAATTCACCGGAGCAAAAATGAGCAATTACGAATCCCAGCGCGCGGCTGTCATCGCTGACATTACGGCCGCAGCGATGGTCGGCAGTCCGACCGACAAGCTTCGCAAGAAACTCGCCGATCTGGACGCTCACTTTGAAGCGGAACTAGCCGCCCAGGACGCCGCACAACGCGCCGCCGCCGCTGAGCGACAGCAGGCTGCCGTTGAGGATGGCCTGGCTCGTGCAGACTCCGCCGTTTTCCGCCTGACGGCCGTCGGCCACGTGCCAACCGACGATGAGGCGCGCCGCCTCCGCGACGCTTACTGCGACCTGGCGGAGGCTCAGGCCAATGTTGCTACGCTCCATGAGCGCAGCGCCGAGCTCGCTGTCGCCGTCTCTGCTATCGAGAAGCGGGTCACGCTCTTGCGCGATCGCGCACAAGCGCTGTCTGCCCTGCGATTGGCGGGCGCCGCAAGTGAGCGCGATCAGGCGGAGAGCTTCACGGTAGAGCGCGACATTGCAACTCTTGAGACGGCCCTGACCGAGGCCCGCGTGCACGTAGAGGCTGCGCGCATCCCGAGCGATCTTCTGCAGCGTCGCGATCGACTGCTGGCCGCCGCTGCGCAAGCCGAGGTCGCGGTGTCGACCCGATTCCTGACCGAGCAGGCGGCTGCGTATGAGGCCCTGCTTCTCGACGCCGTCGGCACGCTGATGCGCGTGACCGGGGCGGTACGACCTGGCGATGTGTATCGCATGGGCGATCGCCTGAGCTGGTTCGTCCGAACCGGCGCTCTCCCGAAATAAGCCGGAGCTCTGCTATGGCGAAATTCAGCGCTGAGAACCCGGGCACGCCCTTCCAACCCGGAAGGGTTGCGAATACTCGGGGCCGACCACGTACGGCCGACCGTCTGCGCCGAGATGTCGCCGCAGAGCTCCTCAAGCACGGCGGCATGCTGACGCGGCTCGCGGTGCAGAAGGCGCTTGCAGGCGATCCTGGGTGTCTTGCTGCATGCGTCGCACTCATCGGAACGCTCGATGGCAAGCAGGCCAAACGTAACGATCCACCCACGGCGGCCGATTGAGCCGCCTTCCCAGGCGCGTGTGTTTTCCGCCCTGGGCTTTTTATTCGGTTAGCGCCCAAGGAGGGCAAGATGTCGACGAGATTGATTCATGAGGAGATGCGCGGCGGGATGCGACTCCGGCTTACCGTCCTTGACCATCACATGGTGGCCGAGGCCATCCGTGGTCGTGACAACACTGTCCTCGCGAAAGCGAGCTGCTCGCACGGTGGCAACCTGGGGCCGAACGCGTTCAAGCCGCAGACATCGCCCCTCGCCAAGTGCCTGATGGACGAAGTGGCCGACAAGGCTACGGGGGGAAGGCGCAAAGGTCCATTCGACATGCTGGTCGATGAACTTTGGGCTGCAAAGCAGCGCGCCGGGCGCGGCATGCACAAGGCCCTCGGCCAGGCACGTGCGATCTTCTTCAAGTCGGCGACACCACGTGATGCCGTTCAGTCGCGCGCTTTGACCTCGCGTCGGACCACTAAGCGGAGCTCGAAATGACCGGCGGCGTTCGTATCCCAATCGAGGCGCAGCTCGACGCGGGGGATATTGAGAGGGTACTGCAGCAGTTCACACAGCAGATCAATAAGCTGGGGAGCGCAGTTGCCAGTGCCAACAAGCTGAAATTCGAGCCGGTCACCAAAGCATCGGTTGACGAGGTCATCCGCATCACGAGGGCATTCGAGAATCTTCGCAGAGTTTCAGGGGATCTGAACAAGCGGATGAATGCCACTGGTCAGGGCGGCGCCGCCTTCACAGACGTGGACTGGCAGAAGCTATACCCGGATGCCTCGAGCCGGGCGCGACAGATGAGGAAGTCCTTCGAATACGTCACCGGGTACGGCTTCCAGCAGGCGCCGTCCGGTCAGCCACCCGCCCAGCCTCCCACGCCATCGGGTGGTGGCGGCGCGGGCACTGGCAGCGCCGGCCGGCAGATTATCGGCGCCGGGCTGAATGCCATGGGGCCGGTCGGTGGCGTTGCCAACAGCGCCCTCTCTGCTGGCATGGCAGGCGGCATCGGCGCCGGGATCATGGGCTTTGCCGGTGGCCTGGCTGCGTTCGCCTTGGGCAAGGCGATCGGCGCCGTGCGCGAGAAGATTGGCGCGGCCGAGCAAGAGAACATCGGCTACGACACGCTCAAGCGTCAGCTTGGCGACGTGAATGTCAGCTTCGGCGTGCTCAAGGACGCGCTGCGCGCGGCGTCCAGCGGCCTCGATACGACGTTTGAGGATGGGCAGCGCCTCGGCGCTCAGTTCGTCAAGCTGTCCGGTATCACGGGCGAGCAGTACAAGACGGTCGCGGAGGAGGTCCATACCGCTGGTGGCTTCGGCCGCTCGTTCGGGATGGAGCTCGGGCAGAGCAACGCCTTCTTCGCGCAGATGCGCCAGTTCAGGGTCACCAACGACGAGCAGGGCAGCCGTCGCCTGGCGCTGCTGATTGGCGAGAGCATCGCCAAGTCGGATTCCTTCTCGAAGGCCGACGAGGTGCTGGACGCCATCTCGGGCTTCACGGCGCAGCAGACCCGCATGGGCCTGAATAGCGCCAACGTGTCCGGCTACGCGAGCATGCTGACCGGCTTGATTGGCAACAAGACGCCTGGTCTCGACCCTGCCGGCGCGGCCGCGCTGTTGGGCCGCGTCAATGCATCGATCGCCGGCGGTGGCGCGGCGGGCGAGGCTGGGCAGAACTTCATGTATTCGGCGTTGGGCTCGCGTCTCGGCCTCAACCCGATTCAAACTGGCATCCTGCGCGAGCAAGGCGCGTTCGGCACCGGGCGCGGCACGTTTGGGCCCGGCTCGTTTTATGAGCAGTTCGCCAGCCGCTTCAATTTGCCGACACTCGGGGCGGCGAAGTCTGATGCGACCAACCTGCAATTGCTCATGGAGCAGTTCAAGAAGAACTATGCGGGTCGGCCCGAGCTCATGATCAACGCCATGTCGAACTTGTTCGGCACCAACATGTCGCAGTCGATGGCGCTGGCGACGATCGGTCCGGAACAACTCGGCGGGCTGTCGGCGCGCTTGAAGCGTCTCGGCGTCGACATCAAGGACGTGAATGCGACCGGCATCTCGCGCATCAGCCAAATCGAGGCCGATGGCTCGCTGAGCGACGCAGAGAAGGACAAGCGCGTCAGAGAGGCGGCGACGCAGTCCCAAGAAAGAACGCTTGGTGGTGACGTGCGCAAGGGTATCGCGACGCTGGACAACATCCAAACCACGCTAGCGGACAAGATGGTTCCGGTGATGCAGTCTATGCGGGATGGCATCATGTACCTGGCCGGCGGCAGCGACAAAAAGAGTCCGCGCGAGATCCAAGAGGCGGTCATGCGGGCCGAGTCGAAGGACCGGGCCGGCATGGTCACAGGGCAGTTGGACCCGCAGATTGCCGAGGCTGAGAAGAAGCGCGAGCTGCTCAAGGGGAAAATCCTGGGTATCGCCAGCAAGCGAGACCAGGCGGCTAAGTGGGGTGAGGACGAGGAGCGGGACCGGCTGAACAAGGAACTGCTCAAACTCGAGCAGGAAGAGAAGGGCAACCAGGCCCGGATCACCGCGCTAAAGAAGGAGCGGGCCGACAAGCTGGAAGAGGAGGCCAAGTTCATCGAGGAGAACGTCAAGAAACTCAAGGCGGGGACGCTCCACGATCAGCCGGCGGAATCCGGCGGCGATGGCAGTCTCACGCCGGGGGCGTTCAATCGTGGCGAGGACCGGTGGGACCGTGCTGCGCGCGCAGCCGGCCGAGGCGCCGGCTCGTCCCAGTTCGACGCGCTGTTCGTCAAGTACGGGAAGGAATACGGCGTCGACCCGAAGCTGCTCAAGGCGATCGCGATGAAGGAATCCACCCTGGATCCCAACGCCGTCGGCTCGCTCAATGACAATGGCACCCGAGACTACGGCCTGATGCAGCACAACTCGCGCTACCTGGCGTCGCGCGGCATCACCGACTGGAGCGACCCTGAGCAAAGCATCCGGGCAGCGGCCAAGTTCCTGCGGCAGAACATCGACGCGTCGCACGGCAACGTGCGCCGTGGCGTGCGCATGTACAACGGCAGCGGCCCGCGTGCTGAGGCGTATGCTGACGACGTGATGGGGAGATATGCAAATGTCGGCGAGGTAGAGCAGAAGGGCACGCCGCTGCCGGAGGGGCCGGCGTCACCGCGCCCAGGCGAAACTCAGATGCAGCAGCGGATCTCTGTGGAGGGGACATTCCACCTGCACAATCCGAACGGCTCGCCGGCTGCGGCACCGATTTCGGTCCGGACGCGGTTGGGTCCTCCTGCGCCTTCTGGCGCTGGAGGCTGAGCCCCTTCTATCGAGGTCGTGCAAATACACTGGTGAGGTGCCAATCCCGGATCTCACCAATGGACATCACCTACTTCGAGAATGAGTATCTGCCCGGCGTGCAGCACTTCCAGTGCGAGCTCCTCAGAGCGAGCCTGTCGGTCGAGTCCTGCTCAGGCAACTGGCGCCGTGCCAACCACGAGCAGGATCTGGCGCGCCATCGCTGCCGGGGCTGCTCGGTCGGTGCGCAGCATGCCGGCGACAGTGGTGCCAGCACTTCGCCGTTTCGCGGAACGCTGATCTGCGGCCGATGCCATCGGGGCGCTTCCAGGCTGATCCACGCGCACCTCTGCGTGAGCTGCTACAACCGCGAGCGCGAGTGGCTGATCGGCAAGAACGGGAAGGGCAGCCCTCCGATCAAATTGGCGCGCCTGGACCCTCGTGGCGTCACCTACCAGCGCGCCGACGGCACCGTGCATACCCGAGCGATTGATCGGACGGTGGATACGGAGGAGGTGCTTGTCGCGGTGCTGCGCGACGAGCAGCAGGCGACAACATTCGGATTTGCCGGCAGGATGCGGGTGAGCGCTGAGGCAGCCCCCGCATCCGTGCCAGAGGGCTGCTAGCCAAAAGTCCGCTCTGCAAGCTCCACGGCGTCGTCCGTGTCCAGGTGCGTGTACCGGTTGAGCATCGCCAGGGTCTTGTGGCCGGTGACGGCTTGCACCTTGGCGATGTTCTTCTCGACACGGATCAGCTTCGTTGCGACAGTGTGGCGCGTGGTATGCAGCACCACCTGATCGAGCGGATCGTCGCGGTCTTGCCATAGACCGGCGCGTTTCCGTACGGCCTTCCAAAGCATGTCGATATTCTTTGGCCGTTCGGGGTGCCGGGGGTCAAAGAACAGGTAGTCGGAGCTCAAGGGCCGCACTTTCTTCGCCTCGATCAGCGCAGCCTTCACATCGCTCACCAGGGGCAGGGCGCGCGGTGAATCGTTTTTCGTCTTGGGCAACATCGCCACGGATCGGTCGAGGTCGATGTCCTGCCAGCGAAGTTTCAGCACTTCCGACTTGCGCGCTGCCGTGGTGAGGCAAACCCGCAGGAACAGGCGCATCATCGGCCAGCTACTGCCATCGCAGGCCGTGTAGAGGCTCTGCTCCTCGCCAGGCGTCAGGATCCGGCGTCTGCCATCGGACTCTTTCTCCTTGGACACGGCGCCACCCTTCATGGGGTGGATGGCGATGATCTCGCGTTGCATGGCGAAATTGAACACGCTGCTCAAGGTCGCCAGGTAGCGGTTGACGGTCGCCGGCGTGAGCGGTTTGTCCAGTTCAATTGGACCGGACGGGGAGTATCGGACGGCGGGTTTGACCAGCAGCGTAGCCTTGCACGTGTTAATGGCTCCGCGATTGATCTCGCCAGTCTTCATTGAGCCGAGTTCGGCGCGCCAGAAATCGATATGTGTCGGATCCCAGAACCTCGTGCCCTTGGTTGGCGGGGACTTGACGAATGCGTCTAGGAGGTCACCAAAGCTCGGCCCGGTAGCGGCGCCTAGGGCAGCTAACCCGGCGCTGTTTTCGTTCTCGCGCAGCCAGTCCTTAGCTTCTGTCTTGGTCGCGAACACCTTCGACTTGCTGACGGACTTGCCGCTGACGTTGCGGCGGATGAAGGCGCGGTGCGTAGTGACGGACTTGCCGGTTTTGGCGTCGGTCTTCTTGAGCGTGGTGATGGAGCCCATGATTCCTCGTGACTGGGTGGATTACGCAGATTTACGCACGACGTGCCGCAAACCCTTGCCAATCCTACTGTCACGAGTGATTTTAAGTCTGCTGAGTCTACCAATTTCTCCACGGCCGCACGGCAAGCCCGGTATTGTGGTGGCTCCGCATCCCGGATGCAAGCGCGTTGCTGCTGCGGGCGCCGGCTGAAAGCGCGCGGGGGCCGCAAAAAGTGACGCCACTGTTACGGCTGGTAACAATGTCGACCTTGCCGTTGCACCTGGAAAATTCCGAACCCCTACAATACGGATTAAGAGAAATCTCAATTTGAGAGGCGGATATGAAACGTTGGTGGCTCGCAGCATTCGGTGTCGCAGCCGGGCTTGCTTCTGGGGCAGCAATGGCCCATGTGAGCGTCGGCGTGGCAATCGGGGTGCCGGGCGTAGTGGTTGGCGCGCCCGCCTACTATCCGCCAGCCCCGGCTTACTATGCACCGCCGCCTGTCGTGGTGGCGCCTGCGCCGGTCTACTACGGCCCGCCGCCGGTGGTGGTACGCCCGCGTCCGGTCTATTACGGTCCTGGCTACTACGGCCCGCCGCGTTATTACGGCGGCCACCGCGGCTACTATGGCCCGCCGGGGTACTATCGTGGCCATGGACATGGCCATGGCCGTTGGCGCGACGACTGATCGTCGTTCGCCCTGCGCAAGCTTTTTGAAAGAGAAGGGTCCTCCGGGGCCCTTTCCTTTTTCCTGCCGCAGTGCGACATGAGGCGCTGAAGCCAGTTCCCGGAAATTCGCCCCCTTGCTGAGAATAGTCAAATTATTTGAACAGACTGCTCAAAGCGTCACCTCTATCGATATCAGGGTTTTCCCCTAAACTATTCTTGTGACATCGTGATGACAGCACCGCAAAGTGCTGCACGGTGCCTTGACCAACCAAAGAATAGCAAGGGGAATATCCATGAAGATCACCAAAGCCGTTGCTGCCGTCGCAGCGCTGGCCGCGCTGGGCGCGCTTTCCACCTCCGCATTTGCCGCCGTCGGCAAGGTCGATCCGTACCTGGACGGCGCCAGGGTCGGCAAGACGGACCCGTACACCGATGGTGCCAAGATGGGCAAGGTTGATCCGTTCACCGACGGTGCCCGCCTCGGCAAGCCCGATCCGTTCACCGATGGCGCGCGCATGGGCAAGCCCGATCCGTTCACCGACGGCGCACGCATGGGCAAGCCGGATCCGTTCTCGGACGGCGCCTGAATCGCTGTAGTCCGTGCATGATGAATGGCCTGCCAAAACGCGGGCCATTTTTGTTTTTGCCCGTGGTCCGGCGCGCCGCAGCGGGGCGCCTGCCATGACGATGGCCAGAGTGCGGCGCTATACTTCGGCCTCAACCAAATGAATGACCAGGAGAGTGGCATGCAGCAAAAGACGGTTCTGACGGCAGACGATGTGAAGAAGATCATGGCCGCAGCGGAAACCGAGGCGAAGAATCATCAATGGGCCGTGTCCATCGTCGTGGTGGACGATGGCGGCCATATGCTGGCGATGCAGCGCCTGGATGATGCCGCGCCGATCTCGGCCCACATTGCCAGCGAAAAGGCCCGTACCTCGGCGCTGGGCCGTCGCGAGTCGAAGGTCTACGAAGACATGATCAACAACGGCCGCTACTCGTTCATGACGGCGCCGGTGCTGCAAGGCATGCTGGAGGGCGGCGTGCCCATCGTCTGCAACGATCAGGTGGTCGGTGCAGTGGGCGTGTCGGGCGTGAAGTCGACCGAAGACGCGCAGATCGCGCGCGCCGGCATCGCTGCGCTGGGCCTGTAAAGCCCTTGCGCCGGCCACAGTGCCGGCGCATGAAAATGCCCCGCAGGCATGGCCTGCGGGGCGGCATAAAAGAGGGCGTGGCTGGGTACGGTCGGCCGGCGTGGGGTCTGAATCCCCCGCGACACCAGTACCTGGCTAGTGCCCAACACCTCGTTCCGAGGTGGTCCCCACAAAAGTCATTACTGCCACGTGCGTGGCACCCGCGCCCAACGCGGGTCTCGATCGCTTCCCTCTGGCTTCAACCTTGCGGTATCGCCGCGGGGCCGCGTCATTTCGTCAGGATCAGCTTGCCGTAGCGCGTGACGCGCAACGTGTAGACATCGCCGTTGTGCAGGATCGGCAGAGTGCTGGCGCCGTGCATGATGGCGTCCAGGGCGACCGGCTCGCCGACAGGCGCCGGCGACAGGCTGTCGCGCACCAGTGCCTCCAGCCGGGCGGGGAGGGCCGCCACGGCGGACTTCACGGATGCGATGGTCGACGGTGCTGCCTTCGCGCTGGCCTCGCGGCGCGGTTGCGCAGCGACCTCGACGCGGCGCAGCGACAGCCGGCGGCGGGTGACTTCACGCGGTTGCGACAGCGGCAGGGAAAGTGTGCTCATCTTCTGGCTCCGTTCTGCAATAAGGGCGCGCCGGTCACGGCGCAGTCGATGAAAGGATATTAAATGAGAATTGTTATCATTGCAATAGCCTTCGGCCAAGATTCGTGGAGCGACCATGAGCGGCCGGGAAGGGGCGCAGGGACGACGCAGCGCGGGCTGGTGGCATGAATTGAATCGGCGACATCAATGACAAAGGGCACCCTGAGGTGCCCTTTGCCGTTCCGGAGCGCCTGGCGGCGCCCGCTCAATGCTTGGGTTCGGTGATAAAGCCGATCTTGCCCAGGCCGCCGTGCTGCGCGGCGGCCATGACCTCGGCCACGCGCTCGTAGCGCACCTCGCGGTCCGCGCGCAGGTGCAGCTCAGGCTGCGGCTGCTGCTGCGCGGCCAGCGCGATATTGCTTTCCAGCGTGGCCTGGTCCACTTCCACCTGGTTCCAGAAGACCTTGCCGCTCGCGTCGATCGACACGTTGATGCTCTGCGGCTTCGGGTCGTTCGGGGTGTTGGTGGCGCGCGGCAGGTCGATCTTCACCGCGTGGTTGATCACGGGGATGGTGATGATGAAGATGATCAGCAGCACCAGCATGACGTCGACCAGCGGCGTCATGTTGATCTCGCTCATCACCTCGTCGTCGTCGCCGTCGAGAGTACCGAATGCCATGATGACTTCCTTGCTAGCGGTTTAGCGCTGTGCCGCGGCCAGGCGCACGGTGCCGTCTTCGGTGCGGGCGCCGGTGGGGCGCACGCGCGCGCCGGTGACGAAGTAGGCGTGCAGGTCGTGGGCAAAGCGGTTGAGCTTCGAGATCACCGACTTGTTGCCGCGGGTGAGGGCGTTATAGCCCAGCACGGCGGGAATTGCCACGGCCAGGCCGAAGGCGGTCATGATCAGCGCCTCGCCCACGGGGCCGGCAACCTTGTCGATGGTCGGCACGCCCGAGGCGCCGATGCCGATCAGCGCGTGGTAGATGCCCCACACGGTGCCGAACAGGCCGACGAACGGCGCGGTCGAGCCCACCGAGGCCAGCACTGCCAGGCCCGACTGCATGTGTGCCACCGACTCGTCGATGGAGCTTTTGAGCGAGCGGGTCAGCCAGTCGGAAATGTCCATCACGTCGTGCAGTTGCGGCTGGCTGGCGCGATGGTGCTGGGCGGCTTCCTTGCCGGCGATGGCCAGCGTGCGGAACGGGTTGGCATCGCCGGCGCCCAGGGTTTCGAGCGCGTGGTCGAAATCGTCCGAGTGCCAGAAGCGCTTTTCCGCGCCGTGCGCCATTTTCTTCAGGCGCACCAGATCCCACGCCTTGGTAAGGATCACGATCCATGAGGCGAGCGACATGATCAGCAGAATCATCGCGGTCGCACGCATGACGAAGTCGCCTTGCGTCCAGAGGTGGGAGAGTCCGAGGTCCTGCATGTGTTGGTTCCTGGTGAGTTCGCTTGGTTTAGGTCAGATCAGAGATCGGGAAATCCGGGGCGGTCAGTTCAGTTCGAAGCCGATCGGCTGCTGCGCCGTGACGGCAACGGCGCGGCCGTTGTCCAGGTAAGGCTTGCAGCGCATGGTCTGCACGGCCTCTACCGCGGCCTGGTCCAGGCGCGACGAACCGCTCGAGGATACGACGGAAGTCTTCACGACCTTGCCGCTTTCGTCGGTGGTCAGGCGCACCACGGCCTTGCCGGTCTCGCCCATGCGGCGTGACTGGGAAGGATACTTCGGTTGCGGCGGCGTGCACTGGATTTCGCCGATGCCGACTGCGCGCGGCGCGGCGGATACCGGCGCCGGGGCGGGCTCAGCGGCTGGTGCCGGGGGTGCCGGCGGCGCGGGAGGGGCCTCGGGCGCGTTCGGCGTCGGCGGCAGGCTGGCTACCGGCTGCGGGGTTGGCCTGGGCTGCGGCGGGGTCGGCTTGGGCGTGGTCACCTTCACCTGCTTGGGCGGGGTTTCCTGCTTGGGCTTGGGTTTGGGCGGCTCCGGCGGGGCTTCCTGCCTGGGAGGCTCCAGCGGGATGATGCGCGCGACGATTTCCGGCGAGATCACCGCCTCGGTCAGCTTGCGGCCCAGGCCGCTTTGGATCAGGTAGAGCAGGCCGACGTGGAACAGCAGTACGGCGAGCGTAATCTTGAAGAAGCGTTGGTCGAACATGTGTCAACAACAAAAGTCTGCCAGCGGTGGCACCGCAGCGGCGCTGTGTGCGCCGTCACTTGCGATAAAACAGGATCAGCGAGATGCCGCAACCGACCAGCAGGCTAAGCAGCAATTCCATGATAAACGCTCCTTCAACTGGGTTGCCGTGGGAGCGCCACTCTGGGGCAGCGTGTCAGCTGGCTAGTATAAACGATAATGATTCTTATTTGTTGTGATTTGTGCGTCGCAACTGGAATTTTCTGGCGCGGCACGTTATACCGGCAAGTCCAGACAGCATTCCGGGGGGAATGAAGCGGTGCACGCGCGCTGGCGCGCTCTGGCACTTTGCTGCGCTTCGGTGCCCCAGGCCACAATTGCCGGTGCCCGTTGCGCACAGGCATGCGCGGCTGGCGCCAAAGCGCGCTAGCATAGGAAGAAACTGTAGACGTGGCGGTGCCCCGGTCGCGGCCCCGCCATCGCGCACAGCGCGCTCGGGGACCCGTCCATGGACTTCACACGTTTTGCTGAAGATGACCGATCGACGCTTCTGCGCTCCATGCCTGGCACATCGTCCAGTTCAGCATTGGACTGGATGTGCGCCCAGTTTGCCCTGCGCGTGGTCTGCGCACTGGGCCCGCGCTTCAACCTGCGCAGCAATATCAACGATGTCCTGACCGTCAGCGCGCAGGAGATGGTGTGGCCGTACGGCGTGGTGCTGCGCGTGCAGCGCTTCCTGGCCGCGCGCTGCGCCGACATGCCGGCCTGGAAGGGCACCGCCCGCCTGACCCCTGAGGAATTCCTGGACCGCCACGGCCAGTGGAACAGCGCATTCGATGAAAGCGCGCTGTTCTATTACCTGGACGAGTACGTCAAGCACCACGCCAAGGACATGTTCGCCGTGTTCGACGCTTCGGCAGCTGCCATCGCCCAGCGCCTGGAAGGCGAGCGCGTGCTGCTGGTGCGCAATATCGACATGCTCAGCCATGTGCTGGACCTGCCCGAGCACGAGCGCAAGCTTCTGCTGTACGCGGCGCTGGCCAAGTACAAGCGCGACCTGCGCGCGGTGATGGTCGACTGCAAGGTGGCGCACAGCCAGGAAGCGTTCCAGATCCTGGCCGGCCTGACCGGCGCCGGCGCGGCCGACGTGGCCGCCTCGCTGCGGCCGGGCTCGCGGCTGGAGACCCTGAACCTGATTGAGCAGCCACTCCCGGAAAACAGCGTGACCGACCTGGGCGACCTGATGCGGCTCTCAGACCGGCTGCTGCATGTGCTGCTGGGCAACTACGCCAACGAAGCCGAGATGATGGCGGTGTTCACCCGCCCGGCCGCGCCGCCCACGCTGACTACTGCCGACTATCCCCATGTCGAGACCGACGCGCGCTACCTGTGCGCGCTGCTGAGCAATGCCACGCGCCAGCACGCCAGCGGCGTCAACGTACTGATCTATGGGCCGCCCGGCACCGGCAAGACCGAGTTCGCGCGGCTGCTGGCGCGTGAGGCCGGCTGCGAGTTGTATGAAGTGGATTGCCTGGACCGCGACGGCAACAGCCTGTCGGGCAAGGACCGCTACCGCTCGCTGCAGGTGTCGCAGGCCTTTCTGCGCGGGCGTGCGCATACCGCGCTGCTGTTCGACGAGGTGGAAGACGTCTTCCCCGGCAGCGCGCGCGAGCTGATGAGCCTGTTCGGCCAGGAAGACACGCGCGCCTCGGTGAACGGCAAGGCCTGGGTCAACCAGACGCTCGAGCAGAACCCGGTGCCGGTGATCTGGATCTCCAACTCGATCCGCCAGATCGACCCGGCCTACCTGCGCCGCTTCCAGTTCCACCTGGAACTGAAGATCCCGCCGCCGCTGGTGCGCGAGAACATTATCCGCAAGCATCTGGGTGGGCTGGATGTCAGCGACGCCTTTATCACCGGGCTGGCCGGGCGCAAGACGCTGACGCCGGCACAGGTGCAGTCGGCCGCGCGCTTCGTCGAACTGGCGCGGCCCGATGTTGAGGAACCGGTCGAGGCGCTGATCCTGCGCCAGCTGGAACACGCCGACCGCGCCATGGGGCTGCGCCCAGAGGCCGAGGCGCGGCCGGTGGTCACGCACTACCGGCTGGAGAACCTGCACCTGGAAACCCGCTACGAGGTGGTCAAGATCGTCGACGCGCTGCGCGTGCGCCAGCGCGGCACGCTGTGCTTCTACGGCCCGCCCGGCACCGGCAAGACCGCGCTGGCCGAGCATATCGCGGCCGAGCTGGACCTGCCGCTGATGATCCGCCGCGCCTCCGACCTGATGAGCAAATATGTGGGCGAGACCGAGCAGCAGATCGCCGCCATGTTCGCGCGCGCCGAAGAGGATGGGGCGGTGCTGCTGCTGGACGAGGCCGACAGCTTTATGCAGAGCCGCCAGCAGGCGGTGCGCAACTATGAGATCTCCGAGGTCAACGAGATGCTGCAGGGCATGGAGCGCTTTAACGGCATCTTTATCTGCACCACCAACCTGTTCGATCGCATCGACGAGGCCGCGCTGCGCCGCTTCTCGTTCAAGATCCGCTTCCTGGCGCTCAAGCCCGCGCAGCGCGTGGCGATGTTTGTCGACGAGGCGCTTGACGGCGAGGCCGCCGGCCTGACCGACAGCATGCGCCGCGAGCTGGATATGATGGATTGCCTGACGCCGGGCGACTTTGCCACGGTCAAGCGCCAGTGCGTGCTGTTGGGCGAGGCGCTGACGCCGGATGAGTTCCTGGCGCAGCTGCGCCAGGAACACGCAATCAAGCCCGAGGTGCGGGAGCACCGGCCACTGGGCTTCCTCCAGTAAGCGGGGCGCCGGTCAGAGCGCCGGCGCCGGCTCGATCACCACCGTTTCCGCATCCGCTTCCACCTGCAGCAGCGTGGCTGCCATGGCGCGCAGGTGCGCGGCGTCCTTGGTGGAGGCAAAGCGGTCGTGCGGGGTGGCAGCGGGCGCGGCGGCCAGCTTGTGTTCGGCCAGCTTGCGCGCCAGCTGGCGCGCAATGGCGCTGCCGGTGTCGACCAGTGCCAGCTGGTCGCCAACCATCGCCCGGATCGTGCCGGAGAGAAAAGGGTAGTGGGTGCAGCCCAGCACCAGCGTGTCGGCGCCGGCCTCCAGCATGGGCGTCAGGTAGGCATCCAGGCGCTGGCGCACGGCCGGGCCGTCGGTCTCGCCTTGTTCGATCAGCGACACCAGTCCCAGGCCCGCCTCGCACAGGAAGCGGCTTTCGCCTTCCAGCGATGTCAGCAGCCGCGCGAACTTGGCGCTCTTGAGGGTATTGGCGGTGGCCAGCACGCCCACGACCTTGCTGCGGCTGGCGGCCGCAGCCGGCTTCAGGCCCGGCTCGACGCCGATGATCGGCACCGCCAGCCGCTCGCGCAGCGTCTGCACCGCATGCATGGTGGCGGTATTGCAGGCGATCACCAGCGCCTTGCAACCCTGGCCGAGCAGCCATTCGCAGGCCTGCAGCGTGCGCGCCTCGACAAAGGCCTCGGGCTTCTCGCCATAGGGCGCGTACCTCGAATCCGCCAGGTACAGCAGCGATTCATGGGGCAGCAGCGCGCGGATCTCGCGCAGCACGGACAGGCCGCCGAGGCCGGAATCGAAGACGCCGATGGGTGCGGGGTTCACGGGGGGGGCAGGGACGACAAGAAACAAGGTAGAAAAAAGCCGGGTCGGAACCCGGCTTTTTTTTCGAGCGCGACGGCAGATTCTACCGTTTTGCCAGGCTTACAGCGCGGCGACCGGGATCTTGCCGATCTTGGCCTGCCATTCCGCGGGGCCGGTCTTGTGCACCGAGGTGCCTTCGCTATCCACGGCGACCGTCACCGGCATGTCCTTGACGTCGAACTCGTAGATGGCCTCCATGCCCAGGTCTTCGAAGCCGACCACCTTGGCTTCCTTGATCGCCTTGGCCACCAGGTAGGCGGCGCCGCCCACGGCCATCAGGTAGGCCGACTTGTGCTTCTTGATGGCCTCGATCGCCACCGGGCCGCGCTCGGCCTTGCCGATCATCGAGATCAGGCCGGTTTCGGCCAGCATCATCTCGGTGAACTTGTCCATGCGCGTGGCGGTGGTGGGGCCGGCCGGGCCGACCGCCTCGTCGCGCACCGGATCGACCGGGCCGACGTAGTAGATCACGCGGTTCTTGAAGTCCACCGGCAGCTTCTCGCCCTTGGCCAGCATGTCGGCGATGCGCTTGTGCGCGGCGTCGCGGCCGGTCAGCATCTTGCCGTTGAGCAGCAGGGTCTGGCCCGGCTTCCACGATGCGACTTCTTCCGGCGTCAGCGTGTTCAGGTCGACGCGCTTGGAGGTCTCGGTGTTAGGTGCCCACTCCACCTTCGGCCATTGCGACAGGTCAGGCGCTTCCAGCTTGGCCGGGCCGCTGCCGTCCAGCGTGAAGTGCACGTGGCGGGTGGCGGCGCAGTTGGGGATCATCGCGACCGGCTTGGACGCGGCGTGCGTCGGGCAGGCCATGATCTTGACGTCCAGCACGGTGGCCAGGCCGCCCAGGCCTTGCGCGCCGATGCCGAGGGCGTTGACCTTCTCGTACAGCTCGACGCGCAGTTCCTCCACCCAGTCCTTCGGGCCGCGGGCGATGATGTCCTGGATGTCGATGGACTCCATCAGCGATTCCTTGGCCATCACCATGGCCTTCTCGGCGGTGCCGCCGATGCCGATGCCCAGCATGCCCGGCGGGCACCAGCCGGCGCCCATGGTAGGCACGGTCTTCAGCACCCAGTCGACGATCGAGTCAGACGGGTTCAGCATCACGAACTTGGACTTGTTCTCCGAGCCGCCGCCCTTGGCCGCGACCTGGATGTCGACGGTGTTGCCCGGCACCACTTCGTAGTGGATCACGGCCGGGGTGTTGTCCTTGGTGTTCTTGCGGCCGCCTTCGGGCGGGCTGACGATCGAGGCGCGCAGCACGTTGTCCGGGTGCGTGTAGCCGCGGCGCACACCCTCGTTGATCATGTCGGTCAGGCCCATGGTGGCGCCGTCCCAGCGCACGTCCATCCCCACCTTGACGAAGATCGTGACGATGCCGGTATCCTGGCAGATCGGGCGCTTGCCCTCGGCGCACATGCGGCTGTTGGTCAGGATCTGCGCGATCGCGTCCTTGGCCGCCGGGCTCTGCTCCAGCTCATAGGCACGGCCCAGGCTGGTGATGTAGTCCATCGGGTGGTAGTAGCTGATGTACTGCAGGGAGTCGGCGACGCTCTGGATGAGGTCTTCTTGCTTGATGACAGTCATTTTGTGGGGGAGGGCAGCGGTGAAACACAGCCTGAAATCATACACTGAGCCGGGGCGCTCTGCCCGGCTGCATACATCCGTCTACAGCCGGGAATGTGCGGCACGCGCCGCTAGTTGCGTGGGGGGTGGGCTAAAAAGCAAAAACCGCGGCACATGGCCGCGGTCTGGCTGGGACTAGGCGTCCGATGGCGCATTAATGTGATTAGTGCTTATTGTGTGAGCCGGCCGGGTGCGTCACCATCCGGTCCACCCATGCCATGGCGACCGCCGACAGCAGGAAGGCAATATGGATGGCCACCTGCCACATGATGGTGTGCGTCGTGCGCTGCTCAGCATCGATAAAGGTCTTGAGCAGGTGGATCGACGAAATCCCGATCAGCGCCATCGACAGCTTGACCTTGAGCACCCCGGCGTTGACGTGGTCCAGCCATTCCGGCTCGTCCGGGTGGTTGTCGATGCCCAGCCGCGAGACGAAGGTCTCATAGCCGCCCACGATCACCATGATCAGCAGGTTGGAGATCATCACCACATCGATCAGGCCCAGCACCACCAGCATGATCTTGTTCTCGTCGAACTCGGTCACATGCGCCAGCAGGTGCCAGACTTCGACCAGGAAGTGGTAGACATAGACGCCCTGGGCCACGATCAGGCCCAGGTAAAGCGGCAACTGCAGCCAGCGCGACGCGAAGATGATGCTTGGGATCGGCCGCATGGTCTGCGGCCTGGTCATTGGATTGGAAGCCATGGGCGGGGCGGTGTCGGCGAGTTGAAAGTCGGCGTGGATTGTAGCAAGCGCCGATGACCGGGCGGTGTTACCGGCCGTAACCGAAGACTGCCACCGTTCGTCGCCGGCGTGGCTCAACCCGCGGCGCCAGGATCGGCGCCGGCCGCCTTGCCGCGCCACGCGCCGCGCGCGATCCGCCCCGGCCAGCTGGCCAGCACGATCCCGGCCAGCACGCACACCAGCGCCACCCCATGCGGCCAGCCCGGCTGCTCGCCCAGGAAGACGATGCCGTAGGTGGCAGCCGCCACCGGCAGCACTGAGGTGAACACCCCGGCCAGCGCCGCCGGCACATGGCGGATGCCCTTCATCCACAGCCAGAACGAGAACACGCTGGCCGAGAGCGCATACCACAACACCATCAGCCAGGTCTGCACCGGCACCGTGGTGGCATCGAAGCTCAGCAGCGGCACCAGCCCCAGCGGCAGCATCAGCAGCCCGCCGATCAGGTGCGTGTAGGCGCAGATCTCGATCGCGGCCAGGGTCTGCGTGAGCCGGCGCGACAGGATCACGTAGATCGACTCGCATACCACCGCGCCCATGATCATCAGGTTGCCCAGCCATGCCTGGCTGCCGCTGCCGGCACCATGCGCATCGCCGCGGGCGATGTTCAGCACCGCGATGCCGGTCATCGCCAGCAGCACCGACGCCACCGTGCGCCGCGACAGCCGCTCGCGCAGCAGCAACCATGACAGGATCGCCACCGTGGCCGGGATGGTGCTGGTGATCACGCCGGCAGCCATGGCGCTGGTCAGCCGCACGCCATTGAGCATCAGCAGCGTAAACAGGAAGGTACCGAAGAACGCCTGCAGGAACAGGTTCAGCCATTCCCCGCGCGAGACCCGGCACATGCGCGCGGGCCGGTACCACGGCGCCAGGCAGACGATGGCGATGACAAAGCGCAGCAGCGCGAACAGCAGCACCGGCACGTGGGCGATGATCGATTTGCCGAGTCCGACATTGCTGCCGACCAGCGCCATCGAGGCGATCAGGAAGAGGGCGTAGACCGGGGAGAATGCTGAAGGATTGGCGGGCACGGGCACGGCCTTGGTCGTCCGGCAGGACGCCGCGGCGCTTTGGCGCGGCAGGTACAGGGCCGGCGGGAGCGGCAAGGGCAAGCGCCGCATTCAGGTATGGAACTCGCGGCATTATAGCTGTGCTAGCCTAATGGAGAAGGCTGCACTTTCGCGCCGGGCGGTGCGCCGCCGTCGCTGCACTGCAGCACGCGATGGGTGTGGTTCCGCCGCCAACCGTCAGGTTTAAGTAAGCCGTCGGGCGTAACTTGGCAGCCAAAGCCAGTCCAAAATCAGGAGACAAGCCTATGTCCGCCATCGAATCGGTGATGCAAGAGCATCGCGTGTTCAACCCGCCTGAAGGCTTCGCCAGCCAGGCCGCGATCCCCAGCATGGAGGCCTACCGCGCCCTGTGCGACGAAGCCGAGCGCGACTATGAAGGCTTCTGGGCCCGCCATGCGCGCGAGTTGCTGCACTGGACCAAGCCCTTTGCCAGGGTGCTGGACGAAAGCAACGCACCGTTCTACAAGTGGTTCGAAGACGGCGAACTCAACGCCTCTTACAACTGCCTGGACCGCAACCTGCAGAACGGCAACGCCGACAAGGTCGCGATCGTGTTCGAGGCCGACGACGGCACCGTGACCCGCGTCACCTACCGCGAGCTGCACGGCAAGGTGTGCCGCTTTGCCAACGGCCTGAAGGCGCTCGGGGTCAAGAAGGGCGACCGCGTGGTGATCTACATGCCGATGTCGATCGAAGGCGTGGTCGCGATGCAGGCTTGTGCACGCCTGGGCGCCACGCACTCGGTCGTGTTCGGCGGCTTCTCGGCCAAGTCGCTGCAGGAGCGGCTGGTGGACGTGGGCGCGGTGGCGCTGATTACTGCCGATGAGCAGATGCGCGGCGGCAAGG
The DNA here is from genome assembly GCF_000379565.1 of Cupriavidus sp. UYPR2.512. Lineage (NCBI taxonomy): Bacteria > Pseudomonadati > Pseudomonadota > Betaproteobacteria > Burkholderiales > Burkholderiaceae > Cupriavidus > Cupriavidus sp. UYPR2.512. The sequence continues at coordinate 292,075 of NZ_KB902853.1, read as the reverse complement.
CCCTGCCGCTGAAGGCGATTGCCGACGATGCGCTGGCGCTGGGCGGCTGCGATGCCGTCAGGAACGTGATCGTCTACCGCCGCACCGGCGGCAAGGTTGCCTGGACGGAAGGCCGCGACCGCTGGATGGAAGATGTCTGCGCCGGCCAGCCGGATACCTGCGAGGCCGAGCCCGTCAGCGCCGAGCATCCGCTGTTCGTGCTCTACACCTCCGGCTCCACCGGCANGCCCAAGGGCGTGCAGCACAGCACCGGCGGCTACCTGCTGTGGGCGCTGATGACGATGAAATGGACCTTCGACATCAAGCCCGATGACCTGTTCTGGTGTACCGCCGACATCGGCTGGGTCACCGGCCACACCTATATCGCCTACGGCCCGCTGGCCGCCGGCGCCACCCAGGTAGTGTTCGAAGGCGTGCCGACCTACCCGAACGCCGGCCGCTTCTGGGACATGATCGCGCGCCACAAGGTCAGCATCTTCTACACCGCGCCGACCGCGATCCGCTCGCTGATCAAGGCCGCCGAGGCTGATGAGAAGATCCATCCGAAGCAATACGACCTGTCCAGCCTGCGCCTGCTCGGCACCGTGGGCGAGCCGATCAATCCGGAAGCGTGGATGTGGTACTACAAGAACATCGGCAACGAGCGCTGCCCGATCGTCGACACCTTCTGGCAGACCGAGACCGGCGGCCACATGATCACGCCGCTGCCGGGCGCGACGCCGCTGGTGCCGGGCTCGTGCACGCTGCCGCTGCCGGGCATCATGGCCGCCATCGTCGACGAGACCGGCCATGACGTGCCCAACGGCAACGGTGGCATCCTGGTGGTCAAGCGCCCGTGGCCGGCCATGATCCGCACCATCTGGGGCGATCCGGAGCGCTTCAGGAAGAGCTACTTCCCCGAAGAGCTCGGCGGCAAGCTCTACTTGGCCGGCGACGGCTCGATCCGCGACAAGGACACGGGCTACTTCACCATCATGGGCCGCATCGACGACGTGCTGAACGTGTCGGGCCACCGCATGGGGACCATGGAGATCGAGTCGGCGCTGGTGTCCAACCCGCTGGTGGCCGAAGCCGCCGTGGTGGGCCGCCCCGACGACATGACCGGCGAGGCCATCTGCGCCTTCGTCGTGCTCAAGCGCGCGCGTCCGACTGGCGAAGATGCCGTCAAGATCGCGACGGAACTGCGCAACTGGGTCGGCAAGGAGATCGGTCCGATCGCCAAGCCCAAGGACATCCGCTTTGGCGATAACCTGCCCAAGACGCGCTCGGGCAAGATCATGCGGCGCCTGCTGCGGTCGCTGGCCAAGGGAGAGGAGATCACGCAGGACACCTCGACGCTGGAGAATCCGGCCATCCTGGAGCAGCTCAAGCAGGCGCAGTGATCCTGTAGCTTCGGCCCGATCTAGCCCTTGAACCCGCCGCCGCGTTCCCGCGCGCCGGCGGGTTTGTTACGATAGCCGCCCACCGACCACGAACCGTCCCCCATGCCTGAAGCCCAGTCGCGCTTTCGCCGACGGTTGCTGCTGTACTACGGCCTGTTCACGCTAGGGTTGTTCGGCTTCGTCGGCATGATGGGGCTGCTGGAACGCTCCAATGCCGATGCGCTGTGGCTCGGTTACGTCTTCCTCTTCATCACCATTGCGATCTATGCCTGCATCGGGCTGATCTGCCGCACCTCGGACCTGAACGAGTATTACGTCGCCTCGCGGCGCGTGCCGGCGCTGTTCAACGGCATGGCGATTGCCGCCGACTGGATGAGCGCGGCGTCCTTCATCGGCCTGGCCGGCATCCTGTTTTCCTCGGGCTACGAAGGGCTGGCCTATGTGATGGGCTGGACCGGCGGCTACTGCCTGGTGGCCTTCCTGCTGGCGCCGTACCTGCGCAAGTACGGCGGCTACACCATTCCCGATTTCCTGGCAGCGCGCTACGGCAACGGCAAGCCCGGCGGCAACCTGCCAGTGCGCGCGATCGCGGTGCTGGCGGCTTCGCTATGCTCCTTCGTTTACCTGGTGGCGCAGATCCAGGGCGTGGGGCTGGTAGTGACGCGCTTTATCGGCGTGGAGTTTGCCGTCGGCATCTTCTTCGGCCTGGCCGGCATCCTGGTGTGCTCGTTCCTTGGCGGCATGCGCGCGGTCACATGGACGCAGGTAGCGCAGTACATCATGATGATCGTGGCCTTCCTGGTCACGGTATCGATGATCGCCTGGAAGCATCACCACGAAGCGCTGCCGCAGCTCAGCTACGGCACGCTATTGTCGCAACTCGACGCGCGCGAGCAGCAGCTGGAGCGCGAGCCGGCCGAGCAGGCCGTGCGCGAGTACTACCGGCAGCAGGCCATCCTGCTGCAGGAGCGCACCGCCCGGCTGCCCGATTCCTTTGCCCAGGAGCGTGACGCGCTCGACGCGCGGCTGCAGGACCTGCGCACGCACAATGCCCCGCTGCGCGAGATCAAGTCGCTGGAGCGCGAACGGCTGGAATTCCCGCGCGACCCCGCGGCGGCACAGCAGCAGTGGAACCAGCAGCGGGCAGACGCACTGGCCCGCAGCCGCCATTCGCTGTCATCGACCGAGCCCTATCCCGCGGCATCGGAGCACGAGCGCGAGACCAAGCGGCTGAATTTTGTCTTGCTGGTGTTCTGCCTGATGGTCGGCACCGCCAGCCTGCCGCACATCCTGACGCGGCTCTACACTACGCCGTCGGTCAAGGAAACGCGCAACTCCGTGGCCTGGGCCGTGTTCTTCATTGCCTTGCTGTACGTGTCCGCGCCCACGCTGGCTGCGCTGGTGAAATATGAGTTCTTCCAGCACCTGGTGGGCACCTCCTACGCCGAATTGCCTCAGTGGGTGGTGCAATGGCGCAAGGTCGATCCACCGGTGTTCGGCATCCGCGATGTCAACGGCGACGGCATCGTGCAATGGGCCGAGATCCTGCTGCAGCCCGACATGATCGTGCTGGCCGCCCCGGAAATCGCCGGCCTGCCATACGTGATTTCCGGCCTGATCGCTGCCGGCGCCCTGGCCGCCGCGCTGTCCACTGCCGACGGCCTGCTGCTGACCATTGCCAATGCGCTCTCGCACGACGTCTTCTATCACATGGTTGACCGCCAGGCGAGCCACCAGCGCCGCGTCACCACCGCCAAGATCGTGTTGCTGGGCGTGGCGCTTTTTGCCTCTTACGTCACATCGCTGCGCCCGGGCAATATCCTGTTCCTGGTCGGCGCCGCGTTCTCGCTGGCCGCCTCCAGCTTCTTCCCGGTACTGGTCCTCGGCATCTTCTGGCGCCGCACCACCGCGGCCGGCGCCGTCGCTGGCATGGCCGCCGGACTGGGCGTGGCGGTCTACTACATCATCGTCAACTACCCGTTCTTCACCCGCATGACCGGCATCTTCGGCAACCGCTGGTTCGGCGTCGACCCGATCGCCTCCGGCGCCTTCGGCGTGCCCGCCGGTTTCGCCGTGGCCATCATCGTCAGCCTGCTGACGCCACGCAATGCGCCGGTGATCGACCGGCTGGTGAGCTACCTGCGCAAGGGGTAGGGCGGATGGGATTGTCAAGCAAGGCGGAATGCGGCGACGAAGCACTGGATTCGCCAGGCAACTCTGCTATAATCTCGGACTTCCCGGAGAGATGGATGAGTGGTTTAAGTCGCACGCCTGGAAAGCGTGTATAGGTTAATAGCCTATCGGGGGTTCGAATCCCCCTCTCTCCGCCAGAACACTGTGCAAAGCGAAGCCGCCCGTCTGGGCGGCTTTTTTGTTTCCAGTCCCTGGTAGCTCCATGATGCCTGATGGGCTCAAAGAAAAGCCCTCGGCCAGGGTAGGCGAGGGCTGAAGTAGTAGTGGGCGAGTCGCGGGATCGCCCGTGAGGATGGTCGTACAGGACCTCGTATCGCGCATCCCTCTAAATAGAGGTGTTGCCGCAGGGCGACATGGCTTGCCAGTCATCACGACGAATGCATGACTTCCATCTCGGCGCGCCGGATTGGCTGAGCGTGCCGATCCAATTGTTCTGTCCGCCAAGTTCCTGTGTCCGTGAGAGGGCTTCCGTCATGTATCCGGTGCCCGGTATCCTCTCGGCCATGGCCAAACTCACCTTCCAACCCGAAATCCGCCCCGCCTTGCCCGCAGACGCGCAAGCGGTGGAAGACATCCTGACCGACACCTACCTCGGCACCTGGAAGCCGCAACTGACAGCCGCTGCGGCAGCCGCCTATGAACGGCAAGGCAAGACCCGAAGCTACGTCGAAGCCCGCTTGCAAGCATTCCGCGTAGCCTGCGTGGATGGCGTGCCGGCGGCCATGGTGGACTGGGAAAACAACTTCATCTGGGCCCTGCATGTCGGGCGAACATGGCAGCGCATGGGGCTGGGCGGGGCGCTGCTGGCCCATGCCGAAGGCGAGATTGCCAGCGCAGGGCATCGCGAGGCGAGGCTGGAGACGGACACGTTCAACGTGCAAAGCCGCGCGTTCTACCGGCGCCATGGTTATGCCGAGATCGATTTCTATCCCGACGAGAGCTGGGACAGCGGCTTTACCACTGTGCTGTTGTCGAAAGCGCTGCCGTCAGCCTGAGTCTGCGCGCTGGCGCCGACATGGCACGGGTAGCCAACTTCATGCGCAAATTGCATGAACCTGCCTGCCCGCCTGTGAAAGAATCAGGCGTCTCTTTTGAATCTCTGGCACTTGTCCCCATGTCCGACCCCATCGTCCACCTCAACGGCACCCTGACCCCCCTTTCCGAAGCCCGCATCCCCGTCCTCGACCGCGGCTTCATCTTTGGCGATGGCATCTACGAAGTCATTCCGTACTACAACGGCAAGCCATTCCGCGGGGACCAGCATCTGGCCCGCCTGCACCGCAGCCTGGAGGGCATCGGGATTCCTGATCCGTACAGCGCCGGTCAGTGGCTGGAGCTGGTCGGCGAGGTGGTCGAAGCCAACGGCCTGTCGGACCAGCTGGTCTACATCCAGGTGTCGCGCGGCGTCGCCAAGCGCACGCATGCATTTCCGAAAGAGGTCGTGCCGACGGTGCTGATCATGACCAACCCGATGGCGTTGCCGTCGGCGCAGATGCTTGAGCAGGGCGTGGCGTGCGTGACGATGGAGGACCGGCGCTGGCTGAACTGCCAGATCAAGTCGACGTCGCTGCTGGGCAACGTGCTGGCGGCGCAGCATGCGGTGGAGCACGGCGTGATCGAGGCGATCCAGTTCCGGGATGGCTGGCTGACCGAGGCATCGGCTTCCAATGTGTGGGTGGTGCGCGATGGCCGCGTGATGGCGCCGCCCAAGGACAACCTGATCCTGGAAGGCATCCGCTACGGGTTCATGGAAGAGGTCTGTGCCGCGATGGGGATTGCGCTGGAGGCGCGCCGCATCGCGAAGGAAGAGGTGTTCGCCGCCGACGAGGTGCTGCTGTCGTCGGCCAGCAAGGAGCTGCTGCCGGTGGTGACTATCGATGGCCGCAGCATTGGCAAGGGGATGCCGGGGCCGGTCTTTGCCCGGCTTTACGCCGCGTACCAGGCTGCCAAGGCTGCGCTTTGAGCTGATTTGCGTGCGTGCTAGGATGCCTCGGGATTCATCGAGGAGTCAGCCATGGCCAAGCGTGAGCGTGGCCGGCGTGCCCTGCAGGACGAGGTGAGCCGGCGCATCCAGCAAATCTATGAAATCGGCGAGGACGGTGCCAAGGTCCGGGTGCCGGCGCCCGTGCCGCACGCGCGCGACGCCCGCGGGCGCAACTGGAATATGACGGGCTTCGGCAATGCGTCCGGCTACGAGGCCAGCATCCGCGCGGTGGTCGACAAGGTGCGCGACGAGTTCGACCTGAGTGAAGCGCCAGAGAACCGCGCGCCCAATCCGTTCGGCGACTGAAGCGCCGGCCGCCGTCCTAGTCGACCGATACGATGATGGCGACGCGCCGGTTCTCGCTGCGTCCGGCGGCGGTGCGGTTTTCGGCCACCGGGAGGCTCTTGCCCCGTCCGCGAACTTCGATGTTTTCCGGCGCAAAGCCGGCGCCTGCCAGCAGCCTTGCCACGGCTTCGGCGCGCCGCACTGACAGCGACTGGTTGTATTCGGCCGAGCCCGCGTCGTCGGTGTGACCATCCACGCGCAGGCGCTCGATGCCTGCGCCCTTCAGCGCCCGCCCGAGGCGCTGCACATTGGCGGCGCGCTCGGCGTCGATCAGGTCCTCATTGAATCCGAACAGCAGCTTGTCTGACAAGCCGAGTTCCCAGCCTTCATCGGTCAGCGCGAAGCCTTCCTGCTTCAGCACCGCGACCTGGGCCGCAGACAGCCCGGTGGCTGGCGGCGCGGTCTGGCAGCCGGCCAGCGACAGCCCCGCCAGCACGACGGCGGCGAGCCAGAGTTTCCACAGGGATTTCCAGCAGGGCGGGGTCAGGCGTTCGGGCATGCGGGTTCTCACTGCGTAACGTCCAGGCGCGGCTCGGCACTTTGCCAGGTGCCGCCGGAGCGCCGCTTGGCGCCGTACATGGCGGCGTCGGCCGCGTGCAGCAGGGCCTGGCTGCCTTGCGCGTGGACCGGGAAGACGGCCAGGCCGATGCTGAGCGAGGCTTGCACCGTGCTGCCGTCGGGCAGGTCGATCGGGGCGGACATTGCCTGCAGGATATGCTCGGCGATATGGATGGCGTCGCGCGGTGCACGCAGCGCTGCGGCCAGCACGGCGAATTCGTCGCCGCCGATGCGCGCCACGGTGTCGCCGGTGCGCAGGCTGGCGCGGATGCGCTGGGCCACGGCCACCAGCACGGTGTCGCCGGCGGCATGGCCGTGGCGGTCGTTGATGTTCTTGAAATCGTCACTGTCCAGGTACAGCACGGCTGCGCATTCGTCGTTGGCCGCGGCATGGCGCACGGCGTGCTCCAGCGCTTCGACGAAGGCGGCGCGGTTGAGCAGGCCGGTCAGTGCATCGTGGTTGGCGCGGTGGGCGAGCGAGCGGTTCTCGTGCTGCATCTGGTTCTGCCAGGTCTGCAGTTCGTCCAGCAGGCCGTTGAAGTCCTCGCTGAGGGCATTGAGTTCTGCGATGGTGGCCGGTGGCGTGCGCTGCGCGAAATCGCGCTCGGAGCGCACCGCGTGCGCCACGCGCATCAGATTGCGCAGCGGCTCGACGATCTGCACCAGCAGCCGGCTGGCCAGATAGTGGGCGCCGACGGCGGTCAGCAGCAGGCAGCCAAGCAGGCCGAGCGCGCCCTGCAGCAGGAAATGCAGCAGGTTGCGGGGGTCGCCGCTGACGCGCAGCATGCCGACCTGTTGGGTCTGGTGCAGGATCGGTTGTTCCACGATGCCCATGCTCAGCCACTCGCTCAGCACGTGGCGCAAGCCGGTCAGTGGCGCCTGGCCGGGGCGCTGCCATTCGGCCAGCACGTGGTTGTCGTGGTCGTAGACGGTGGCGTGCGCGATGTCCTCGGACGCGGCGATGGCCGCCAGCGTCTCGCCGGTGGCCGCCTGATCGCGGAATACGACCGGCGCTTCCAGCGTGTAGGCGATCGAGCGGGCCACCAGCCGCACGTTGTGGTCGGCATAGACGCGCAGTGCGGTCAGGCCAAGGGCGGTCAGCGACACCCCGGCAGTGAATACCGCGATCAGCGCCACGCCCAGGTGGATCCGGCGCAGCACGCTGTAGAGGGTGGGGCGGGCGCCGTTGCCGCGCGCCGGCTGGCGGGCGCTCATGATGGCGCTCCCTTGCGGCGGCCCAGTTGCAGCACGCCGGGGTGCACGTGCACCCCGCTGCGGGCGAGCGTGTCGAGGTTGACGCGGAACGAGACCTGCTGGTCGCGGATACTAAGGCAGAACATGCTGCCGGCCTCGCACTCGAAGTCTTCCTCGGCGATCACCAGTACCGGGCGGCCGGTCAGTTCGCCCGACAGGCGCTTGCGGCGGGCTTCGTTCATGGCGCCGACGTAGAGGGCATCGCAGTCCGGATGCAGCATGTCGGCCAGCACGTCGACCTGGCGCGCGCGCACTGACCGGCCGTTGGCGAGCGTGCCGCCTTCCATCAGCCGGGCGGAGTAGCGGCCGGTGCTGTCCACGCACAGCCGCACGGGGTCGCGCTCAACCGGCCAGCGTGCATACCCCAGCAGGCTGAAGACCACGCGCGCGACCAGGTCGGTGCGCTGCGGCGCGGGCTGCGCCGTCACCGCCGGCGGCAGCATGGCCGGCAGCACCGCCAGCGTCACGGCGAGCAGGGCCGGCAGGGCGCGGCGCAGCAGCGGGGGCAGTCGGGCGGAATCGGCACGGGGAAGGGCGCTGGCTGGGGCAGGAGCCATGGTCTGGGGAAGGAGGTTCGGTACGGCCGGTATGGGTGACTGGCTGGCCGCAGCCGCGGTTATTGTCCGGGGGCGGGTTTCGGGCGGTCAAGCGTTCGCCACGGGCGGGCTCGGCCCCGGAACGCGCTTGTGCGGGCATGTTTGCGTGGGGCCCGTTTGCGACGCGGCGTGATACGAAATGTTTAACGGTTTTGGGTCGTTTTCCTGAAGTCAGGCGGGAACGCGCGCGGCGCTTCGCCGTGGCGGACACAACACTTAGAATGGGGCCATCGTCCCCAACGCGCGCCTTGCCGCCGCATGCCGCCATGATTGCCGACCCGCTTTTCCGCTTCCTGCACGTTGCCGGCGTTGCCGTCTGGGTGGGCGGCATGTTCTTCGCCTACCTGTGCCTGCGGCCAGTGGCCGGCACCGTGCTGGAACCGCCGCCGCGGCTGCAGCTCTGGCGCGGCGTGTTTGCCCGCTTCTTCCCGTGGGTGTGGGCGGCGGTGATCGCGATCCTGCTGAGCGGCGCGGCGATGATGGCCGCAGTGGGCATGTCCGGTGCCCCACGCAACTGGCACCTGATGATGGGCATCGGCCTCGTCATGGCGGCGATTTTCTGCTACGTGTGGTTTGGGCCGTATCGCGTGCTGGGCCGGGCCGTGGATGCCCAGGACTGGCCGGCCGCCGGTGCCGCGCTGAACCGCATCCGGCAGGCGGTGGGGACCAACCTGGTGCTCGGGCTGGTCAATATCGCGGTGGCCACGTTGGGGCGCTGGCTGGCCTGAGCAGCCCGATGCCCCGGCATGGTCCTGCATCGTCGTGTTACCACCAGGCAAAGGGAGAGCCATGATGCGCGTCATCGCATGTCTTGCAGTCCTTGGTCTTGCAGTGGCGGGTGCACCGGCCCATGCCGCGCAAAGCAATCGCCTGAGCGCTGAATATGAACGCTGCATGGCCAAGGCCATGGCGACTGCCGACATGCTCGGCTGCGCTGCGGCCGAAACACGGGTCCAGGACGTGGCGCTGAACAGCGCCTATCAAGCCTTGCTGCGGCGGCTGGAAGCGCCGCGCACCGGCCAGCTGCGGGTGGCGCAGCGTGCCTGGCTGGAGTTCCGCCAGGCCAATTGCGCCTATGTGGCCAATCCGGCCGGCGGCACGGCCGCGCGCGTGGCCGGGGCGACCTGCATGGCCGAGATGACGGCCGCGCGAGTGCGCGAATTGCGTGACTTCGCCACCGAGGCCGCCGCCCGGTGAGCGGGCGAGCCATGTGCTAGAGTTTCCAGACACCTGTGCTGCGGCACGTCTCACCAGGAGATGGATCATGGCAAGTGAATCGCGGAACAACCTGAAAGCTTTTGTGCAAACCGCGCCCCAGGCGGGGCGCTATGTGTGGGTCATCGCGCTTGTGGACTTTAGCGCGCAGCAGATCCGGCGCGCCATTGTCTCGGACGACACCTTCACCACCTCGGATGCCGCGCGGGTAGCGGGCGAGGCCCAACTCAAGGCGATGGCCGAAGACCACTAGGCTGGCGCCAGTGTTGCGCGCTGGCATCTTTGTGATCAACGGATACCGTTTCTTACATTGCGCCGGGATCGGTGCGCGCTAGACTGTGGGCATGTTCCTCCACAAGAAAGGACTCCCATGACACATCGCGCGCTCCGGCCGGCCAAGGCCCTCCTGCTGGCGGCCCTGCTGGGTTCCGGCCTGACGTTCAGTGCGGCGTCGATGGCCCAGGTGTCGGTCAACGTTGCCATCGGCGTACCACCGCCGGCCCCTATCTACGAGGTCGTGCCCGCGCCGCGCTCAGGCTATGTCTGGATGCCGGGCTACTGGGACTGGGATGATCACCACCACAAGCACGCCTGGAAGCAGGGGCGCTGGGAACGTGAACGCCCCGGCTATATCTATGAGTCGCCGCGCTGGATCCAGTCGCGCGACGGCTGGGTGCTGGTGCCGGGGCGCTGGGACCAGGGCGGGTACAAGGACAAGGGGCACAAGGACAAGGGCTATCACTGCCCGCCCGGCCACGCCAAGAAGGGCGAGTGCTGATGCGCCAACCGCCCGGCGCCCTACGGTGACGTCGGGTGGCTTTGCCATGCTACGATCGCCGCCATGACAATCGCGCCCGCGCGGCGCATCGGCAGCGGATACCGGAGGTAGCAATGGCAAAGCACGTTTTCACGCGCGCGCAGTATCTCGACATCCTCAATGACAGCCTGCGCAAGCATCCCGGCTGGCAGCCCGGCATGGCCTTTGTGTTCCTGCCGCCTGGCGCCGATGCCGGCCAGGCCACGGCCGTGGGCTGCACCGGGCCGATGGAGGCCATTCCGGTCTATGCGGAAATCCAGCGGGTGGCTGCCGAACTGATCGAAGTCGGCAACGAATAGCCGCGCCGGTCGCCTTGCGGCCGATGGGTGCCGAAGGTGCGTACAATACCGGCCTCTACAGACTTTCGGATAATGCCGTGAAGAAAACGGACCTGGAAAAAAACAAGGGCCTGAAGCTCGCCAACAGCCTGAAGCAGGCTACGGCGGGGCGGGGCGGTATTCCCGGCGGCGCTGCGCGCCCGGACCGGCGCGAACAGCGCCGGCTGGACCAGGAGCAAGGTCTGGTGCCGTTTGCGTGCAAGCTGGACAGCACGCTGGTCAAGCGCCTGCAGGCGCTTGCCGTGGATCACCCGGGTGGCATGACCGGGCTGCTCAATGAACTGCTGGCGGGCGCGTTGCCGCCGGAGCAGGACAAGAGCTGAAATATGGTGGCCGCGCCTGCGGCCACCTGCCTGACCCCATCAGGTTACGAGCGGGTCAGTCCTCCTCTTCATCGTCAAGGAATTCGCGGCGCAGCATCCAGTTGGCGATGGCTTCGTCGCAGATGCGCTTGAATTTCTGCTTGTCCGGCATCTTGTCGAACAGCTGGAAATTGACCAGCGCCATGCCGGCATCGGTGATATAGAACATCCGGCTCGGATCGTCATCATGGACGATGCGGCCATCGATGGCGTCTTCCTCGCTTTCAGCCGGCATGTCCTCGAGCTCGACCACGCGGCAGGTGAAGCGCGGGCTGCGGGTGTGGGTCAGATACTCGAACTCGTCGTGCATGACCTCGCCGCCTTTGCCTGCGATAACGGCGAAGCCCCAGATAAAGCGGGGCATCGGCAGATCGGACAGATCTTCAATCTCGTCCATGGTGTTCTCCCTGATTCAATCCCCGCATTATCGCCCGGAACGCCGCCACCTCAAACGGTGATGTGGCGCAGCCGCGCCGTTTGCGTCCCGCTCAAGGCTTTGCCTGGCAGTTGGCCAGCGCCGGGGCGGCGTTTTCGGCCTGCATCAGGTCGCGCAACGTGCCTTGCGCGCCCTTGGTCCACCATTCGTGGCGGCCGCCGACATAGCGCGCGCCAGAGGCCGACACGGTGCTGACCGCAAGCACCGGCTCGCCTTCGATGCGCAAGACCGCCGCCTGGTTGTCCGGGCTGTTGCCGAGGCGCAGGCGCAGAGGGTTGCGAGCAGGGCCACGGCGCGGGCGCGGGACAGGATCGGGCGAGCGGTCATGGGTTTGCCTTGGTCGATCGGTGGTGTGCCAGCCAGTTGAGAGGGGCGGCGCCGGCGGCGGTCGCGCCGGCGTCCAGGTCAGCCGAGCATGTAGCCGGCGGCGAGCGTACGGAAGCTCTCGATTTCGCGCGCCTGCCAGGCCTCGTTCTCGCCGAACTCCTCGGCCAGGATCGCGGCCACGGCCGGCGCGGCGTCCACGGCGGCGCGCGCGTCCAGGAACAGCGCGCGGTTGCGGCGGGCCAGCACGTCCTCGACCCTGCGGCCCAGTTCGTGCCGCGCCGCAAAGCGCACGTGCGCCTCGGTCAGGCCCGACGCCGGTGCCAGCATCCGGTCATATCCGGGCAGCGCGCGCAGCATGTCCAGCTCATTGCCATAGTAGCGGTCCGGCGAGCCTGAATCCGGCGGCGGCAGCCCGGCCGGCAGCCCCGCCGCGCCGTGCAGGGGCAACTCGGCGGTCACGCACGGGGCCGCGCGCACCATCTGGCGCTGGATCGCGGTCTCGATCACGTCTTCGGCCATCTTGCGGTAAGTGGTCCACTTGCCGCCGGTGACGGTGATCAGCCCGGCCTTGGACACCAGGATCGTATGCTCGCGCGACAGCGACGCGGTAGAGGCCTCGCCGGTTGCCCGCACCAGCGGCCGCAGGCCGGCCCAGACGCTGGTGACGTCGGCACGGGTCGGGTCCCTGGCCAGGTAGCGCGACGCGGTTTCCAGGATGAAATCGACGTCGTCGGCGCCGGCGTCCGGCTCCAGCGGCAGGTCGCGGCGCGGCGTGTCGGTGGTGCCGACGATGGTGTGGCCGTTCCATGGCACCACGAACAGCACCCGGCCGTCGTCGGTCTTGGGAATCAGGATGGCGCGCTCGCCCGGCAGGAAGCTGCGCGGCAGCGTCAGGTGCACGCCCTGGCTGGGCGCGACCATGGCGCGTGCGTGGCCGTCCTCCATCTGCCGGATCGCATCGACCCACACGCCGGTGGCGTTGATCACGCAGTCGGCGCGCAGGTGGAAGGTGGCATCGCCCAGCACATCCTGCACGGTCACGCCGCTGATCACGCCGCCTTGCTGGCTCAGGCCCGTCACGCGCATGTAGTTGAGCGCGGTGCCGCCCACGTCGAACAGCGTGCGCATCAGCGCCACCGCCAGCCGCGCATCGTCGAACTGGCCGTCGAAATACAGGTTGCCGCCGCGCAGCGGACGCCCGCCGACGTGCTCGGCCAGGTTGGGCGCCGCGGCCAGCACCTCGCGGTGATTCAGCCAGCGGCTGCCGGCCAGGTTGAGGTCGCCGGCCAGCATGTCGTAGAGCTTGAGGCCGATGCCGTAGAAGGGCTGGTCGAACAGCTGGTAGGCCGGCACCACGAAGCCCAGCGGCCACACCAGATGCGGCGCGTTGCGCGCCAGCAGGCCGCGCTCATGCAGGGCTTCGCGCACCAGGCTGATATTGCCCTGGGCCAGGTAGCGCACGCCGCCATGCACCAGCTTGGTGGCCTTGCTGGAGGTGCCCTTGGCAAAATCCGCGGCTTCGACCAGCAGCGTGCGGTAGCCGCGCGAGGCGGCGTCGACTGCGGTGCCCAGGCCGGTGGCGCCGCCGCCGATGACGATCACGTCCCAGCGCGGCTCGCGCTCCAGGATGGCGAGCAGGGCGGCGCGGTGGGGGGGCTGGATCGGGGTAGAGACTCTCTGCATGACGCTTTCTTCGGGGTGTGTTCGGGGTCGGCTGGCGCTCAGGCGTGGCTGCCGTTGGCTTCGTCCTCGCGCGCCCAGTCGCGCGCGCGGTCGACTGCGCGATGCCAGCGCGCCAGCCGGTGGCTGCGCGCGTCAGCCGACAGGTTCGGCTCAAAGCGCCGCTCCGCCTGCCATTGCTGCGCGATCTCTGCCGGATCGCTCCAGTAGCCGGTGGCCAGGCCCGCCAGGTAGGCGGCGCCCAGCGCGGTGGTTTCGGTCACGCGCGGGCGGACCACCGCGGTGCCGAGCAGGTCGGCCTGCATCTGCATCAGCAGGTCGCTGCGCGAGGCGCCGCCGTCCACGCGCAGCTCGGCCAGCGAGATGCCGGCGTCCTTCTGCATGGCTTCCAGCACGTCGACGCTCTGCAGCGCGATCGATTCCAGCGCCGCGCGCGCGATCTGCGGCCGGCCCGTGCCGCGCGTCATGCCGACCAGCGTGCCGCGCGCAAAGGCGTCCCAGTGCGGCGCGCCCAGGCCGGCAAAGGCGGGCACCAGCACCACACCGCCGGTGTCGTCGCACTGGCGCGCCAGCGGTTCGACCTCGGGCGCGCTGTTGATGATCTTCAGGCCGTCGCGCAGCCACTGGATGGTGGCGCCGCCCATGAACACGCCGCCTTCCAGGCAATATTGCGTCTGGCCGCCGAACTGCCAGCCGATCGTGGTTAGCAGCCGGTTGTGCGACGTGACCGGTTGCGCGCCGGTATTCATCAGCAGGAAGCAGCCGGTGCCGTAGGTGTTCTTGGCCATCCCCGGCGACAAGCAGGCCTGGCCGAAGGTGGCGGCCTGCTGGTCGCCGGCGATACCGGCAATGGGGATCTGCATGCCGAAGAGCCGCGCCGAGGTGCGCGCCACCTCGCCGCTGGACGCCACCACCTCGGGCAGCAGCGCGTGCGGGATGTCGAGCAGCGCCAGCAGCGCGTCGTCCCACTCGAAGCGGTGGATATTGAACAGCATCGTGCGCGAGGCATTTGACACATCGGTGATATGGCGCGCGCCGTCGGTCAGCTGCCAGATCAGCCAGCTGTCGACGGTGCCGAAGGCAAGCTCGCCGCGCTGGGCGCGTTCGCGCGCGCCTTCGATGTTGTCGAGCATCCAGCGCAGCTTGGTGCCGGAGAAATAGGCATCGATGATCAGGCCGGTCTTCTCGCGGAACAGCTCGCCGTGGCCGGCGGCCTGCAGCGCCTCGCACATGGGCGCGGTGCGGCGGTCCTGCCAGACCAGCGCGCGCCCGACCGGCTCGCCGGTCTTGCGGTCCCACAGCACGGTGGTCTCGCGCTGGTTGGTGATGCCGATGGCGCGCACCTGCGAGGCCGAGATGCCGGCATCGGCCAGCACCGCGTGCGCCACCGCCAGCTGCGATTGCCAGATCTCGTAAGGGTCGTGCTCGACATGGCCGGGATGTGGGTAATATTGGCGGAACTCGCGCTGCGCGAGCCGCACCACATTGCCGGCATGGTCGAACAGGATGGCCCGCGAGCTGCTGGTGCCCTGGTCGAGCGCCAGCACATATTGCGGCTCGGTGGGAAGCTGGGACGATGCAGGGCGCTGGGCCTGCGCGGCTGGCTGGTTCATGCGTTCGATCCTGACAATGGCAAAGCACGCCGGCCCGGCCGGCGCATGGATTCTTGATGGCTGAAATGTCTTCCTTGCCGCCCGCGGACCCCGCGGGCAACCTCACGGCCGGTCCCGCCGCGCAGATCGCCGCCTCGCTGGCGGCGCGCAGCGGCTTCGATGCGGCCGCCAAGCTGCGCCTGATGGCGGCCGGCCAGCAGGTTGGCTGGCTGCCGCGAGCCCATGCGGCAATCCTGCGTGGCATGGGCGCCATCCTCGGCCCGGACGACCGCCTGGCCGATGGCACCACGGCGGCGGAACTGCTGCCGGGGCACAATGACTTCGACGCGCGCAGCGCCGCGCTGCAGGCGCTGGCCCGCCAACTGGCCGACACCGGCCACGTGCGCGGCTGGCGCGATGAACGGTTCGCGGTCACCCCCGCGCTGGACGCGCCCGCACTCGCCGTGGTGGAACGCGCGGCGGCGCGCTTTCTCGGGCTGCTGACCTTTGCCTCGCACATGAACGGCATTGTCGATGGCGCCGCGTGTGACGATCCCGATGGCGGTCCCGCCCTGTGGATCTCGCGGCGCAGCCCCGCCAAGTCGGTCGACCCCGGCATGTGGGACAACCTGGTTGCCGGCGGCATGCCGCATGGCAGCGATCCGCTGGCGACGCTGGTGCGCGAATGCGAGGAAGAATCCGGCATCCCGCCCGCGCTGGCGCAGGGCGCGCAGGCCCACGGCATGATCGAGGTGCTGCGCGACCTGCCCGAAGGCGTACAGTGGGAGCAGGTCTACGTCTACGACCTGCTGCTGCCGCCTGGCTTCACGCCGCGCAACCAAGATGGCGAGGTCAGCGAGCACCGGCGCGTCGATGTGGCCGCATTGCTTGCTATCATGTCGGCCGGCGCCATGACGGTCGATGCGACACTGGTGACGCTGGATGCCCTTGGGCGGCGCGGCTGGCTCGGTCCTGACCATCGCGCCTGAGCCGTCGCCGCGGGTTCCGCCTGTGCCGATCTTGCCGACCTCGCTGACCTCGCTGACCTCGCTGACCTCGCTGACCTGGTTTTTCCGGCCTTGCGCCGCGCCACTCCGACAGAACAACACACCATGAGCAACACCGGATTCATTCTGACCCTCTCGTGCCCCGACCAGCCGGGCATCGTCCATGCCGTCTCGGGCCTGCTGTTCCAGCACGGCTGCAATATCGTCGACTCCGACCAGTACGGTGACGAGTACGCCGGCCGCTTTTTCATGCGCGTGCATTTCACGCCGGCCGCCGGCGGCCCGGACCTGGACACGCTGAAGGCCGCGTTCGCGCCGGTGGGCGACCAGTTCGGCATGCAGTGGGAGCTGAACGACGCCGCGGTCAAGCCGCGCGTGATGATCATGGTGTCCAAGATCGGCCACTGCCTGAATGACCTGCTGTTCCGCGCCAAGGTGGGCGGCCTGCCCGTGGAGATCGCGGCCATCGTCTCGAACCACCGCGACTTCTATCAGCTGGCGGCGTCGTACGACGTGCCGTTCTTCCACCTGCCGCTGATGAACGCCTCGGCCGAGCAGAAGGCCGCGCAGGAAGCGCGCGTGTTCGACGTGGTGCAGGAGCAGAAGATCGACCTGGTGGTGCTGGCGCGCTACATGCAGGTGCTGTCCGACGACCTGTGCCGCAAGCTGGCCGGCCGCGCGATCAATATCCACCACTCGTTCCTGCCCAGCTTCAAGGGCGCCAAACCGTACTACCAGGCGCATGACCGCGGCGTGAAGCTGATCGGCGCGACCGCGCACTACGTCACCGCGGACCTGGACGAAGGCCCGATCATCGAGCAGGAGATCGAGCGCGTGGACCACAGCATGGACCCGGAGCAACTTACCGCCGTCGGCCGCGACGTGGAATGCGTGGCACTGGCGCGCGCGGTCAAGTGGCATGCCGAACACCGTATCCTGCTGAACGGCCACAAGACCGTGGTGTTCAAGTAGGCTCGTCGTCTCCCGGTTCCCGCGCCCGCGGGAACCCTGCCGCTTCCCGGTTGCCGCATCCCCGCCGGCGCGGGGATGCCGGGCCAGCGGGTCAGTCCCGCTGCGCCACCACACACTTCACCCCACTGTCGGCCACGATCTGGTCGAACGGCGCTGCCAGCGGCTCATCGGTAAAGAGCCGGTCGACCTGCGACACATGCGCCAGCTCCACCATTGCCTGGCGGTTGAACTTGCTGGCGTCCGCCGCCAGCCACACCTCGCGTGAATGCTCGATGATGGTCCGCGCCACCTTGACCTCGCGGAAGTCGTAGTCGCGCAGTGTGCCGTCGGTCTCGATGCCCGAGATGCCGATCAGCCCGATATCCACCTTGAACTGGCGGATGAACTCCACCGTGGCCTCGCCCACGATGCCGCGGTCGCGTGAGCGCAGCACGCCACCGGCGACGATGACCTCGCAATCGGCGTTGTCGGCAAGGATATTGGCCACGTTCAGGTTGTTGGTGATCACGCGCAGCCCGCGGTGGTGCATCAGCTCGCGCGCTATCTCTTCCACCGTGGTGCCGATGTTCAGGATCAGCGAGCAGCCCTCGGGCACCGCGGCGGCCACCGCGCGCGCGATGCGCGCCTTGCCCTCGGCATTGAGCACCTGCCGCTGCCGGTAAGCGATGTTCTCGGTGGTGGAGCCGTCTACCCGCACCCCGCCATGGAAGCGCGCCAGCTTGCCGTTCTCGGCCAGCAGGTTGACGTCGCGGCGTACCGTCTGGAGCGTGACGCCGAACTTGCGCGCAAGTTCGTCGATGGAGGCAAAGCCCTGGGTGCGGACTTCTTCGAGCAGGGCCGTCTGGCGGGGATTCAGGGTCATGCCGGGATTCTAGTCCAAACAGAAACGAAAACAAATGATGCAGTGCACTATTGTTTTACGTTCGTTTTGTTGCTAAAACGAGCGTAAAGCCAAGACTTGTGCGCCTGCATCCGGCAAAGCTGTGATGCGGGAAGCATTTCGAACATGGAGGACGGATGCAGCTACGTTTGGAAGGCGTCGCACAACAGGCAGGTTCGCAGGCGTATCTCTATCCGATGACGCTCGCGCCGGTTCCGGGTGCGGTGACCATCCTGCTGGGCGCCACGCAGGCGGGCAAGACGTCGCTGATGCGGGTGATGGCCGGGCTGGACCGGCCCAGCGCCGGCCGCGTGCTGGTCGACGGCCGCGACGTGACCGGCATGCCGGTGCGCGAGCGCAATGTGTCGATGGTCTACCAGCAGTTCATCAACTATCCGTCGCTCAAGGTCTTCGACAACATCGCCTCGCCGCTGCGGCTGCGGCGCAAAGCGCCGGCCGCAGAGATTGCCGCGCGCGTGCGCGAGCTGGCCGGGCGGCTGCATATCGACCACCTGCTGGACCGCTTTCCTTCCGAGCTCTCCGGCGGGCAGCAGCAGCGCGTGGCACTGGCGCGCGCGCTGGCCAAGGAGGCGCCGCTGATGCTGCTGGACGAGCCGCTGGTCAATCTTGACTACAAGCTGCGCGAAGAACTGCGCGAGGAGCTGGCGCAGCTATTCGCGCATGGCGACGCCACCGTGATCTATGCCACCACCGAGCCCGGCGAAGCGCTGCTGCTGGGCGGGCATACCGCGGTGCTGGACGCCGGCGAATTGCTGCAGTACGGCCCGACGCCCCAGGTCTTCCACTATCCTGATTCGCTGCGCGTGGCGCGTGCGTTCAACGATCCGCCGATGAACCTGGTCGAGGGCAGGCTGCAGGGCGGCTGGGTCACGCTGGCCGGCAATATCTCCGTGCCGGTGCCCGGCGCGGGCGGGCGCGACGGCCCGGTCACGATGGGGGTGCGCGCATCGGCATTGCGCCTGGCCGGTGAGGCGGGCGCTGTGGCCGTGCCCGGGCGCGTGGCGCTGGCCGAGCTGTCAGGCTCAGACACCTTTGTCCACGCCGATACCCCGGTGGGCAACCTGGTGGCGCAGTTTGCCGGCGTGCTCGACCTGGCGCTGGGCGAGCCGGTGTCACTGCACCTGCTGCCCGAGCAGATCTACCTGTTCGACGCCGACGGGCGTCGCATCCACGCGCCGCGCCGGCCGGGCGGGCTGGCGGCTGACGTGCCCGGCGGCGCGGCCGCGGCTGCCGGGGCAGGGGCCTGAGATGGCGCGCATCGACCTGGACCTGGCGCACTCCTATGTGTCAAATCCGCGTACCGACGAGGACTACGCGCTGCTGCCGCTGCAATTCACTTTCGAAGACGGCGGCGCCTACGCGCTGCTGGGCCCGTCCGGCTGCGGCAAGACCACGCTGCTGAACTGCATTTCGGGGTTGCTGCGGCCTTCGCACGGCACCATCGCCTTCGATGGCCGCGACGTGACCGCTGCCACGCCGCAGGCGCGCAATATCGCCCAGGTGTTCCAGTTCCCGGTGATCTACGACACCATGACCGTCGGCGAGAACCTGGCCTTCCCGCTGCGCAACCGCGGCGTGCCGCAAGCCCAGGTGCGCGAGCGGGTAGGGCGCGTGGCCGAGATGCTGGACCTGTCGGGCACGCTCGATCGCCGCGCCAGCGGCCTGGCTGCAGACGCCAAGCAGAAGATCTCGCTGGGGCGCGGGCTGGTGCGCCAGGACGTGTCGGCCATTCTCTTCGACGAGCCGCTGACGGTGATCGATCCGCAGCTCAAATGGCAGCTGCGGCGCAAGCTCAAGGAAATCCACCACGAGTTCCGCCTGACGCTGATCTACGTGACGCATGACCAGACCGAGGCGCTGACCTTTGCCGACCAGGTGGTGGTGATGTCGCGCGGCAAGGCGGTGCAGGTGGGGCCGGCCGATGCGCTGTTCGAGCGGCCCGCGCATACTTTTGTCGGGCATTTCATCGGCTCGCCGGGCATGAATTTCCTGCCCGGGCAGTGGCGCGACGGCGCGCTTGAGCTGGCCGGGCGCCGCTACATGCCGGAGTTGTCGCCGTCAGTCGAAGCGGCGTTGCGCGAGGCCGGCAGCTTCCGCATCGGCGTGCGGCCCGAGTACCTGCGCCTGGCGCCGGAGAGCGACGCGCAGGCTGTGCCGGTGCGGGTGGAGCGCGCGCAGGACATCGGCACTTACTGGCTGCTGACTGGCGGCGTGCAGGAGGCGGGCGCACTGGCCGGCACGCTGCGCGCGCGGCTGGGTATCGAGGCAGCCGGTCTGCGTCCGGGCGACACGGCCTGGTTGTCAGTGTTCAACCGTCATACCTGCTACTACGTCAACGAGGAACTGGTGCCATGAAGCCCGTCAACCAGAAGGCCTGGCTGCTGGTGTTGCCGGTGGTGGCGTGCGTGGCGTTCTCCGCCATCCTGCCGCTGATGACCATCGTCAACTACTCGGTGCAGGACATCATCTCGCCCGAGCGGCGCGTGTTTGTCGGCACCGAATGGTTCCGCACCGTGCTGCGTGACGGCGAGCTGCACGACGCACTGCTGCGCCAGCTGGGCTTCTCGCTGGCGGTCCTGCTGGTGGAGATCCCGCTGGGCATCCTGCTGGCGCTGTCGATGCCGGCCAGGGGCTGGAAGGCATCGGCGGTGCTGGTGATCATCGCGTTGTCGCTGCTGATTCCGTGGAACGTGGTCGGCACTATCTGGCAGATCTTCGGGCGCACCGATATCGGCCTGCTGGGCGCAGCGCTGGCAGCGATGGGCTTCGACTACAACTACACCGGCAGCGCCTTCGATGCCTGGGTCACGGTGCTGGTGATGGACGTCTGGCACTGGACGCCGCTGGTGGCGCTGCTGTGCTACGCCGGCCTGCGCGCCATCCCCGACGCCTACTACCAGGCCGCGCAGATCGACGGCGCCTCGCGCCTGGCGGTGTTCCGCTATATCCAGCTGCCCAAGATGCGTGGCGTGCTGATGATCGCGGTGCTGCTGCGCTTCATGGACAGCTTCATGATCTATACGGAGCCCTTCGTGCTGACCGGCGGCGGTCCCGGCAACGCCACCACCTTCCTGTCGCAGTACCTGACGCAAAAGGCCGTGGGTCAGTTCGACCTGGGCCCGGCGGCGGCATTTTCCATCGTCTATTTCCTGATCATCCTGCTCATGTGTTTCATCCTCTACAACTGGATGCAGCGCGCGGGCACCGCCGGCAGCGAGGACATGCCCCATGGCTGAGATCCCTTCCGTGATCCCCGCACGGGCCAACCGCGCCACCTGGTGGCGCGCGGGCTTCCTGCTGGTCTACCTGCTGTTTGCCATCGTGCCAATCTACTGGATGGTGAACATGTCGTTCAAGACCAACGAGGAGATCGTCTCCACGCTGTCGCTGTGGCCGGCCGACTTCACGCTGGAGCACTACAAAACCATCTTCACCGACCCGTCGTGGTATTCGGGCTACGTCAACTCGATGATCTACGTGGCGATGAACACGGTGATCTCGATCAGCGTGGCGCTGCCGGCCGCCTATGCCTTTTCGCGCTACCAGTTCATCGGCGACAAGCATGTGTTCTTCTGGCTGCTGACCAACCGCATGACGCCGCCCGCGGTGTTCCTGCTGCCGTTCTTCCAGCTCTACAGCACCATCGGGCTGATGGATACCCACCTGGGCGTGGCGCTGGCGCACCTGGTCTTCAACGTGCCGCTGGCGGTATGGATCCTGGAAGGCTTCATGTCGGGCGTGCCGCGCGAGATCGATGAGACCGCGTATGTCGATGGCTACTCGTTTCCGCGTTTCTTCCTGACCATCTTCCTGCCGCTGATCAAGGCCGGCGTGGGCGTGGCGGCGTTCTTCTGCTTCATGTTCAGCTGGGTCGAACTGCTGCTGGCGCGCACGCTGACCTCGGTCAACGCCAAGCCCATCGTCGCCACCATGACGCGCACGGTCTCGGCATCGGGCATGGACTGGGGCGTGCTGGCCGCGGCCGGCGTGCTGACCATCGTGCCCGGCGGCATCGTGATCTGGTTCGTGCGGCACTACATCGCGAAGGGCTTCGCGATGGGCCGCGTGTAAGCCGCGGGGAAAAGGACCAAGGAGACGGCGCAATGCTGAACTGGATGGTGTGGACAACGCCGGTGGCGGCGTTCTTTGGCTGCATCGTGGTCATGCTGATCGGTATGACGATCTGGGAAATCCGCGCGCCTTCGGTGCTGCGCAAAGGCTTCCTGCCGATCGCCACGACGCGCGGCGACCGCCTGTTCATCGGTCTGATGTGCGCGGCCTGGGTCAACCTGGCGTGGGTGGGGCTGGGCGAGAAGGTAACGGCCTGGCTGTCGCTGGCCGAAGAGCCGTCGGTGTGGATCAGCTTCGTGATGTCAATGCTGGTGCTGGCGCTGGTCATGCGCAAGGGTTAGCGGTACCGGAAAAACAAGCCTGAATGGAACACGCGGCTTATCCCTGCCCCGGGGCCGCCAACCAGACCACAAGCCGGGGGAGGGGAATTCCTGAGGAGACACCGATGAATGAGCACGTGAAGTTGGGGATGTCCGCCCTTGCCTGCGCGGCTGCGCTGGCTTGCGCGTCCGCCTGGGCGGGCGAGACCGAAGCGAAGAAGTGGATCGACAATGAGTTCCAGCCCTCGTCGCTGCCCAAGGACAAGCAGGCGGCGGAAATGAAGTGGTTCATCGATGCCGCGGCCAGGCTCAAGGCCAAGGGCGTCACGCAGATCAGCGTCGTCTCGGAGACCATCACCACGCATGAGTACGAATCCAAGACGCTGGCCAAGGCCTTCGAGGAGATCACCGGCATCAAGGTCAACCATGACCTGATCCAGGAAGGCGACGTGGTGGAGAAGCTGCAGACCTCGATGCAGTCCGGCAAGTCGATCTACGATGGCTGGATCTCTGACTCGGACCTGATCGGCACGCACTACCGCTATGGCTCTATCCTGCCGCTGACCGACTACATGAACGGCGCCGGCAAGGAGTGGACCAACCCGGGGCTGGATGTGAAGGACTTTATCGGCACCAAGTTCACCACCGCGCCGGACGGCAAGCTCTATCAGCTGCCGGACCAGCAGTTTGCCAACCTCTACTGGTTCCGCGCCGACTGGTTCGCGCGCAAGGATCTGCAGGACAAGTTCAAGGCCAAGTACGGCTACGACCTGGGCGTGCCGACCAACTGGTCAGCCTATGAGGACATCGCCAGCTTCTTCACCAACGACGTGAAGGAGCTCGACGGCAAGAAGGTCTATGGGCACATGGACTACGGCAAGAAGGATCCGTCGCTGGGCTGGCGCTTCACCGACGCCTGGCTGTCGATGGCCGGCACCGCCGACAAGGGCTTGCCCAACGGCATGCCGGTGGATGAATGGGGCATCCGCGTGGCCGACGACAAGTGCACGCCGGTCGGCGCCTCGGTGTCGCGCGGCGGTGCCACCAACAGCCCGGCGGCAGTCTATGCGCTGACCAAGTACATCGACTGGATGAAGAAGTACGCGCCGCCGCAGGCGATGGGCATGACCTTCTCCGAGGCCGGCCCGGTCCCCGCGCAAGGCCAGGTGGCGCAGCAGATCTTCTGGTACACCGCGTTCACCGCGGACATGACCAAGAAGGGCCTGCCGGTGGTCAACGCCGACGGCTCGCCCAAGTGGCGCATGGCGCCGTCGCCTTATGGCCCGTACTGGAAGCAGGGCATGCAGAACGGCTACCAGGACGTGGGCTCGTGGACCTTCTTCAAGAACACCGATCCCAACAAGCTGGCGGCCGCCTGGCTGTACGCGCAGTTCGTGACATCCAAGACGGTCTCGCTGAAGAAGTCGCTGACCGGGCTGACCTTTATCCGCGACAGCGACATCCACCACGAGTACCTGACCAAGAACGCGGCCAAGTACGGCGGGCTGATCGAGTTCTACCGCAGCCCCGCGCGCGTGGCCTGGACGCCGACCGGCACCAACGTGCCCGACTATCCGAAGCTGGCCCAGCTGTGGTGGAAGAACGTGGCCACCGCGGTGACCGGCGAGAAAACGCCGCAAGCCGCCATGGACACGCTGGCCGAAGAAATGGACCAGGTCATGGCGCGGCTGCAGCGCGCCGGCATGAGCAACTGCGCGCCCAAGCTCAACCCGAAGGGAGATCCGGGCAAGTGGCTGTCGAACGACCATGCGCCATGGAAGAAGCTGGCCAACGAAAAGCCGAAGGGCGAGACCATTCCTTACGACAAGCTGCTGCAGGCGTGGAAGGAAGGGAAGGTGCGCTGAGGCGTTTGAGGCTGCCGGCAATGAATGCCGCTGGTTTGCTCCCCTCTCCCGCTTGCGGGAGAGGGGCAGCGGGTGAGGGCAGGCGGTGGCATACCGACACGCCTTAACTTGTTGATACTCCCGCCCTCACCCCAACGCTCTCCCGCAAGCGGGAGAGGGAGCACCCCAAGCGGCCGTCTGAGCCCGGACTTCGGAACTAGCCTTCTTGCGATGCCAGTTCGGACGGTTCGGGATACGGCTCTGTCGTATCCGCCGCCTGCACCGCATAACGCGCCTTGCCGTGCCGCTTGGCCTCGTACAGTGCCATGTCGGCGTGCATGAACAACTCGCTCGCGGTCATGGTGTGGCGCGCGTCATGGATGGCCGAGCCGACGCTGGCCGGGGCCGCCAGCGTGTGGCCGTCGATCAAGAAGGGCATGCGCGCGGCCTGCACGATGGTGTTGGCGATGGACGCCATGGCCTGGCGGTCGGCAACGCCGTCCAGGATCACCGCGAACTCATCGCCGCCGATGCGCGCGACCGCGTCGCCCTTGCGCACGCAGGCGCGCAGCCGCTGCGCAAAGGCGACCAGCAACTGGTCGCCCACCGGATGGCCAAAACCGTCGTTGACGCCCTTGAAGTCGTCCAGGTCCACCAGCAGCAGCGCCAGCGAGTGCCCGTCGGCGCTGGCGCGGGCCATGCATTCGGCCAGGCGCCGGTCGAACCCCTTGCGGTTGAGCAGGCCGGTGAGGTAGTCGGAGATGGTCTGCGCTTCCAGGCTGCGCAGTTTTTCGCGCTCATGGGTGACGTTGCGCCCGAACATGTGCAGGCCAATGACGGTGTCCTGGGCATCGTTCCAGGCCGGCTGGTAGGTGATCTCCGTGCATTCGGTGCCGTCGGCGCTTTCCCGCGTAAAGGTCACCGAGCGCCCGGCCCGGGCTTGTTCCAGGTATGGCTGGCAGGCCAGGTATTCCTGCGTGCCCCACAGCTCGCGCAGCGACAGCCCCACGATCTGCTGCGCCGGCACGCCGTACCGCTGCGCATACGCCTGGTTGACGAAGACATAGCGCTGCTGCATGTCGATGAACGAGACAAAGTCCGGCACATGGTTGGCGATCGCTTCGATGCGCTTCTCGCTCTCGGCGGCGCGGTCCTTGGCCGCTTTCAGCGCGGCTTCGCGCTCCGACAACTGCGCCACCACCTCGGCGAAAGTCACGGCCAGTTCGCCGATCTCGTCGGCACGGCCGGCGGGCAGGTCCGCCACCGCGGCCGGGTTGGTGCCGATCTGACGCACGGCGCGGTGCAGCCGCTGCAGCGGTTCAAGCAGCCGGCGCATGACCAGCCACATCATCGCTGCGGCAATCAGCATGGTGATGGCGCCGATCACCAGGGTCCGTTGACGCACCGCGACCATCGGCGCGTAGGCTTCGGCAGCCGGCAGGACCGCCACCACCTCCCAGCCGTTGGATGCCAGCAGGTAGCGCGCCACGATCGGCTGCGTCGGCGTCAGGACTTCCAGAAGGGCGGGGGCGTGGTCGGCGCCGCAGGCTTCGCCGACCGCGCGTGCGGGACTCAGCACGCGGGCAACGTCCGGATGCATCGCATAGCGGGGATTGGTGCCGGAGGAAACCAGGCAGAAGCTGCCGGTAGTGCCCACGCGGCTGTGCGCAAGTTCGCGCAGGAAGTTGCTGTCCGTGAGGTTCAGGACGCCCCCGACCACGCCGCGCAACTCGCCACCCGGCCCGTGCAGCGGCACTGCCAGCACCACGCCGGGGGCATTGGTCTGCTTGCCCTGGATCAGGTCCGACACGGCAAACGCCTGGCCCTGCTGGATATCGCGGAAATAGTCGCGGTCGTCCACGCGCAGGCGCACGTCATCCGGCACGGCGGTGCTGAACACCAGGTGCCCGTCAGGCGCGGCCAGGAAGACGGCGTTGAAGGCCTCGGGTATTTCCACCAGGCCCTCCACGGCCCGGCGCAGCTCGGCCGGCTTTGCCGAAAGCATGGGGGAGAGCTGGCGTGCCACGCGGCGCAGGACGGCGGCCCGGCCCTGCAGTTTTTCATCGAGTTGCTCGGCCACCATCTTGACCAGCGTGTCCTGCTGCGTCTGCCGCAGGTACTTCAGGCCGTCGTAGGCGTAATACTGCGCGTAGACCGCGCGCAGCACGATGATCAGCGTCACCACACCCGCCGTGGCGAACGCCATCCGGTACTTCAAAGAGTGCTGCATGATTGACTTATTTCTTGTGCGCACTGACCCGTATTCCCGCCCCGGCGCATCGGTTGCCGACCCGAGATCTTGTCCGGGGCATGAAATCAAGATTAGCAGATGTCAAGATGAAATTCGCAACTGTTTGCAACCGCGATCCCGGTTGCGCGTGCAATGTGCCTGCCGCGCTACAGCGAAGGGCAGGGCCGGTGGCGAGATCGCCACGCGCGCTTGTGCACGGATTCCGGCTTGGCATTAGCATGTGGGATGGCCCGTGATGTGGCGGGCCCGTCATGCGATTTTTGATTGCCGTTCCTGATTCCTTCCAGCCCAAACGCCAATGACTACACCGACTACGCTGCTCGACCTGGCCGGCGCCAGCCGTACCCCTTCCGCCTGGGATGCCGCCGTCCTGATCCTGATCGACCATCAACGCGAATACGTCGACGGCCGCCTGCCGCTGGTCGGCATGCCCGCGGCCGTGGCTGCCTGCGCGCAGCTGCTGGCGCTGGCGCGCAGCCACGGCACGCCGGTGATCCATGTCGCGCACCACGGCCGGCCGGGCAGCATGGCGTTCGATCCGACCGGGCCGTATGCCGCCTTCATCGAAGGGGTGGGGCCGCAGGCCGGTGAGATTACCGTCACCAAGGGCTTGCCCAACAGCTTCGCCGGCACCACCCTGGGCGACGAACTGGCCAGGCTCGGCCGCAAGGAGCTGATCGTGGCCGGCTTCCAGACGCATATGTGCGTCAGCGCCACGGTGCGCTCGGCGCTCGACCACGGCTATCGCAGCACGGTGGTGGCCGCGGCCTGCGCCACGCGCGACCTGCCTGACCCGCTGGGCGGCCCGGCCGTACCTGCGGCCGATCTCCACCGCAGCACGCTGGCCGCGTTGAATGACCGCTTCGCCACGGTCGTTACGGACGCAGGGGCCTGGCACGGCTAACCAGCGACGGGCCAGGTGCGCACGCGCAGCACGGTATGGTCGCGCGGGCGCAGCGTCAGTTCCAGCGCGGTCGGCACGCCTCGCCGAGTGATCGGCGCGACAAAGCGTGCCATGTCCGTTGCCGCAGCAAGCCGCGTGCCGCAGCGCATCGCCAGTCGCAGGATATGCAGCGGCACGAACCGCTCCGGCTGTTGCATGTCCGCCAGCGCGGCCAGCGTGAAATGCAGCGGCTGCCGGGCCAGTGCGATGAAGCGCCCGCGCAGCCGCGTCAGCGTTGTGGCGGACGCTGCCAGTCCTTCCCCCTCGGCGCCGCTGCGCGTCATGCCGCGCACGTGCGGCTGCCACAGCGTGCCGGCAACCAGCAGCGGTGCGCGCTCCGCGCCATCTTCATCCACGCATGCATCGAGCGCGACGACTTTGCCCGCCAGGTCATAGGTGGCCGCCACCGACGCAAAACTGCGGTGGTAGCCGATGATGCAATCCATGTCTTCGTCATAGACCGGCCGCGCATCGCGCGGCACGCGCGCCGAGCGCATCTCGAACCAGCCGGCACAGACCGGGCTGCGGCCGGTCCAGGGCAGGGCGGGTTCTGTTTCGGTCGCGGTGGGGAGGCAGGCGGATGGCAAGTCGTGCTCCGGTGCAGGTCGGAGCAGTCAAGGTAGCCGGCAGGTGAGTGGCCGGAAATGAGACAAGCCTTGTCGCCCGCAACGGAAAGGTTGCGTCGCGACGTGGCTGCGGCCTAGAAGCTCACGCCCAGCGAAAGGATCGCGACCTGGTCTGTCGAGCCTGGGTTGAACCAGTAGAAGCCCGCCGTGAACTTGCGCACCGTGACCTGGAAAAAGCCGCCTCGCTGGAATTCGCGGTCTCCCCCGTAGATCCGGGTACGTTGCGCGACCAGGCCCAGCCTCAGCCATTCGACCGGGCGGAAGCCAAGTTCGCTCCAGGCATAGAGATAGCCCGGTTCCTCGCCGCGCGCGTCCAGGTATTCGGCTTCGATGTAGTAGTCGAACTTGCTCACTGCCACGCTGGCTTCGATCCCGCCGATCAAGCCGTGGGTGGAGCCTCCCACGAAGCCAACGATGGGTGTCGCCTTGAACTGGATGGTTTCCCCGCCCGAGAAGGTCCAGCCGATGAAGGCTGACTGCGCGTGGACCGCCTCGTAGTTGCTTCTCGCCTCGAGGTGAAGCTGCTTCCTTTCCGCGATGAAGATGCCGGAGAGGTAGTCGCCGCTCTCGCGCGGCATGTTCCAGTAGCCCGTTGCCGAGAAGGTCCAGGGCGAGCCGCCCGCCTGCCCGGCGGCATCCGGCGCGGGCTGGGGCGGCTCCTGTGCCTGGACCGCTCCCGCGCCAAGGGCGGCGGCAAGCAGCAGGTTCGCGCCTCGCATTTCAGCCGCCCAGCGCAATGATGGCGATGGTCATGACGACGCCCAGCGCCGTCATGGCTGCGCCAGTGACCCAGCCGCCAAAGCCGGCAAAGTGACCCAGTGCCCACCCGGCGACGAACAGCATGGCCAGGGTTAGCCCGCGCGAGATCAGTAGTGCCAGTTTGACGTCGTCCAGCAGTACGAACGGCAGTGCGACCGGAAACGTGGTCAGCACAACGATAAGGAAGATGCGCACGGCACCCAGCAGGTCGGCCAGGTTCAGGCGGGGACGGGGAGGCAGTGCCGGGGCGGCGGCGAGCCGGGCCCGCATGGCTTCCAGTTCCTTGTCGGTGACCAGCGATTTCGTTGCGCGAGGCAGCGCATCGCGAATCAGGCCGATCGCAGTGGCCTGGTCGCCTGCATTCCTGACGGCAAGTGCCAGGGAGATCCGCTGGCCGCGGCTCGCCAGCGTACGGATCAGGAACATGACCGCGTCCACCATGCCCCAGGCCAGGTTGCAGCCCAACGCGGCATGCATCATGGTGCGGCTGGCATCCGGGCCGCCCGTGCCGCTCGACACCGCGCCGACAAAAGTGAGCGCCATGAACAGGCCGAAGCACATCTCGGAGACGCGGTCCACCACGTCCAGCACCGGCTCCCGTGTCTGCGCATCCTCCGGCGGCACGGTCGCGCCGGCATGGATCGTCGTCCTGGGTGAATCGGGCATGGCGGACTCCCGAATGCTGCGTCGATGATCGGATGGGCGATTGGGGGCTGGCCCGGTGGGAGCGAGGACGACTGTGCCTGCCTGGCACGTCGTCCTTGGACAAGTATGTGTGTCAGGCGCAAATATGCCAGGCGAGCTTTTCTTGATTTGCGCCGTGAGCCACGGTTTTCCAGGGAGCGTAGAAAACCTGGGCAAGCGCCGGGCAACAAAAAACCCAGAAAGCTTGCCCTGTCTGGGTTTCCTGGCAACTTAGGCAGTTGCTGGCCATTTTTGTCTGGTGGGTGGTACAGGGATTGAACCTGTGACCCCTGCCGTGTGAAGGCAGTGCTCTACCGCTGAGCTAACCACCCCTGTCTGCGTCGTCGTTGCCGTCGTGCAGCAGAGAAATGAGATTATGCAGAGCTTCTTGTATCTTGTAAAGCTCTTTTTTGATTTTTATCAGGCTGCGAGGCTTCCGGACTCTGCCGCGGGGGCTTCCTGCCACACCGTCTTGCCGCCGCTGGCCTTGTCCAGGCCCTTGAGCAGGGCGAGGTGGGCCTGTTGTTCGTCATCGGTGGCGCGCAGCACCGGCAGGGCCAGGCGCGACAGGTCGGCGCTGGCGACGGCGCTGCCTGCGCCCGCCGTGCTGTCGTGCATGTCAATCACCAGCGAATCCTGGCCGCGCGTCATGGCCAGGTAGACCTCGGCCAGCAACTCGGCATCCAGCAGGGCGCCATGCAGCGTGCGGTGAGCGTTGCTGATGCCCAGGCGATCGCACAGGGCATCGAGCGAGTTGCGCTTGCCTGGGAACATCTGGCGGGCTTCGCGCAGGGTATCGATCACATTGCCGGCATGCTGGCGGAACGGCGGCAGGCCCAGCAGCTGGAATTCCATGTCGAGGAAGCCCAGGTCGAACGGCGCGTTGTGGATGATCAGCTCGGCATCCTGGACGAACTCGCGGATGTCGTTGACGACTTCGGAAAAGCGGGGCTTGTCGGCCAGGAACTCAACCGTGATGCCGTGCACGGCGATCGCGCCCTCGTCGATATCGCGTTCCGGGTTGACGTAGAAGTGCAGGTGGCGCCCCGTCAGGCGGCGGTTCATCAGCTCGACGCAGCCGATTTCGATCAGGCGGTCGCCGGTGGCGGCACTCAGGCCGGTGGTTTCGGTGTCGAGAACGATTTGTCGCATGGCGGGCATTCTAGCGGAGCGGCGCGGGCGCTCCGCGGTTTGTTGTCGCGAAAAGGATTCAGCGGCCGATCGATTCGACGCCGCGGTTGGCCAGCGCGTCGGCGCGCTCATTGCCTGGGTGGCCGTTGTGGCCGCGCACCCAGTGCCAGGAGATCTGGTGCGGCTGCGCCAGGGTGTCCAGCTCCTGCCACAGGTCGGCGTTCTTGACGGGCTTCTTGTCGGCGGTCTTCCAGCCGCGGGCCTTCCAGCCGGGCAGCCATTCGCTGATGCCCTTCTGGACATACTGCGAGTCGGTATAGACCCGCACGACGCAGGGCCGCTTGAGCGCGCGAAGCGCTTCGATCACGGCGGTCATTTCCATGCGGTTGTTGGTGGTGTTGGGCTCGCCGCCGAACAGTTCTTTCTCGCTGGTGCCGGCGACGAGCACCGCGCCCCAGCCGCCGCGGCCGGGATTGCCCTTGCAGGCGCCGTCGGAGTAGATGGTGACTTCTTGCATGTGATTCCATGGTGGCCACCCGCCGGGCGGGTGGCGCATTGAGGTGTCAGCGGAAGGCGCTGGACCGCGTCAGCGCTCTTCGCCGGGGGTCTTGCCGTGCGTGCCGGTGGGCGTGGCCACGGGCGACGATACCGGGGCCAGCGCCGGCTTGCTCTTCCAGGCCGGGCCGACCAGGCGGATATTGCGCACGCGCTTGATCGCCGAGATCATATAGACCGCGCCAAAGATCGGCCACCAGCGGTCGCCGGCCTTTTCCATGAAGGCGGCGCGCTGCAGCCAGCGGTCGGTGCGGTAGGGCGGGCAGTAGCAGCCAAAGCGCCCGCGGATGATATCGAAGCCCAGCAGCTTGAGCCAGTCCTTGATGCGCACAAAGCCGATCTGCTGCGCGTCCGTCGGCAGGAAGGGCGTGGCGCCGAGCCGGTTCATGCCCTGGCGCGCGCCCCACAGGCT
Source organism: Cupriavidus sp. UYPR2.512 (assembly GCF_000379565.1). Lineage (NCBI taxonomy): Bacteria > Pseudomonadati > Pseudomonadota > Betaproteobacteria > Burkholderiales > Burkholderiaceae > Cupriavidus > Cupriavidus sp. UYPR2.512. The sequence goes on along the minus strand of NZ_KB902853.1, from coordinate 260,520 downwards.
CATCGGGTTGAAGCAGGTGACCACCACGCGCCCCTCGGGCATCAGCACCCGCGAGACCTCGCGCAGCACTTCATGCGGATCTTCGGCGAATTCCAGGATGTGGGGCAGGGTGACCAGGTCGATGCTCTGGGTGTCGAACGGCAGCTCGTCGAAGCGGCACAGCAGCTGGCGCGCGTCGGGATGTGCGGCCCGCGGCCCGTGCGGTCCGCTGGACGGATCCAGCGCCAGCGCCGAGAACGGCATCCGGTTCTCGCGCAGGGTGTCGATAAAGGGCAGGCCCATCTGGACGGCGTGGTAGCCGAAGATGTCGGTCACGGTCCGGTCGTACTGCTGCGCCTCCCAGCGCAGCATGTATTCGCCGGGCGGCGAGGCCAGCCAGTCTTCCCAGCTTACAATCGAATGATTGGGACGATTGGACATAGGAGCATGCGCATGTTGAAGGTTGAGCCGATCCCGGCGTTCCAGGATAACTATATCTGGGCCATCCACGACGGGCGTAGCGCCGCCGTGGTCGATCCCGGCGAGGCCGCGCCGGTGGAGCGCTTCCTGGCGCAAAGCGGTCTGGCTCTGGGCGCTATTGTAATCACCCATCACCACGGCGATCACCAGGGCGGGGTGGCCGAGCTGCTGGCGGCGCACCCGCGCACGCCGTCGGGCGCGCCGATGCCGGTGCTGGGGCCGGCTGGCGAACGCATTGGCGGGCGCACCCAGGCCCTGCGCGAAGGCGATGTCGTGACGCTGGAGACGCCGGCGCTGACGCTGCGCGTGCTGGACGTGCCCGGGCACACCGCCGGCCATATCGCCTATGTGGGCGACCTGGGCGAAGCCGGCCCGGCGGTCTTCTGCGGCGATACCCTGTTCGCCAGCGGCTGTGGGCGTCTGTTCGAAGGCACGCCGGCGCAGATGCTGGACTCGCTCGACAAGCTGGCGGCGCTGCCGGGCGATACCCGCGTCTATTGCGCGCACGAATATACGCGCAGCAACGTGCGCTTTGCGCGGGCGGTGGAACCGGCCAATGCCGCGCTGGTGGCGTGGGAGCAGCGGGTTGACGCGCTGCGCGCGGCGGACCAGCCGACGCTGCCGACCACCATCGCCCATGAACGCGAAGTCAATCCCTTCCTGCGCTCGCGCGAGCCGGCGGTACGGGCGGCGGTGGCGGCGCAGGGCGGGGCCGCCACGGGCGATGCGCAGGCGTTCGGTGCGCTGCGCGGCTGGAAGGACAATTTCCGCTAAGCCCCGCTTGGCCTGCCGGGCCTTGCGCCGCAAGGCTTTCCGGCTGCCCGCGGGATATTGGCTATATGGAAAATCTGATTGACGCGATACGCGGTTTTTTTTAGCATCACGCATCTTTTTGGCGTCACGATTCGAGAACTTAATGAAAATTGGTCGATTACTGGCGGTGGTCGCGTGCGCCGCGCTGCTTGCAGCGTGCGCCAGCACCCCCACGCCGCCTGATGGCGCCAATGGCGCCGCGACCGCCCAGACCGCCAAGCGCCAGGATCCGCTCAACTCGCTCAGCGACAAATCGGCGCTGTCTTCCGCTTCCACAATCAATGTCGACCAGGGCGGCCTGAACTGGCTGGGCGGCCCGTCCAACGACATCTGGGACCGCATCCGGCGCGGCTTTGCCATGCAGGACCTGGAGGGCACGCTGGTCGATGACCGCACCCAGTGGTATGCGCAGCGGCCGGAATACATGGAACGGATGGTCGGGCGCTCAAGCCGCTACCTGTACCACATCGTAGAAGAGCTGGAACGGCGCAAGATGCCGACCGAGCTGGCGCTGCTGCCGTTCGTCGAGAGCGCGTTCAACCCGCAGGCGCAGTCCAGCGCCAAGGCGGCAGGCATGTGGCAGTTCATCCCGAGCACGGGCAAGTCGTACAACCTGAAGCAGAACATGTTCCGCGACGAGCGCCGTGACGTGCTGGCCTCGACCGACGCCGCCCTGGACTACCTGGCGCGGCTCTATGACATGTTCGGCGACTGGCACCTGGCGCTGGCGGCATACAACTGGGGCGAGGGCGCGGTGTCGCGCGCGATTGCGCGCAACCAGGCGCGCGGGCTGCCGACCGACTACGCCAGCCTGCCCATGCCCAACGAGACGCGCAACTACGTGCCGAAGCTGCAGGCGGTCAAGAACATCATCGCCAACCCCGCCGCGTACGGCGTCAAGCTGCCCGAGATCCCGGACCACCCGTACTTTGTCACGGTGACCACCTCGCGCGATATCGACGTGAACCTGGCGGCCAAGCTGGCGGACATGTCGGTGGAGGAGTTCAAGGCGCTCAACCCGTCGTTCAACCGGCCGGTGATCCTGGGCGCGTCCAACCCGCAGATCCTGCTGCCGTTCGATAACGCCGAGCGCTTCCAGTACAACCTGAATACTTATCGTGGCGGGCTGTCAAGCTGGGCGGCGGTGACAGTGGACGGCCGCGAGCGTGTCGAGTCGCTGGCGGCGCGCCTGAATGTCGACGCCGATACGCTGCGCGAGATCAACAGCATCCCGAAGGGCATGCGGCTAAAGGCGGGCTCCACCGTGATGATCCCGCGCTCGGGCCGCCACGACCAGGATATCAGCGCCAGCCTGGCCGACAGCGCCATGCTGGCGATGGAGCCCGACCTGCCGGATGCGCGCCGGGTGGTGGTGCGCGCCGGCCGGCGCGATACGGTGACCTCGGTGGCGCGGCGCTATGGTGTCTCGGCGGGGCAGGTGCAGTCGTGGAACAAGCTGGCGGGCACCAAGCTGGTCGCGGGGCAAAGCCTGGTGCTGATGGTGCCGGTGCGCGGCGCCGGCGCGGTGCGGGCGGCGCGGGCCGAGCAAGCCGATCGTGCCGAGCGCGCTGATCATGCTGATCGCGCGGAAAGGGGCAGCAAGGGCGGCATCGTGCGGGTGTCGGCCAAAGGCAAGGCGGAACCGCGCAAGCGCGTCACGGTCGAGGCCCCGTCGCGGCGCACGGACAAGGCGGCGCCGGCGCGCGTGACCCGCGAGGCCAAGACTGGGCCGACCGTCAAGGCGTCGGCCAAGGCCGGCGCCAAGGGGGCCAAGGCCCGCTGACGGCAGCTGGCACCGCGCAGGAAGGGGCGATGCCGTCGGCACGCCCCTTTTTTCATGTTGCGCGGCGCACCTGTCGAAACACTGTCCACGCGCACCCGCGCCGGTGGCAAACTACGGTCATCATCCCAATGACCGCAGATGCGGAGGAGACAGACATGACGGCAAGCCATGCCGTGCATGCCCGTTCGCTCGCCGACCCCGAGGGGTTCTGGGCCGAACAGGCGGCGCGCATCGACTGGGAAACCCCGTTCGGCCAGGTGCTCGACAACAGCCGCGCGCCCTTTGCGCGCTGGTTCGTCGGCGGGCGCACCAACCTGTGCCACAACGCGGTCGACCGCCACCTGGCGGCCCGCGCCAGCCAGCCGGCGCTGCACTGGGTCTCGACCGAGACCGACCAGGCCCGCACCTTTACCTACGCCGAACTGCACGACCAAGTCAGCCGCATGGCCGCGGTCCTGCAGGGCCTGGGCGTGCAGAAGGGCGACCGCGTGCTGATCTACATGCCGATGATCCCGGAAGCCGCCTTTGCCATGCTGGCGTGCGCGCGCATCGGCGCGATCCATTCGGTGGTGTTCGGCGGCTTTGCCTCGGTCAGCCTGGCCGCGCGCATCGAGGATGCCCGGCCGCGCGTGGTGGTCAGCGCCGACGCCGGCTCGCGCGCCGGCAAGGTGGTGCCGTACAAGCCGCTGCTGGACGAGGCCATCCGGCTCTCGTCGCACCAGCCCGAGAAGGTGCTGCTGGTGGACCGGCAACTGGCGCAAATGCCCCGTACCGAGGGCCGCGATGAGGACTATGCCGCCTGGCGCGAGCGCGTGGCCGGCGTACAGGTGCCGTGCGTGTGGCTGGAATCGAGCGAGCCGTCGTACGTGCTCTACACCTCCGGCACCACCGGCAAGCCCAAGGGCGTGCAGCGCGATACCGGCGGCTATGCGGTGGCGTTGGCCACCTCGATGGAATACATCTTCTGCGGCAAGCCCGGCGACACCATGTTCACCGCGTCGGACATCGGCTGGGTGGTGGGGCACAGCTATATCGTCTATGGCCCGCTGCTGGCCGGCATGACCACGCTGATGTATGAAGGCACGCCGATCCGCCCCGACGGCGGCATCCTGTGGCGGCTGGTTCAGGATTACAAGGTCAACCTGATGTTCAGCGCGCCGACCGCGATCCGCGTGCTGAAGAAGCAGGATCCGGCCTGGCTGACCCGCTACGACCTGTCCAGCCTGCGCCTGCTGTTCCTGGCCGGCGAGCCGCTGGACGAGCCCACCGCGCGCTGGATCCAGGATGGCCTGGGCAAGCCGGTGGTCGACAACTACTGGCAGACCGAATCCGGCTGGCCGATCCTCGCGATCCAGCGCGGCATCGAGGCGCTGCCGCCCAAGCTGGGCTCGCCCGGCGTGCCGGCCTACGGCTACGACCTGAAGATCGTCGACGAGAACACCGGCGCGGAATGCCCGCCGGGGCAGAAGGGCGTGGTCGCCATCGACGGCCCGCTGCCGCCGGGATGCATGAGCACGGTCTGGGGCGACGATGGCCGTTTCGTGCGCACCTACTGGCAGGCGGTGCCGAACCGGATGTGCTATTCCACCTTCGACTGGGGCGTGCGCGACGCCGACGGCTACGTCTTTATCCTGGGCCGCACCGACGACGTGATCAACGTAGCCGGCCACCGACTGGGCACCCGCGAGATCGAAGAAAGCCTGTCGTCCAACGCCGCCGTGGCCGAGGTGGCGGTGGTGGGCGTGCAGGACGCGCTCAAGGGGCAGGTGGCGATGGCTTTCTGCATCGCCCGCGATCCGGCGCGCACGGCCACGGCCGAAGCGAGGCTGGCATTGGAAGGCGAACTGATGAAGACGGTGGAGCAGCAACTGGGTGCCGTGGCGCGGCCGGCCCGCGTATTCTTTGTCAATGCGCTGCCCAAGACCCGCTCCGGCAAGTTGCTGCGGCGCGCCATGCAGGCGGTGGCTGAAGGGCGCGACCCCGGCGACCTGACCACGATCGAGGACCCGGGTGCGCTGGAACAGTTGCAGGCGGCGCTGAAGGGCTAGATGGCAGGCTGAGAGCGTGGCGGTGTGGGTGCCTTGCGAGGCACTCCGCATTTCACCCTTGCTATCGGCTGTGATGCAGTCTAATATTTCAAGCATAAAATATTTAGACATCATCTAGATGGCGGTGTGGGCCCTGGGCAAAGTGCCCGGCGCAGCCGGCAGGAGGCGACAAATGCGAGTGCTTTGTATTGGTGGTGGCCCGGCAGGCCTGTACTTCGGACTGCTGATGAAGCTGCAGGATCCGGCCAACGAGGTCATCGTGGTCGAACGCAACCGGCCCTACGACACCTTCGGCTGGGGCGTGGTGTTCTCTGACGCCACCATGGACAACCTGAAGGAGGCCGACCCGGTCAGCGCCGCCGAGATCAACGCGGCCTTCAACCACTGGGACGATATCGACATCCATATCGGCGGGCGCACCATCCGCTCCGGCGGCCATGGTTTTATCGGCATCGGGCGCAAGCGCCTGCTCAATATCCTGCAGGCGCGCTGCGAGGCGCTGGGCGTGAAGCTGGTGTTCGAGACCGACGTTTCCGACGACCAGGCGCTGGCGATGCAATACCAGGCCGACCTGGTGATCGCCTCGGACGGCCTGAACAGCCGCATCCGCACCCGCTACGCCGACACGTTCCAGCCTGACATCGACACGCGTCAGTGCCGCTTTGTCTGGATGGGCACGCACAAGCTGTTCGACGCCTTTACCTTTGCCTTCGAGAAGACCGAGCACGGCTGGTTCCAGGCGCACGCCTACCGCTTTGACGACACCACCTCGACCTTTATCGTCGAGGCCCCGGAGTCCGTCTGGCGCGCCGCGGGCATCGAGCAGATGAGCCAGGAAGAGGGCGTGGCCTACTGCGAGCGCCTGTTCGCGCGCTACCTCGACGGCAACAAGCTGATCACCAATGCGGCGCACCTGCGCGGCTCGGCGATCTGGATCCGCTTCCCCCGCGTGATCTGCCGCCAGTGGGTGCATTGGAACACCTTGCCCGACGGCCGCCGCGTGCCGGTGGTGCTGATGGGCGATGCCGCGCACACCGCGCACTTCTCGATCGGTTCGGGCACCAAGCTGGCGTTGGAAGATGCCATTGACCTCGCCGAAGAAATCCGTGGAAGGGGTCATGACGGCCTGCCCGACGCATTGTCGCGCTATGAAGCCACGCGCGGCGTGGAAGTGCTGAAGATCCAGAACGCGGCGCGCAACTCGACCGAATGGTTCGAGAACGTCGAGCGCTACGCGGGCAGCCTGCCGCCGGAGCAGTTCGCCTATTCCCTGCTGACCCGCTCGCAGCGCATCTCGCATGAGAACCTGCGCGTGCGCGATGCGGACTATGTGGCGCAGTTCGAACACTGGCTGGCGCGGCAGGCCGGCGTGCAACCGGAAAGCCTGCAGCTGCGCGAGCGCGAGCCGCTGCCGCCGATGTTCACGCCGTTCCGCATGCGCGGCGTCACGCTGAAGAACCGCGTGGTGGTGTCGCCGATGGCGATGTACTCGTGCACCGACGGGGTGCCCGGCGACTTCCACCTGGTCCACCTGGGCTCGCGCGCGCTGGGCGGCGCCGGCATGGTGGTGGCCGAGATGACCTGCGTGTCGCCCGATGCGCGCATCACGCCGGGATGCCCGGGTTTGTGGAACGACGCGCAGCGCGACGCCTGGCGCCGCATCGTCGACTTCGTGCATGCCAACAGCGATGCGCGCATCGCCATGCAGATCGGCCATTCGGGCCGCAAGGGCTCGACGCAGCTAGGCTGGGAGGCGATGGACCATCCGCTGCCGGAAGGCAACTGGCCAGTGATCTCGGCCTCGCCACTGCCCTACCTGCCGGGCGAATCGCAGACGCCGCGCGAGATGACGCGCGCGGACATGGAGCGCGTGCGCGATGACTTCGTCGCCAGCGCGCGCCGCGCCGCAGAGGCCGGCTTCGACTGGCTGGAGCTGCACTGCGCGCACGGCTACCTGCTGTCGAGCTTTATCTCGCCGCTGACCAATACCCGGGAAGACGACTATGGCGGTTCGCTGGCCGCGCGGCTGCGCTACCCGCTGGAGGTCTTTGCCGCGGTGCGCGCGGTGTGGCCGGAACACAAGCCGATGTCGGTGCGTATCTCGGCCCACGACTGGGTTGAAGGCGGCATCACCCCGGATGACGCGGTGGCGATCGCACGCGCCTTCAAGGCCGCCGGCGCCGACATGATCGACTGCTCGTCGGGCCAGGTCAGCCCGGATCAGGCTCCGGTCTACGGCCGCATGTACCAGACCCCGTTTGCCGACCGCATCCGCAACGAAGCCGGCATCGCCACCATTGCCGTGGGCGCGATCTTCGAGGCCGACCACGTCGACTCGATCATCGCCGCGGGCCGTGCCGACCTGTGCGCGATCGCGCGGCCGCACCTGGCCAACCCGGCCTGGACGCTGCAGGAAGCGGCGCGCATCGGCTATCGCGATATCGCCTGGCCCAAGCAGTACCAGGCCGGCAAGCGGCAACTGGAAACCAACCTGGAACGCGCCGCGGCGCAGGAGAAGCAGGGATGACGCGCAGCACGGGTTCACTGTCAGGGCGCCACGCGCTGGTCACCGGCGGCGGGCGCGGCATCGGCGCGGCAATCGCGCGGCGGCTGCTGGCCGACGGCGCCAGCGTGACGCTACTGGGCCGCGATGCCGGTGCGTTGCAGGCGACCGTGCAAGCGCTGCGTGAGGTTGCTCCCGCGGGCGCCGTAGTCTCCTTTGTCGCGGCCGATATTGCCGATGCCGACAGTGTGGCACGTGCCTTTGCCGCCGCCGCTGAGCAGGCCGGGCCGGTGTCGATGCTGGTCAACAACGCCGGCCAGGCACACAGCGCACCGTTCCTGAAGACCGACGCCGCGCTGTGGCAGCGCATGCTGGATGTAAACCTGACTGGGACCTTCCTGTGCACGCAGGCAGCGCTGCCTGCGATGCTCGCGGCCGGCTGGGGCCGCATCGTCAATGTGGCGAGCACGGCGGGGCTGGCAGGCTATGGCTATGTCAGTGCCTATTGCGCGGCCAAGCATGGGGTGATCGGCCTGACGCGCGCGCTGGCGCTGGAGACCGCGGCCAAGGGCGTGACCGTCAATGCGGTCTGCCCGGGCTATACCGAAACCGACATCGTGCGCGACGCGGTGGCCAATATCGTCGGCAAGACCGGCCGCACCGAGGAACAGGCGCGCGCCGAGCTGGCCGCACGCAATCCGCAACGGCGGCTGGTGCAGCCCGAGGAAGTGGCCGACGCGGTGGCCTGGCTGTGCCAGCCATCCGCGGCCGCGATCACCGGCCAGGCGATCCCCGTGGCCGGCGGCGAAGTGATGGCGGGCTGAACCTCGCCGACTGCAACAGACAACGAGAGAAACCATGACAGAGATCGCACTCGACATGCGCCACCACAAGCGCAGCTTTGCCGGCTACCAGCCGGAGCATTTCCTGTGGTCGGTGTCCGGCGACGGCAAGGTCGGCACCGTGACGCTGAACCGGCCGGAGCGCAAGAACCCGCTGACGTTCGATTCCTATGCCGAGCTGCGCGACCTGTTCCGCGGCCTGTGCTATGCCGGCGACATCAAGGCGGTGGTGGTGACGGGCGCCGGCGGCAACTATTGCTCGGGCGGCGACGTGCACGAGATCATCGGGCCTCTCACGCGCATGACCATGCCTGAGCTGCTCGACTTCACGCGCATGACCGGCGACCTGGTCAAGGCCATGCGCGCCTGCCCGCAGCCGGTGGTCAGCGCGGTCGACGGCATCTGCGCCGGTGCCGGCGCGATGATGGCGCTGGCCTCCGACATGCGCCTGGGCACGGCGCAGGCCAAGGCCGCGTTCCTGTTCACGCGCGTCGGCCTGGCCGGCGCCGACATGGGCGCGTGCACGCTGCTGCCGCGCGTGATCGGGCAGGGGCGCGCCAGTGAGCTGCTCTACACCGGCCGCTCGATGAGCGCGGAAGAGGGGCTGCAGTGGGGCTTCTTCAATGCGCTGCATCCGTCCGAAGCGGTGCTGGCGCAGGCGCAGGCGCTGGCCGCGCAACTGGCCGCCGGCCCGACCTTTGCCCACGGCGTGACCAAGAAGTTGCTGCACCAGGAATGGAACATGGGGCTGGACGAGGCCATCGAGGCCGAGGCCGAAGCCCAGGCCATCTGCATGCAGACGCGCGACTTCCGCCGCGCCTACGAGGCCTTCGTCGCCAAGACGAAGCCGGTGTTCGAAGGGGACTGAAGCGCCATGTCCGACAAGACCTATCTCGACCTGCCGCTGTTCGACGACGCGCACCGCGCACTGGAGCGCGAACTCGACGCCTGGTGCGGGCAACACCTCCAAGTCGACCACAGCGATACCGACGCCGCCTGCCGCGCGCTGGTGCGCCAGCTGGGCGAGGCCGGCTGGCTGCGCTATTGCGTGCCAGCCGCGCACGGCGGCGCGTTGCCGGCGCTGGATTCGCGCTCGCTGTGCCTGCTGCGCGAGACCCTGGCGCGCCATGACGGCCTGGCCGATTTTGCCTTTGCCATGCAGGGGCTGGGCTCGGGCGCGATCTCGCTGGCCGGCAGCGATGCGCTGCGCGCACATTACCTGCCGCGCGTGGCCCGCGGCGAGGCGATTGCCGCGTTTGCGCTGTCCGAGCCGGAGGCCGGTTCCGATGTGGCCGCCATGCAATGCAGCGCACGGCTGTCGGACGACAGCAGCCACTATGTGATCGACGGCGCCAAGACCTGGATTTCCAACGGCGGCATTGCCGACTTCTACTGCGTGTTCGTGCGCACCGGCGAGGCGCCGGGCGCACGCGGCATCTCCGCCTTCGTGGTAGATGCGGATACGCCAGGCCTGACCATCGCCGAGCGCATCGACGTGATGGCGCCGCACCCGCTCGCCACGCTGCGTTTCGACAACTGCCGCGTGCCCGTGGGCAACCGGCTGGGCGAAGCGGGGCAGGGCTTCAAGGTGGCGATGATGACGCTCGACATCTTCCGTGCCTCGGTCGCGGCGGCGGCGCTGGGCTTTGGCCGCGCCGCGCTGGACGATGCACTGGCGCGCGCCTGCGCGCGCCCGATGTTCGGTGGCGTGCTGGCCGACCTGCAGCTGACGCAGGCCGCCATCGGCGACATGGCCACCGCGATCGACGCCGCGGCGCTGCTGACCTACCGCGCGGCCTGGCTGCGCGATGTCAAGGGCCAGCGCACCACGCGCGAGGCGGCCATGGCCAAGATGGTGGCGACCGAGAACGCCCAGCAGGTGATCGACCGCGCGGTGCAGATGTTCGGCGGCCTGGGCGTCAAGGTCGGCACGCGCGTGGAAAGCCTGTACCGCGAGATCCGCTCGCTGCGCATCTATGAAGGCGCCACCGAAGTGCAGAAGCTGATCATTGCGCGCGAGACGCTGGCCGGGCGCAAAGCCTGACGCGCCCGCGAGCTGCCCACGAACTGCCGTACCGATACAGAGCAGACAGGAGACAAGCCATGGCGACCACAGCCCACCTCGATACCTTCGCGCGCGACCGCCTGCCGCCGCCCGATATGTGGCCGGTGTTCCGCTTCAATGCCGATACCGACTACCCGGAGCGGATGAACGCCGCGGTGGAGCTGGTAGACCGCCACGTGCGCGAAGGCCGCGGCGAGCGCATCGCCATTCGTCACCGCCGCGACGGACAGATCGAGACGGTGACCTATGCGCAGCTGGCGGCGCTGGTCAACCGCATCGCCCGTGTGCTGGTCGAGGACATGCAACTGGTGCCCGGCAGCCGGGTGCTGCTGCGCGGGCCCAACAACCTGATGATGGCGGCCAGCTGGCTGGCCACGCTCAAGGCGGGCCTGGTTGCGGTGCCGACCATGCCGCTGCTGCGCGCCAAGGAGCTGAAGCAGATCATCGACAAGGCGCAGGTCGGTGCCGCGCTGTGCGATGCGCGGCTGCGCGAGGAGCTCGATGCCAACCAGCAGGCCGGCGGCGAATTCCATTGCCCGAGCCTGGCGCGCACGCTGTACTTCAACGGTGAAGGCGAGGGTTCGCTGGAGGCGGCGATAGCGGGCAAACCGGACGCCTTCGATGCCTGCGACACCGCCAGCGACGATGTCTGCCTGATCGCCTTTACCAGCGGCACCACCGGCCAGCCCAAGGGCACCATGCACTTCCATCGCGACGTGCTGGCGATGTGCGACCTGTTCCCGCGCCACGTGCTGCGTCCGCAGCCCGACGACGTGTTCTGCGGCACGCCGCCGATCGCGTTCACCTTCGGGCTGGGCGGCATGCTGTGTTTCCCGCTGCGCATCGGCGCCAGCGCCGTGCTGGCCGAGAAGCTGACGCCAGAGACGCTGCTCGGGCTGATCCAGGATTTCCGCGCCACCATCGTCTTTACCGCGCCCACCTTCTACCGGCAGATGGCAACGCTGGCGCCGCGCTATGACCTGTCCAGCCTGAAGAAGAGCGTGTCGGCCGGCGAAGCCCTGCCGGACGCCACGCGCCAGAGCTGGAAGGCGGCCACCGGCATCGAGATGACCGACGGCATCGGCGGCACGGAGATGATGCATATCTTTATCTCCAGCGCCGGCGCCGAGGTCAGGCCGGGCGCGATCGGGCGGGTGGTGCCGGGCTATGTCGCGCAGATCGTCGACGAGAACATGCAGCCCTTGCCGCCGGGGCAGGTCGGCAAGCTGGCGGTGCAGGGGCCGACCGGCTGCCGCTACCTGGACGATCCGCGCCAGTCCAACTATGTGAAGGCGGGCTGGAACTTGCCGGGCGACACCTTTTTCGTCGACGAGGACGGCTACTACTTCTACCAGGCGCGTTCGGACGACATGATCATCTCGGCTGGCTACAACATCGCCGGGCCGGAGGTGGAAAGTGCGCTGATGCAGCACGAGGCGGTTGCCGAATGCGGCGTGGTCGGGGCGCCCGACGATGAGCGCGGGCAGGTGGTCACTGCCTATGTGGTGCTGCGCGAGGGCACGGCACCGGACGACGCCACGCGCGCCGCGCTGCAGGACTACGTGAAGCGCCAGATCGCGCCCTACAAGTATCCGCGCCGCATTGTGTTCGTGCCGGCGCTGCCGCGCACCGAGACCGGCAAGCTGCAGCGCTTCCGGCTGCGCCAGATGGCGGAGCAGGGCAGCGGTGGCAACGGTCGTAACAACAACGGCGCGGGGAAGCCATGAGCCCCGTGTTCCGCAGCACCGTGCTGGTGCGCTTCAAGCACTGCGACGCCGCGGGCATCGTGTTCTACCCGCGCTATTTCGAGATGCTCAACGACTTCATCGAAGACTGGTTCGGCGAGGCGTTGGGCTGGCCCTTCGATGTCATGCACGGCGAGGGCCGCGCCGGCGTGCCCACCGCCGAGCTGGAGTGCCGCTTCCTGGCGCCCAGCCGGCTGGGCGAGGTGCTGACGCGCGAACTGCGCGTGCTGAAGCTGGGTCAGTCGAGCTTTACGCTCGCGATCCGCTTCGCCGGCCCGCATGACGATACCCGCATGGAAGTGACGCAGCGGCTGGTTTGCGTCGATACCGGCTCGATTGCCCCGCAGCCGCTTCCCGAAGCCGTGCGCGAGGCCATGTCGGCCTACCTGGTCGCCACGGCCTGAATCCAGGAATTTCATCCACTCATACAGATATCAACCGGAAAGCACCATGAAGATCCTGCAGCCGCCCGACTGGGCGCCCCCGCGTGGCTACGCCAACGGCACCATGACCGAAATGCAGGTCGGAAGCCGCCTGCTCTTTGTCAGCGGCCAGATCGGCTGGACCGGCAAATGTGAATTCGAGACCGACGACTTCGGCCTGCAGGTGGCGCAGGCGCTGCGCAACGTGGTTGCCGTGCTCGCGGCAGGCGACGCGCTGCCCGAGCATATCGTGCGCATGACCTGGTATGTGAAGGACAAGGCGGAATATGTCGGCGCCTATGGCGCGATCGGCCAGCATTACCGGGCCATCATCGGCCGCCACTTCCCGGCGATGACGGCGGTCGAGGTCGCGGACCTGGTGGAGCCGCGCGCCAAGGTGGAAATCGAGGTCACGGCGGTCGTGCCGCCACAGGCGTAACGTAGCAGGCACGGGCAGGACGGTGGCCGGCGGCATGGTGGCGCCGCCGCCTGCCGCATGCAAGTCCTTGAAAACTTGAGAAATTGGGTGGCGCGGGATATAATTCGAAAGTTTCGCTTTCAGAACCCTTCACCCTAGCGCCAACCGCTTTCCACCTTCCGCCGCCCCCATCCGCGCCGCCTTTGCTGTCCGCATTCAATGTGACGCAAGGAGCAGGTCGCGACCGGATCCGACCGCATCGGCGCAACGCCGCTGCCGCCGTCACGGATCCAGCCTGGGAGGCACGAGGCGTCGATTGGTCGGTCACGGGGTGAGTCCAGCAGGAGCCTACCCGTGTTACCGTCTTTTCCGTCCGCCATTCTCGCGCTAGCAGACGGCACGGTCTTTCGTGGCTATTCCATTGGCGCTTCCGGCCATACCATCGGTGAAGTGGTGTTCAACACCGCCATCACCGGTTACCAGGAAATCCTCACCGACCCGAGTTACTCGCGGCAGATCGTCACGCTGACGTATCCGCATATCGGTAACTACGGGGTCAATCCTGAGGATGTCGAAGCCACGAAAGTCCATGCCGCCGGCCTGATCATCAAGGATCTGCCGATCCTGGCCTCGAATTTCCGCAAGGAGCACACCCTTGCCCACTACCTGAAGCAGGAAAAGGTGGTGGCCATCGCCGGCATCGATACGCGCAAGCTGACGCGTATCCTGCGCGAAAAGGGTGCCCAGAATGGCTGCATCCTGGCCGGCGAAGACAATGTCCAGAAGGCCATTGACCTGGCCCGCTCGTTCCCCGGCCTGGCCGGCATGGACCTGGCCAAGGTGGTTTCGGTCAAGGAGCCGTACCAGTGGACCCAGTCCGAGTGGAAGCTGGGCGAAGGCTATGGCAAGCAGGACCAGCCGCAGTTCCACGTGGTCGCCTATGACTACGGCGTCAAGTACAACATCCTGCGCATGCTGGCCGAACGCGGCTGCAAGGTGACGGTGCTGCCCGCCCAGGCGAGCGCCGCCGACGCGCTGGCGCTGAATCCGGACGGCGTGTTCCTGTCCAACGGCCCCGGCGACCCCGAGCCGTGCGACTACGCCATCGCCGCCACGCGCGAGTTCATCGAGCGCGGAATCCCGACCTTCGGCATCTGCCTGGGCCACCAGATCATGGCCCTGGCCGTCGGCGCCAAGACCCTGAAGATGAAGTTTGGCCACCACGGCGCCAACCATCCGGTCAAGGACCTGGACGATGGCCGCGTGGTGATCACGTCGCAGAACCACGGTTTCGCGGTGGACGCCGACACGCTGCCGTCGAACGTGCGCGTCACGCACAAGTCGCTGTTCGACGGCTCGCTGCAGGGTTTCACGCTGACCGACAAGCCGGCCTTCTGCTTCCAGGGTCACCCGGAAGCCTCGCCCGGCCCGAACGACGTGGCTTACCTGTTCGACCGCTTTATCCAGCTGATGACCGACGCGCGCAAGTAAGCGCAGCCGGGAACAGCGCAGACACAGGGACATCCCATGAACGCCTTCATGCATACCGCTTTCGGCATCACCGATTTCTGGACCTATGTGCTGGGCACGATCTTTATCGTGCTGCTGCCGGGGCCGAACTCGATGTACGTGCTGTCGGTGGCGGCGCAGCGCGGCGTGCGCGCCGGCTATAAGGGCGCGTGCGGGGTGTTCCTGGGCGACTTCATGCTGATGGTGCTGTCGGCGGCGGGCGTGGCCTCGCTGCTCAAGGCCAGCCCGGCGCTGTTCTACGTGGTGAAGTACATCGGCGCGGCCTACCTGGCGTGGATCGGCTTGAACATGCTGCGCGGCGCGCTGCGCAGTTGGGCGGCACGCGGCGAGGCCGCGGCGGCGACGGTGCCGGCAGCCGCGCCGGACCAGTCCGACCCGTTCCGCAAGGCGCTGCTGATAAGCCTGCTGAACCCGAAGGCGATCCTGTTCTTCATCTCGTTCTTCATCCAGTTTGTCGACCCGGCCTTCGCTTACCCGGTGCTGTCGTTCGCCGCGCTGGGTGTGGTCTGCCAGTTCTTCAGCTTTGCCTACCTGACCACGATCATCTTCGTGGGCGCGAAGCTGGCCGAAGCGTTCCGGCGCCGCCGCAGGCTGTCGGCCGGCATGGCCAGCGGGGTAGGCGCGATGTTCATCGGCTTCGGCGCCAAGCTGGCGTCGGCCACGATGAACTGAGCAAGACGATATTTTTGAATCCTGACGGATTCCCTGATTACCGGCGCGGTCCGCAGGCAAGGCGGGCCGGCCCATAAAGAGAGCGTGCAATGCCAAAACGCACAGACATCAAGAGCATCCTGATCATCGGCGCGGGCCCCATCATCATCGGCCAGGCGTGCGAGTTCGATTATTCCGGCGCCCAGGCCTGCAAGGCGCTGCGCGAGGAAGGCTTCAAGGTCATCCTGGTCAATTCGAACCCGGCGACCATCATGACCGATCCCGCCACGGCCGATGTGACCTACATCGAGCCGATCACCTGGGAAGTGGTCGAGCGCATCATCGAGAAGGAACGCCCGGATGCGATCCTGCCGACCATGGGCGGCCAGACCGCGCTGAACTGCGCGCTGGACCTGCATCGTCACGGCGTGCTGGACAAGTACAAGGTCGAGCTGATCGGCGCGTCGCCGGAAGCCATCGACAAGGCCGAGGACCGCCAGAAGTTCAAGGACGCCATGACCAAGATCGGTCTGGGTTCGGCCAAGTCGGGCATCGCCCACTCGATGGACGAAGCCATGGCCGTGCAGTCGCGCATTGCCCAGGAAACCGGCACCGGCGGCTACCCGATCGTGATCCGCCCGTCGTTCACGCTGGGCGGCAGCGGCGGCGGCATCGCCTACAACCGCGAAGAATTCGAAGAGATCTGCAAGCGCGGCCTGGACCTGTCGCCGACGCGCGAGCTGCTGATCGAGGAATCGCTGCTGGGCTGGAAAGAGTATGAGATGGAAGTGGTCCGCGACAAGAAGGACAACTGCATCATCATCTGCTCGATCGAGAACCTGGACCCGATGGGCATCCACACCGGCGACTCGATCACCGTGGCCCCGGCCCAGACCCTGACCGACAAGGAATACCAGATCCTGCGCAACGCCTCGCTCGCCGTGCTGCGCGAGATCGGCGTCGACACCGGCGGCTCCAACGTGCAGTTCTCGATCAACCCGAAGGACGGTCGCATGATCGTCATCGAGATGAACCCGCGCGTGTCGCGTTCGTCGGCGCTGGCGTCCAAGGCCACCGGCTTCCCGATCGCCAAGGTCGCGGCCAAGCTGGCCGTGGGCTACACGCTGGACGAGCTGAAGAACGAAATTACCGGCGGCGCGACCCCGGCTTCGTTCGAGCCGTCGATCGACTACGTGGTCACCAAGGTGCCGCGTTTCGCGTTTGAGAAATTCCCGCAGGCCGACAGCCACCTGACCACCCAGATGAAGTCGGTGGGCGAGGTGATGGCCATGGGCCGCACCTTCCAGGAGTCGTTCCAGAAAGCCCTGCGCGGCCTGGAAGTTGGCGTCGACGGCCTGGACGAAAAGTCGTCGGACCGCGACGAAGTCGTCGAGGAAATCGGCGAAGCCGGCCCCGACCGCATCTGGTACGTGGGCGATGCCTTCCGCCTGGGCATGTCGCTGGAAGAGGTCTATGCCGAGACCGACATCGACCCGTGGTTCCTGGCCCAGATCGAAGACATCATCAAGACCGAAGGCCTGGTCAAGTCACGCACGCTGGAAAGCCTGTCGACCGCCGAGCTGCGTTTCCTGAAGCAGAAGGGCTTCTCGGACCGCCGCCTGGCCAGGCTGCTGAAGACCGATGCCAAGGCCGTGCGCGAGGCGCGCATCGCCCAGAACGTGCGTCCGGTCTACAAGCGCGTGGACACCTGCGCCGCCGAGTTCGCCACCAACACCGCCTACATGTACTCGACCTACGAGGCCGAGCATGGCGAGTGCGAGGCGCAGCCGACGGACAAGAAGAAGATCATGGTGCTGGGTGGTGGCCCGAACCGGATCGGCCAGGGCATCGAGTTCGACTACTGCTGCGTGCACGCCGCGCTGGCGCTGCGCGAAGACGGGTACGAGACCATCATGGTCAACTGCAACCCGGAAACCGTGTCGACCGACTATGACACCTCGGACCGCCTGTACTTCGAGCCGGTCACGCTGGAAGACGTGCTGGAGATCGTCGCCATCGAGAAGCCGGTGGGCGTGATCGTGCAGTACGGCGGCCAGACTCCGCTGAAGCTGGCGCTGGACCTGGAAGCCAACGGCGTGCCCATCATCGGCACCAGCCCCGACATGATCGACGCGGCCGAAGACCGCGAGCGCTTCCAGAAGCTGCTGCAGGAGCTGGGCCTGCGCCAGCCGCCCAACCGCACCGCGCGTGCCGAGGACGAAGCGCTGCGCCTGGCCGAAGAGATCGGCTATCCGCTGGTGGTGCGCCCGTCGTACGTGCTGGGCGGCCGCGCCATGGAAATCGTGCATGAGCCGCGCGACCTCGAGCGCTACATGCGCGAGGCCGTCAAGGTCTCGAACGACTCCCCGGTGCTGCTGGACCGCTTCCTGAACGACGCCATCGAGTGCGACGTCGACGCCCTGTGCGACGGCAAGCGCGTGTTCATCGGCGGCGTGATGGAGCACATCGAGCAGGCTGGCGTGCACTCGGGCGACTCCGCCTGCTCGCTGCCGCCGTACTCGCTGTCGGCCGAGACCGTGGCCGAACTGAAGCGCCAGACCGCCGCCATGGCCCGCGCCCTGAACGTGGTCGGCCTGATGAACGTGCAGTTCGCGATCCAGCAGAACGACGGCGTTGATACCGTGTACGTGCTGGAAGTGAACCCGCGCGCCTCGCGTACCGTGCCGTATGTGTCCAAGGCCACCGGCTTGCAGCTGGCCAAGATCGCCGCGCGCTGCATGGCCGGCCAGTCGCTGGACGAGCAGGAGATTGGCGAAGAAGTCGTCCCGCCGTACTACAGTGTCAAGGAAGCGGTGTTCCCGTTCAACAAGTTCCCCGGCGTCGATCCGGTCCTCGGACCTGAAATGCGCTCGACCGGCGAAGTGATGGGCGTGGGCAAGGCCTTCGGCGAGGCGCTGTTCAAGAGCCAGCTGGCCGCGGGCTCGCGCCTGCCGGAAAAGGGCACCGTGCTGATCACCGTGAAGGACAGCGACAAGCCGCGCGCCGTTGGCGTGGCCCGCATGCTGCACGACATGGGCTACCCGATCGTTGCCACCCGCGGCACCGCCTCGGCCATCGAAGCCGCCGGCATCCCGGTGAAGGTGGTCAACAAGGTCAAGGACGGCCGTCCGCATATCGTCGACATGATCAAGAACGGCGAACTGGCGCTGGTGTTCACCACCGTGGACGAAACCCGCACCGCGATTGCCGATTCGCGCTCGATCCGTACCTCGGCGCTGGCCCACCGCATTCCTTACTACACCACCATCGCCGGCGCCCGCGCCGCGGTGGAGGGCCTGAAGCACATGCAGAGCCTGGAGGTCTACGACCTGCAGAGCCTGCACGCCTCGCTGGCCTGAAGCCCCGTACGTAAGGCAAGCGGCACATCGCCGCTGGCCGGGCGCGTTGCGCCCGGTTAAGGCCAGGAAGCCCGCCGGAGTTGCTGCCGGCGGGCTTCCTGGCCTAAACTACGTCAAATTCGTCGATCGATGCGGCGTGCCTGCATTCGGTCCTGTCTGAAAGCCGCGGTTGAGCGGAAGTGCCCTGGCAGCATTTGCCAGGGATGGCTCCAGCTCCGCTGCGGCTCATTTTTTTGTTGAACGTAGACATGAGCACCATTCCGATTACCAAGCGTGGCGCAGAGCTCCTGAAGGAGGAGCTGCAGCGCCTGAAGGCTGTCGAGCGTCCGGCGGTGATCAATGCGATCTCGGAGGCCCGCGCACAGGGCGACCTGTCTGAAAACGCCGAATACGACGCCGCCAAGGAAAAGCAGGGCTTTATCGAAGGCCGCATCCTGGAAGTGGAGGCCAAGCTGTCGGCCGCGCAGATCATCGACCCGACCCAGCTCGACACCGACGGCCGCATCGTTTTTGGCGCCACCGTGGACCTGGAAGACCTGGAGTCCGGCAGCCCGGTCAGCTACCAGATCGTGGGCGATGACGAGGCCGACATCGATACTGGCAAGATCTCGGTCAGCTCGCCGATCGCGCGTGCGCTGATCGGCAAGTTCGAAGGCGACGTCGCAATCGTGCTGGCCCCTGGCGGCGAGCGCGAGTACGAAGTCATTACCGTACGCTATATCTGACGCCGGCCCGGCCGGCAGGCTTGCACCTGGCGCGGCCCCCGGAAAGACCGGCACGTGTTCTCCAATTCCTATAACAATCTGCCGCCGCTGCCGCACCGCATCTTCCTGCTGCTGACGGTGGCGTGGGCGGGCAGTCTCTGGACCGTCGGCTATATGGTGGCGCCGACGCTGTTTTCGGTGCTTCCCAGCCGCGAGATGGCGGGCATGATCGCCGGGCAGCTGTTCCATACTGAGGCCATCGTCGGGGTCACCATCGGCGTGTTGCAGCTGGTGCTGTGCAACGTGATGATCCGGCGCGGCGCCCACCGCTATCGCGGCCTGCGCTGGCTGGTGCTGGGCATGCTGTGCTGCGTGCTGGCGGGCTACTTCGGCACCCAGCCGTTCATGGCCGGCCTGAAGGAAAAGGCGCTGGCGCTGGGTGTCGGCGTTTCGGAATCGCCTTACAAGGCGCAGTTCGGCATGCTGCACGGCGTGTCGAGCGCCTTCTACCTGCTGCAAAGCCTGCTGGCGCTGGTGCTGGTGTGGCGCGCTTCGGCGCCGCGTTCGGCCGGGGAGTGAAACCGGCCGCCGGCACGGCCACAGGCGTGGCGTGCCGGCATAGGGGGCGCCTGGCGGCGCCCCGTCATGCTTCAGCTGGCAGTGTTCAGCCCAGCGCCTTCTTCTTCTGGCTGCTCGGGCGTGCGCGCGAACGCTTCACATTGCCGCCGGCGGTGACGCGCTCGTTGCCAAGCACCGTAACCTCCTTGCGGGTCGGACGGCGGTTCGGCGCAGCGCTGGGCTTCTTGACCGTCACCGTGCGCGGGGCCGCGCCGCCACGGCGGGCGGGGGTGTGGCGGCCCAGGTCTTCGGCCTGGTTTTCCTTCAGGCGCGCTTCGCCCGGACGCCAGACCACCAGCAGCTTGCCGATATGCTGGATCGGCGCGGCGCTGAGCTGGTCGCAGATTTCCTCGTAGATGGCGATGCGCGCATCGCGATCGTCGCCGAACACGCGGATCTTGATCAGGTCGTGGGCGGCCAGGCTGCGGTCGATCTCGGCCAGTACGGCACGGGTCAGGCCTTCAGCGCCGACCATCACGACCGGGTTCAGGGCATGGGCACGGGAGCGCAGGTCAGAGCGCTGGGCGGGAACTAGTTGTAGAGCGGGCATAGGTTGGCGCTGATTATTAGGCGCTTGAAATAGTGATAGAGCGCTAGGCGCTGGAAATCGGGCGCTGCAGCCCGCGCCGGTCGTGACACGGCGGGTCGGGCAAGGACAGGCTGCCGACGGCCGCCCCGGGGGCGGCAAGCCGGCAGCTGATAAGGCGAGCCGGCGGGTCGGGATGCGGATTGGCGCGTATTATCCGTCAATCCGGCACTGTCGGGCAGCAAAATCATCAAAACAGTAGGAAAACCTTCGCGGGCGGCATTGACCGGCGGGCGGGGGCAGGGAACAGGCTGGTAACTGGCATGGCAAAAAACAAGTTCAATCACTCGTGGCTGCACGACCACATCAACGATCCGTACGTGAAAATGGCACAGCGCGAGGGCTATCGCGCTCGCGCGGCCTACAAGCTCAAGGAGATCGACGAGCAGGACAAGCTGATCCGCCCCGGCCAGGTGATCGTCGACCTGGGCGCGGCGCCCGGCAGCTGGAGCCAGTACGCCCGCAACAAGCTGGCGGACTCGCCCCGGGCCAAGGACGGCAGGATCGATGGCGCCGTGGTGGCGATCGACCTGCTGCCGATGGAGCCTGTCGCTGACGTCACTTTCATCCAGGGTGACTTCCGCGAGGAATCGGTCTTCCGCGAACTGGAAAGCGTGGTGCTGGACGCCTCCGGCGGTAACAAGATTGACCTTGTTTTGTCCGACATGGCCCCCAATTTGTCTGGTGTAGCCTTCGCCGATGCAGCACGGATCGAGTACCTGTGCGACCTGGCGCTGGAATTTGCGCAGGCCCACCTCAAGCCGGAGGGGGCATTGCTGGTAAAGTGCTTCCACGGGAGCGGCTACAGCCAGATCGTGGAAAAGTTCAAGCGGCATTTCAAGGTGGTTGCGAAACGCAAGCCCAAGGCGTCTCGCGACAAGTCTTCCGAAACCTTTATCCTTGGGCGCTACCTCAAGGCAGTGGATTGACCGGTCTCGATACAAGCCAGGGCGAAAAAAGAAGCGTGGAAAGTGCCCCACCCGGTGCTATCGGCATCATAGTTTCTCTGTTTCCCCCCGAGGGCGGGCGCTGCATTACAATGCAGCTATCCGTTGGCAAGGCAATTGCAAAGGAGTTCGGCCTTGAATAACAACCTGTTTCAAAAGGCGGCAATCTGGCTCGTGATCGCGCTGGTGTTGTTTACCGTCTTCAAGCAGTTCGACAAGCCCCGTGCGCAGGACAGCGTCACCTATTCGCAGTTCATGGATGACGCCAAGAACGGCAAGGTGTCGCGTGTCGACGTGCAGGGCCGCAACCTGGTGGTCTCGCCTAAGGAAGGCGCCAAGTACACCATCATCTCGCCGGGCGACATCTGGATGGTCGGCGACCTGATGAAGTACGGCGTCCAGGTGACCGGCAAGGCGGACGACGAACCCAACGTGCTGGTCCAGGCCCTGTATTACCTCGGGCCGACCCTGCTGATCATCGTGTTCTGGTTCTACATGATGCGTCAGATGCAGGGTGGCGGCAAAGGCGGCGCTTTCTCATTCGGCAAGTCGCGTGCGCGCCTGATCGACGAGAACCAAAACGCCGTCACGTTTCAGGACGTGGCCGGCTGCGACGAGTCCAAGGAAGAAGTGGTTGAGCTGGTCGACTTCCTGAAGGACCCGCAGAAATTCCAGAAGCTGGGCGGGCGCATTCCGCGCGGCGTGCTGCTGGTTGGCCCTCCGGGTACCGGCAAGACGCTGCTGGCACGTGCCATTGCCGGCGAGGCCAAGGTGCCGTTCTTCAGCATCTCGGGTTCTGACTTCGTGGAAATGTTCGTTGGCGTGGGCGCGGCCCGTGTGCGCGACATGTTCGAGAACGCCAAGAAGCAGGCCCCTTGCATCGTGTTCATCGATGAAATCGACGCGGTCGGCCGCCATCGTGGCGCCGGCATGGGCGGCGGCAACGACGAGCGCGAGCAGACGCTGAACCAGATGCTGGTCGAGATGGACGGCTTCGAGGCGAACTCGGGCGTGATCGTGATCGCCGCGACCAACCGTGCCGATGTGCTGGACAAGGCGCTGCTGCGTCCGGGCCGTTTCGACCGCCAGGTCTACGTGGGCCTGCCGGATATCCGCGGCCGCGAGCAGATCCTGAAGGTCCATATGCGCAAGGTGCCGATCGGCAACGATGTCGACGCCTCGATCATCGCGCGCGGTACCCCGGGCTTCTCGGGTGCGGATCTGGCCAACCTGGTCAATGAAGCTGCACTGTTTGCCGCCCGCCGGAGCAAGCGCGTGGTCGACATGCAGGACTTCGAGGATGCCAAGGACAAGATCTACATGGGTCCGGAGCGCAAGTCGACGGTCATGCGCGAAGAAGAGCGCCGGGCCACGGCTTACCACGAGTCGGGCCATGCGGTGGTGGCCAAGCTGCTGCCCAAGGCCGACCCGGTGCACAAGGTCACCATCATGCCGCGTGGCTGGGCGCTGGGCGTGACCTGGCAGTTGCCGGAGCATGACAAGTATTCGAAGTACAAGGACAGCATGCTGGAAGAGGTCGCGATCCTCTTCGGCGGCCGCGCGGCGGAAGAGGTCTTCCTCAACGCCATGAGCACCGGCGCTTCCAACGACTTCGAGCGTGCCACCAAGCTCGCCCGCGACATGGTGACCCGCTTTGGCATGAGCGACTCGCTGGGCGCCATGGTCTACGTGGACACCGAGCAGGACGGCATGTTCGGCAAGCTGTCGTCGAAGACCGTGTCGGAAGCCACGCAGCAGAAGGTCGACGCCGAGATCCGCCGCATCATCGACGAGCAATATGCGCTGGCCAAGCGCCTGCTCGAAGAGAACCGCGACAAGGTCGAAGCCATGACCAACGCGCTGATGGAGTGGGAAACCATCGATGCCGACCAGGTCAACGACATCATGGCCGGCAAGCCGCCGCGTCCGCCGCGCGGTGCGTCGGGCCAGAACGGCGGCGGCAGCACGCCTCCGGGCGGCTCGCCGGTGGCGCCGACCAACGCGCCCGCCACGGCCTGATCCTGCCTCGTCCACTGAGGACGCCGTAGTGATGGCGGTGTAGTGCCCGTCCCTGAAGCCGGTGCCTGGTGCACCGGCTTTTCCTTTGGCGCGGCATCCGCCGCGTCCGGATTGAATCAAGCATTCCTACCTTGCAGCAGACTTCTCAGACCCGGCATTTCCAGTGCGGCCGTTTTCGCTTTGCCCTGGACCAGCGCCCGCTGGTGATGGGCATTCTCAACGTCACGCCCGACTCCTTCTCCGATGGCGGCCAGCATGCCAGCCGGGACGCGGCGCTGCGCCATGCCGGGCAGATGATCGCCGAGGGCGTGGACATCATCGACATCGGCGGGGAATCGAGCCGGCCCGGTTCGGCGGCGCTGCCGCTGGAGGACGAGCTGGCGCGCGTGATCCCGGTGGTGGAAGCGCTGCGCGACTGCGGCAAGCCCCTGTCGATCGATACCTATAAGCCCGAGGTCATGCGCGCCGCACTTGCGGCCGGAGCCGATCTCATCAACGATATCTGGGGTTTCCGCATGCCGGGCGCGGTCGAGGCCGTGGCTGCGGGGCAGGCGGGCCTGTGCGTGATGCATATGCAGCGCGATCCGCAGACCATGCAGGAAGACCCGCACTACGATGACGTGGTCGCCGAGGTGGCCGGGTTCCTTGCCGAGCGCATTGCCGTGCTGCGCGCTGCCGGTATCGATGATGCGCGCATATCCCTCGATCCGGGGTTTGGCTTCGGCAAGACACCCGATCATAATCTGCGCCTGCTCGGCCAACTGCCGCGGCTGGCACTTGAGGGCCTGCCGCTACTGGCGGGCATCTCGCGCAAGTCCACGCTGGGCGCGGTTCTCGGTGGCCGGCCGCCGCAGCAGCGTGTTGCGGCCAGCATTGCCGCGGCGGTGTGTGCGCTGGAGCGCGGAGCATTTATCGTGCGCGTGCATGATGTGGAGCAGACGGTGGATGCCGTGAAGACCTGGTGGGCGGTGCGCAACGAGTCCGTTGGCGCGAGCTGAACCAGCCGCGGCCACTGCAGGCAGAACAACGATCAGAGTACAGAAAGGAAATCAGCGAATGACACGCAAGTATTTCGGGACAGATGGCGTGCGGGGCAGGGTCGGCGAGGCGCCGATCACGCCGGACTTCGTGATGCGCCTGGGCCATGCGGCCGGCAAGGTGCTGGCCCACGGCGCCAAGACCGGGCAAGGCAAGCCGACCGTGCTGATCGGCAAGGACACGCGCATTTCCGGCTATATGCTGGAAGCGGCGCTGGAAGCCGGCTTTACCTCGGCCGGCGTGCACGTGCTGCTGACCGGCCCGCTGCCGACGCCGGGCATTGCCTACCTGACGCGGGCGCTGCGGCTGTCTGCCGGCGTGGTGATCTCGGCCAGCCACAATCCCTACTACGACAACGGCATCAAGTTCTTTTCGGCCGACGGCGACAAGCTGCCCGATGAGGTCGAGGCGGAGATCGAGGCTGCCATCGAAGAGCCGATGGTGTGCGCGCCATCCGATGACCTGGGCCGCGCGCGCCGCATCAACGATGCCCCCGGCCGCTATATTGAGTTCTGCAAGAGCACCTTCCCGCACGAGCAGGACCTGTACGGCCTGAAGCTGGTGGTCGACTGCGCCCATGGCGCGGCCTACCACATCGCGCCGCACGTGTTCCATGAGCTGGGCGCCGACGTGATTTCGATCGGCAACCAGCCGGACGGCCGCAATATCAACGACGGCTACGGCGCCACCGCGCCGGGCAAGCTGATTGAGGCAGTCAAGGCCCATGGCGCCGACCTGGGCCTCGCCTTTGACGGCGACGCCGACCGCTTGCAGGTGGTGGATGCCGACGGCCGTCTCTACAACGGCGACGAACTGCTGTATCTGATCGTGCGCGACCGCCAGGCCGCCGGCCAGGCGGTGCCGGGTGCCGTGGGCACGTTGATGACCAATATGGCGGTGGAGCTGGCGCTCAAGCGCCAGGGCGTGGAATTCGTGCGCGCCAAGGTGGGCGACCGCTATGTGCTGGAGGAGTTGAACAAGCGCAGCTGGATGCTGGGCGGCGAGGGCTCCGGCCACCTGCTGTGCCTGGACCGCCACAGCACCGGCGACGGCATTGTGTCGGCGTTGCAGGTGCTGGCCGCGCTACGCCGCAGCGGCAAGACCCTGGCGCAGTTGCTCGAGGGCGTAAGGCTGTTCCCGCAGACGCTGATCAATGTGCGCGTGCAGAAGGGCTTCGACTGGCAGTCGCATGCCGGCCTGCAGGCCGCGCGCGCGGCGGTCGAGCCTGAACTGGAGGGCCGCGGCCGGGTGCTGATTCGTGCCTCCGGCACCGAACCGGTGGTGCGCGTGATGGTGGAGGCAGAGCAGGCCGAAATGGCCGAGCGCACGGCTCGGCGGCTGGCGGATGCCTTGGGCGCCTGATACGCCGCACCCTGACCAGGAACGCCGGGCCCGCCCCGGCGTTTTTTTTGTCCCATAAAGCAATTAACCGCCGTCATCTTGTGCCGGCATGACAGCCTGATGGCAACGGTGATCCCTTGCTGGAGGCCGGTTTCAAGAAGATTTAAAGATGTCACAGAATTGTCATAGAGGGAGCATAGAGTTCGTCTTGTCAAAAATTTGTCATTCCCAACCAATGTTCTCTGGAGGACATATGAAGCTGGTCAAGACTGCCGTGGCAGGCATCGTTTCGATGGTGGTGGCGGGTACTGCGTTCGCGGCGGAAATTACCGGTGCAGGCGCTTCTTTCCCGGCGCCCGTGTATTCCAAGTGGGCCGACGCATACCAAAAAGCAACGGGTAACAAGGTCAACTATCAATCCATCGGCTCGTCGGGCGGGATCAAGCAGATCGGCGCCAAGACGGTCGATTTCGGTGCCTCGGACGCGCCGCTGAAGGACGAGGACCTGAACAAGCAGGGCCTGGTCCAGTTCCCGACCGTGATCGGCGGCGTGGTGCCGGTGATCAACCTGCAGGGCGTGAAGCCGGGCGAACTGACCATCACGGGCGAAGTGCTGGCCAACATCTACCTGGGCAAGATCAAGAAGTGGGATGACCCCGCGATCAAGGCGCTGAACCCGCAAGCCAAGCTGCCGAGCCAGGACATCCTGCCGGTGCGCCGCGCCGACGGTTCGGGCACGACCTTCATCTTCACCAACTACCTGTCCAAGGTCAGCCCGGACTGGAAGAGCGCGGTGGGCGAAGGCACCACGGTCAACTGGCCGGGCGGCGGCACCGGCGGCAAGGGCAACGAGGGCGTGGCCGCCTTCGTGCAGCGCCTGAATGGCGCGATCGGCTATGTCGAATACGCCTACGCCAAGCAGAACAAGATGACCCACCTGAACATGAAGAACGCCTCGGGTGCCGTGGTCAAGCCGGGTGACGACGCCTTCAAGGCCGCCGCCGCCGGTGCCGACTGGAGCAAGAGCTACTACCAGATCCTGACCAACCAGGCGGGCAAGGAAGCCTGGCCGATCGCCGGCGCCACCTTCATCCTGGTCCACAAGAACCAGGAAAAGGCCGCGCAGGGTGCCGAAGTGCTGAAGTTCTTCGACTGGGCCTACAAGAGCGGTGCCAACATGGCCGCCGACCTCGACTACGTGCCGCTGCCGGAAAACGTTGTGAACCAGATCCGTTCGACCTGGAAGACCAGCGTCAAGGACGCCTCGGGCAAGGCGCTGTACTGATCCTGACGGCATCGCCGGCCCTGCGTGAGTGCGGGGCCGGTGGCCGGGCTGCCCGAAACTGGCCCGGACACCGGGCTCCCGCCCAGGCGGGAGCGGCGATCCACCCTGAATTCCCGACATGGCGACTACCCCCTCCGAGATCCGCAACGTCCAGCCCCCGAGCCGCATGGGCGACATCCTGTTCGGCGGCCTGACGCGGGGCGCCGCGATCGTGACGCTGCTGCTGCTGGGCGGCATTATCGTCTCGCTCGCAATCAGTGCCTGGCCGTCGATCCAGACTTTCGGCGCGCGCTTCCTGTGGACCGCGGAGTGGGATCCTCCCGCCGATGTCTATGGCGCGCTGGTGCCCATCTACGGCACCATCGTGACCTCGCTGATCGCGCTGATCATCGCCGTGCCGGTGAGCTTCGGCATCGCGCTGTTCCTGACCGAGCTGTCGCCGGCCTGGCTGCGCCGCCCGCTGGGCACCGCCATCGAACTGCTGGCCGCAGTGCCGTCGATTGTCTACGGCATGTGGGGCCTGCTCGTGTTCGCGCCGATCTTCGGCGAGTATTTCCAGAAGCCCCTGGCCGCCACGGTGGGCCAGCTGCCGGTGATCGGCAAGCTGTTCCAGGGCGCGCCGCTGGGCATCGGCCTGCTGTGCGCGGGCGTGATCCTGGCGATCATGATCATCCCCTACATTGCATCGGTGATGCGCGACGTGTTTGAAGTCACCCCGGTGCTGCTCAAGGAATCCGCCTACGGCGTGGGCTGCACCACCTGGGAAGTGATGTGGAACGTGGTGCTGCCCTACACCCGCGCTGGTGTCATCGGCGGCGTGATGCTGGGCCTAGGCCGCGCACTGGGCGAGACCATGGCCGTGACCTTCGTGATCGGCAACACCAACCTGCTGGACAGCGCCTCGCTGTTCTCGCCGGGCAACAGCATCACCTCGGCGCTCGCCAACGAGTTTGCCGAAGCCGGCGCCGGCCTGCACACCGCCGCGCTGATGGAACTGGGCCTGATCCTGTTCTTCATTACCTTTGTGGTGCTGGCGCTGTCCAAGCTGCTGCTGCTGCGACTGGCAAAGAATGAGGGAACCAAATGAGCGCGAGTCAAGCCGTGTCTACCGTATCGATCCCGGCGGTCCGCCCCGACGCGGATGCCATCCGCACCCGGCTGCAGGCGCGCCGCCGCCGCACCAACCTGTACGCACTGACCGCCTCGCTGGCGGCGATGGGCTTCGGCCTGTTCTGGCTGGCGTGGATCCTGTGGACCACCGTCACGCTGGGCGTGGGCGGCCTGTCGCTGGACTTGTTCACGCAGATGACACCGGCGCCGAATACCGCCGGCGGCGGCCTGGCCAACGCCATCTTCGGCAGCTTCGTGATGGTCGGCATGGCCACGCTGTTCGGCACGCCGCTGGGCATCCTGGCCGGCATCTACCTGGCCGAGTACGGCAAGAGCTCGCCGCTGGCCAGCTTTATCCGCTTTATCAACGACATCCTGCTGTCGGCGCCGTCGATCGTGATCGGCCTCTTTGTCTACGCGCTGGTGGTGACCCGCATGGGCCACTTCTCGGGCTGGGCCGGGATCTGCGCGCTGGCGCTGCTGCAGGTGCCGATCGTGGTGCGCACCACCGAGAATATGCTGAACCTGGTGCCCAACGCGCTGCGCGAGGCTGCCTTCGCACTCGGCACGCCCAAGTGGAAGATGGTGCTGTCGATCACGGTGAAGTCATCCTACGCCGGGATTGTGACCGGGGTGTTGCTGGCCGTCGCCCGTATCGCCGGCGAAACCGCGCCGCTGCTGTTCACCGCGCTGTCCAACCAGTTCTGGACCAGCGACCTGAACAAGCCGATGGCCAACCTGCCGGTGACGATATTCCGCTTTGCCATGAGCCCGTTCACTGAATGGCAGCAGTTGGCCTGGGCGGGTGTGTTCCTGATTACGCTCGGCGTGCTGGCCCTGAATATCCTGGCGCGCATCCTGTTCAAGAAATAAGCGGCGCGGCCGGTAGTCCGTCCCGCCCCAAAGACTGCAAGCGAGAAACGCAATGACCTCCACCGTCATCGACATTCCCGATTCGGTACGCGCCAAGATCGACGTGCGCAACCTGAACTTCTACTACAGCCAGTTTCATGCGCTGAAAGACATCAACATGTCGATCCCAGACCGCAAGGTCACGGCCTTCATCGGACCGTCGGGCTGTGGCAAGTCGACGCTGCTGCGCACCTTCAACAAGATGTATGCGCTGTATCCCGAACAGCGCGCCGAGGGTGAGATCAACATGGACGGCGAAAACCTGCTGACCGCCCGCCAGGACATCGCGCTCCTGCGCGCCAAGGTCGGCATGGTGTTCCAGAAGCCGACGCCGTTCCCGATGTCGATCTACGACAACATCGCGTTCGGCGTGCGCCTGTTCGAGAAGCTGTCGCGCTCGGAGATGGACGACCGCGTGGAATGGGCGCTGACCAAGGCGGCGCTGTGGAACGAAGCTAAGGACAAGCTGCACCAGTCCGGCTACGGCCTGTCCGGCGGCCAGCAGCAGCGCCTGTGCATCGCACGCGGCATTGCCATCCGCCCGGAAGTGCTGCTGCTGGACGAGCCGTGCTCGGCGCTGGACCCGATCTCCACCGGCCGCATCGAAGAGCTGATCGCGGAACTGAAGGACGAGTACACGGTCGTGATCGTCACCCACAACATGCAGCAGGCGGCGCGCTGCTCGGACTACACCGCCTACATGTACCTGGGCGAACTGATCGAGTTCGGCGAAACCGAGAAGATCTTCATCAAGCCGCACCGCAAGGAAACGGAAGACTACATTACCGGCCGCTTCGGTTGATTCGGCCGATTGTCACCGCAAGGCGTAGCATACAAAGAGCGGCCAGGAGAATCCCATGCCAGACAAGCACCTGTCGACCCAGTTCGACGCAGACCTCAACGCGATCAACACCAAGCTGCTGCAGATGGGCGGCCTGGTCGAGTCGCAGATCGAGCTCGCCATGCGCGCGCTGGCCGACTTCGACGGCGAGACCGCCGACCAGGTCATCGCCCGGGAGATCCAGCTCAACGCGCTGGAAGTCGAGATCGATGCCGACTGCGGCAACATCATTGCCCGGCGCCAGCCGACCGCGCGCGACCTGCGCCTGGTGATGGCCATCTCCAAGACCATTACCAACCTGGAGCGCGCCGGCGACGAAGCCGAGAAGATCGCCAAGCGCACCAAGCACATCATGGAAGACGCGTCGGCGCACAGCATCAACTACGCCGAGGTCAAGCTCTCGGGCGAGATGGCGATCTCGCTGCTGCGCCAGGCGCTGGACGCCTTTGCGCGCCTGGACACCGTGGCGGCGGCGCGCATCGTCAAGGACGACAAGGCCATCGACGAGGAATTCCGCGGCTTCGTGCGCAAGCTGATCACGTACATGATGGAAGACCCGCGTACGATCTCGGTCGCGCTGGATTTCCTGTTCATCGCCAAGGCGGTGGAGCGCATCGGCGATCACGCCAAGAACATCGCGGAGTTTATCATTTACATTGTCAAGGGGACGGACGTCCGCCATGTCTCGCGCGAGGACATGGAGCGCGAAGCGCTGAGCTGAACTCAGCCGCCCACGGAGAACAAAACACATGCCAAGCAGTATTCTCGTTGTCGAAGACGAACCGGCGATCGCCGAACTGATCGCCGTGAACCTGCAGCACGCGGGGCACTATCCGATCCGGGCCTACAACGCCGAGCAGGCGCTGTCGCTGATGAGCGACGTGCTGCCCGACCTGGTGCTGCTTGACTGGATGCTCCCGGGCAAGTCGGGCGCGAACTTCGCCAAGGAGTTGCGGGCCAACGACCGCACCCGCCAGATCCCGATCATCATGCTGACCGCCCGCGGCGAGGAGCAGGACAAGGTGATGGGGCTTGAGGCCGGCGCCGACGACTACGTCACCAAGCCGTTCTCACCCAAGGAGCTGCTGGCGCGGATCAAGGCCGTGCTGCGCCGCCGCGCGCCGCAGCTGACCGATGACGTCGTGGCCATCAACGGCCTGCGCCTGGACCCGGCCACGCACCGCGTCACCGGCCAGGACGACAGCGGCGCGATCAAGCTGGACCTGGGTCCGACCGAGTTTCGGCTGTTGCACTTCCTGATGACGCATCCGGAACGCGTGCACAGCCGCTCGCAACTGCTCGACCAGGTCTGGGGCGACCATGTCTTTGTCGAGGAGCGCACCGTCGACGTTCATATCAAGCGCCTGCGCGCGGCGCTCACCCCCGGCGGGTACAGCAATATGATCGAAACCGTGCGCGGCAGCGGTTACCGCCTGGCGCGCACGCCCGGCGCCTGACGCGCCGGGCACGGCAGGGCGGCTGACGTACCGCCCTGCCGGCATCGCCCACGCTGCTGGCAGGGCACGGCGAATTCGTGGCACACTCCGTCGCAACCCTGCAGCCTTCCGTGGCTGCGAGCCTGAACCCTGCGCATGAATGTCATCTGGGCCCGTTCCGTGGCCATCCTGATCAGCCTGCTGGTGCTGTCCGCCGGTGTTTACCTGGCCGTGGGCCCGGTGCCGGCGCTGGCGCTGGCATGCGTATCGCTGCTCGGGCTGCTGTTCTACTACCTGTACCAGATCAATCGCCTGTGGAAGGTGCTGGATGCGCCGGTCTACGGCGAGATTCCCAGTGCACTCGGACTTTGGGGCGAGGTGTATTACCGGCTGCACCGGCTGGTCAAGCGCTGGCGCAC
Organism: Cupriavidus sp. UYPR2.512; assembly: GCF_000379565.1. Lineage (NCBI taxonomy): Bacteria > Pseudomonadati > Pseudomonadota > Betaproteobacteria > Burkholderiales > Burkholderiaceae > Cupriavidus > Cupriavidus sp. UYPR2.512. The sequence goes on along the minus strand of NZ_KB902853.1, from coordinate 228,626 downwards.
CCAGGTGCTGCAGGTCGAGCAGCAGCATACGCGCTTTATCCAGGCCATCCAGGCTTCGCCCAACGGCGTGCTGATGCTGGACGACGCCGACCAGATCGAATGGTGCAACGACGTGGCTGAGCAGCATTTCGGCCTGAACGCGCGCCGCGATGTGCGCCAGCGCATCACCCACCTGATCCGCCGCCCCGAGTTCGTCCACTATCTGACTCGGCAGCGATTCGACGATCCGCTGGTAATGCGCGACATGGGCGAACACAAGCACAGCGTGATCGCGGTGCAGATCCTGCCCTATGGCGACCACCGCAAGCTGGTGATTACGCAGGACATCACCAAGCTCGAAAACACCGAGGCGATGCGGCGCGACTTCGTTGCCAACGTGTCGCACGAACTGAAGACGCCGCTGACGGTGCTGACCGGCTTCCTGGAGACCGTGCGCGACCTGCCGGTATCGGAGGACGACCGGCGCCGCTACATCGACATGATGCTGGCGCAGTCGGTGCGCATGCAGAGCATCGTCGAAGACCTGCTGGCGCTGGCCAAGCTGGAAAGCGATGCGCAGCCCCCCGGCAATGACGTCGTGCCGATCCGCGCAATGGTGGCGCACCTGACGCACGACGCCGAGGCGCTGTCGCAGGGCCGGCACCAGGTAGCCGCCGAGATCGACCCGACCGTGGGCATGCGCGGCGCCGAGACCGAGCTGCTGTCGGCCCTGGGCAACCTGGTGTCGAACGCCGTGCGCTACACCCCGGACGGCGGCCGCATCACCATGCGGCTGGCCTGGGAAGACGGCCACGCGGTGTTCTCGGTGGCCGATACCGGCCTGGGCATCGCGCCCGAGCATATTCCCCGGCTGACCGAGCGCTTCTACCGTGTCGACCGCAGCCGCTCTCGCGACACCGGCGGCACCGGGCTGGGGTTGGCCATCGTCAAGCACGTCCTGTCGCGCCACCATGCGGAGCTGCGCGTGACCAGCGAAGAGGGCCGGGGGAGCACGTTCCGCGTGGTTTTCCCGCTCGAGCGCAGCCTGCGCTCGGCCGGGGAAGGCGCAAATACGCCAGCGCCAGGCAGCCCGACCGAGCCGCCGCAGGCGCCCCACACGTCGCGGCGCGCAGCCTGACCCACAAGCAAAAACCCCGCTGCGGCGGGGTTTTTGCTTGCCTGCGTGGCACGCTCAGGGCGTGCCGCCGAACATCACCAGCATATCGTTCTGGCTCACATGCGGATGCTTGGAACGTGTCTGCCTGCGCACATAGTTCCCGTCCGGCTGCATGATCCACGCCGAGCCGTTGTCGCGCAGGTGCACCTGCAGGCTCTCCTTGATGACGCGGGCCTTCAGCGCCTTGTCCAGCACCGGGAAGGCGACTTCCACGCGGCGGAACAGGTTGCGGTCCATCCAGTCGGCGCTGGACAGGTACAGCACCTCTTCGCCGCCGGCGTGGAAGTAGTAGACCCGGTGGTGTTCCAGGAAGCGGCCGATGATCGAGCGCACCGAGATGTTCTCGGACATGCCCGGCACGCCCGGCATCAGCGCGCACACGCCGCGCACGATCAGGTCGATCTTCACCCCCGCGCGCGAAGCCTTGTACAGCTCGTCGATGATCGATGGCTCCAGCAGCGCGTTCATCTTGGCGATGATGCGCGCGGGCTTGCCGGCGCGCGCGTTGCGGGCTTCGGCGCGGATATGGTCGACCAGGTTGCTCTGCATGGTGAAGGGCGACTGCCACAGGTGGTTCAGCCGGATGGTGCCGGCGGTGCCGGTCAGCAGCTGGAACACGTGGTGCACGTCTTCGCAGATCTCCTCGTTGGCCGTGAGCAGGCCGAAGTCGGTGTAGAGGCGGGCGGTGCGCGGATGGTAGTTGCCGGTGCCGAGGTGGGCGTAGCGCCGCAGCTTGACCTGCTTGGCCTTGGGGCCGGTGGGCTCGCGCCGCACGATCAGCAGCATCTTGGCGTGGCACTTGTGGCCGACCACGCCGTAGATCACGTGTGCGCCCGCGGATTCCAGGCGCTCGGCCCAGTTGATGTTGGTTTCCTCGTCAAAGCGCGCCAGCAGCTCCACCACCACCGTCACTTCCTTGCCGTTGCGCGCGGCGGTCATCAGCGCTTCCATGACCAGCGACTCATTGCCGGTGCGATAGACTGTCTGCTTGATCGCGACCACGTTGGGGTCGGCCGCGGCCAGTTGCAGCAGGTCGAGCACGGAACTGAAGCTCTCGTACGGGTGGTGCAGCAGCACGTCCTGCTGGCGCATCACGTCGAACATCGACGTGCCGGCGGAGAAGGCCTTGACCGGGGCGGGCACATATGGCGGAAACTTTAGCGCGGGCCGGTCCACCATGTCGGGGATCTGCATCAGCCGCACCAGGTTCACCGGGCCGGAAACGCGGTACAGGTCCTGCTCGGCAAGGCCCGATTCCAGCAGCAGCCGGCGCGCCAGCGGTGCCGGCGTATCCGACGAGACTTCCAGGCGCACCGTGTCGCCGAAATGGCGCGTGGGCAACTCACCCTGCAGCGCCTCGCGCAGGTCGGTGATCTCGTCTTCCGAGACGAACAGGTCGGAGTTGCGCGTGACGCGGAACTGGTAGCAGCCGTGCACGGCAATGGCCGGGAACAGCTCATGCACGAAGCCCTGCATGAAGGACGACAGCATCACGAAGCCGTACGGGTAGCCCGACAGCTTCTCCGGCATTTTCACCACGCGCGGCAGCGCGCGCGGCGCCTGCACGATGGCCAGGTCGGCCTCGCGGCCGAAGGCGTCCTTGCCGGATAATTCCACCACGAAGTTCAGGCTCTTGTTGAGCACGCGGGGAAAGGGGTGGGCGGGATCCAGTGCGATCGGCGTCAGCACCGGCCCCAGCTCGCGCTGGAAGAATTCGCGCGCCCATTCGCGCTGGGCGTCGGTCCAGGTGGTGGTCAGGTGGAAAAAGACCCCCTCTTTTTCAAGTAGTGGAAAAATGGTGTTCTGCAGCATGTCATACTGCGAAGCCACAAGCCGTTGCGTGCGCTCGGTGACAAGCTGGTAGGTCTGCTGGAATGACAGGCCGTCCGGCGTCAGGCCCGAAGCGTTGTCGCGCATCTGTTCCTTCAGGCCCGCCATGCGGATTTCAAAGAACTCGTCCAGGTTGCTGGACACGATGCAGATGAATTTCAGCCGCTCCAGCAGCGGGACTTTCGGGTCCGCCGCTTGCGCCAGCACGCGGGCATTGAATTCCAGGATGCCCAGTTCGCGGTTGAGCAGCGTACTGGACGGAGTCGTCGACATGAGCATGACCTTCTTTTGGTAATGTGGCGACTTTTCCATAAAAGCGTGTCATTTTTATGACAGTTTGATTTTGTCATGATGCAGACATGACAAGGACATATTTTTCCCGGGCGCGAACGCCGGCAGGCCAAGGCACCAGAATGCACCTGCCGCGCCACGCAACGCCAACGCGAACCAGCCCTTCTAGCACACGATGAACAACACCCCACGCCTGCTGGCTGCCGTCGACATGGGTTCGAACAGCTTCCGCCTGATGATCGGGCGGGTGGATGAGACCCCCACGGCCAATGGCCCGGCCAGCCAGATCTTCCAGGTCGACGCGCTGCGCGAGCCGGTCCGGCTGGCCGCCGGCCTGACGCCCGACAAATACCTGGACCAGCCCGCGCGGCGCCGCGGCATCGATGCGCTGCGGCGCTTCGGGGACCGGCTGCGCGAGTTCGCGCCCAATCAGGTGCGCGCCGTCGCTACCAATACATTGCGCGTGGCCAAGAACGCGTCCGAGTTCCTGATCGAGGCCGAAAGCGCGCTGGGTTTCCCGATCGAAGTGATCGCCGGGCGCGAGGAAGCGCGGCTGATCTACCTCGGGGCCTCGCACGACGCCCCGGCCTGCCAGGGCAATCGCCTGGTGGTCGATATCGGCGGCGGCTCGACCGAGTTCATCATCGGCAATGGCTACCAGTCCAAGCTGATGGAAAGCCTGTATATCGGCTGCGTATCGCACAGCCGCCAGTTCTTCCCCAGCGGCAACGTCGATGAATACGCGATGAAGCAGGCCGAGCTGGCCGCGCGCCGCGAGATCCAGGTGCTGGTGCGCCAGTACCGTGCCGCGGGCTGGGAGCAGGCGGTCGGCTCGTCGGGCACGGCGCGCGCGCTGGCCGAGCTGATCGAACTCAATGGCATGAACGACAGCACCGCCGAGCACGGTATCACGCGCGAAGGGCTGGAGCGCCTCAAGCGCGCGCTGATCAAGGCCGAGAACACCAACCGCGTCAAGCTGACCGGCCTCAAGGCGGACCGCATCCCGGTGCTGCCGGGCGGCTTGTCGATCATGCTGGGCGTGTTTGCCGAACTCGATATCGAACGCATGGATGTCACCGACGGCGCGCTGCGCCTGGGCGTGCTGTACGACCTGCTCGGACGCAGCCACCATGAGGACATGCGCACCGTCACGGTGGACCAGTTCATGCGCCGCTACGGCGTGGACCGGGCCCAGTCCAGCCGCGTGCGCCGCGCCGCGCAGACGCTGTTGTCACAGTTCCCGGAGCCGGCCAATGAACGGCGCGAGGACAACCTGGCGCTGCTGGGCTGGGCCGCCAGCCTGCATGAGATCGGCATGTCGATCTCGCACAGCGGCTACCACAAGCATTCGGCCTATATTGCCACCCATGCCGACATGCCGGGCTTTTCCAAGACCGACCAGGCGCGGCTGGCGACGCTGTTGCTGGGCCATGCGGGCAAGCTCGGCAAGCTGTCGGGCAGCGGCAGGTTCGTCGACTGGCGCATGCTGTTCAGCCTGCGCCTGGCCTTTGTGCTGTGCCGGCGCCGCTCGGACGTGGCCTTGCCCGATATCCGCGTGAGCCAGCTGGCCGAAGCACTGGACGAAGGCTTCACCGTGCGCCTGCCGCAGGCGTGGATCGAGGCCAATCCGCTGATCGAATACAGCCTGGCGCAGGAGGCTGACGAATGGCAGCGGATTGGCAAGCGCTACAAGGTCATCTACGACTGAGCGCAGAGAGGAGGGCGGCCGCCAGGGCGGCGGCCGCTGACCGGCGCCCGGCGCCGCTCAGGCGGCGTTGTTCAGGCCCAGGAAGTGGCGGGCGTAGCGCGGGTTCATGTCGTTCACGCGCAGCAGCGTCAGGAAGTCCGCCACGTTGAAGTCCGGATCCCAGGCCGGCTGGCCACAGATTTTTGCGCCCAGGCGCAGGTAGCCCTTGATCAGCGCGGGCGGCTCGACGTCCAGCTGCTGGTTCAGGTCCTCGACCGGCAGCGGCACGCGCGGGAAGGCGTGGTATTCGATCGGCGCCAGCGAGCGCTCGCTGAACAGCCGGTGCAGGCTGGCCGCGTAGTGGCCGCCGTCGCTCATCGGCACGCTGGCGCAGCCCAGCATCGATTCGATGCCCCAGCGCTGCAGGTACTCGCCCAGGCCGCCCCACAGCGCCATGATGACGCTGCCCGAACGATAGTCGCGGTGCACGCAGGAGCGGCCCAGTTCCAGCATCTTGGGGCGCAGGTGGGCCAGCCGCACCAGGTCGAATTCCGATTCCGCGTACAGGCAGCCCAGGCGCTTGGCCTGGTGCGGCGGCAGCACGCGGTAGGTGCCCACCACGCGCAGCGTGGCCATGTCGCGCACGATCAGGTGGTCGCAGTAGGCATCGAACATGTCGATGTCCAGCTCCGGCACCGAAGAGGTCAGGCGCGCGCCCATTTCCTCGGCAAAGACCTTGTAGCGCAGGCGCTGGGCTTCGACTACTTCGTCCTGGTGGCGCGCCCACGCCACGCTGAGAACAGGCGACTCATGTGCCGGTGTATCTGATTGGCGATGAAGACGCCTCCGCGCCGTCTGGCCGCCAAGGCCATTGGGCAGAGCGTCGAAAAGCGGTTGGGTGGGCGTCGGCAGATCTCGCATCAGTATGTCCTTTTGGTGACGAAACTGTTGCGATGCAATGTAGTGAGGGCGGGTGACAGCGCCGTGACCCGTGGATGACGGTTCCGTGACGTCCCGTGCTAAGTCGGACGGTCGGGCGGTTTCGGGCGGCGGGTCAGGGTCTGAGTTGCGATCCTCGTCAGCAATATGACGATCGGACGGACCATTCATGGGGAATCTCCGTGACACCTGTTGTCGGCACCGAAAGAGGCGCCAAGGCCACTCTAGTAACGGGAGATTCCGCCCGCCATCAGCTATGTCTGATTTTGACGGGGCAGGATGGGCCAGGTGCCGTCAGGCGGCACCTGGCATGCCGGAGGCAGGGCTCAGAGGAATTCGGGGTTGATGACGGCGCGCAGCACGGTCTGCGCCTCGCTTTCGCGGGTGCGGCCGGTCAGCCACCAGATGCCGCTCTTGCGCACGCTCCAGTTCATCTCCGAGCCGGCCAGCAGCAGGCTGGCGACGCGGCCGATCCAGGGCTGGTGCCCGACCACCACCACGTGCTCGGGGCGTTCCGGCCACTCGACGGCGGCAAGCACCGCGCTGACGTCGGCGCCGGGCGCAAGGGCGTCAACGATCTTCGCCTCGGCAGTCAGCGCGGCCGCCGTTTCGCGGGTGCGCAGCGCGGGGCTGCACAGCACGCGGGTGTCGGCCGGCAGATGCGCGCGCAGCCATTTGGCGGATACCTCCGCCTGCTTGCGGCCGCGGCGTGTCAGCGGGCGCTGCAGGTCGGCATTGCGGCTCAGGCTGAGCGCGTCGGGGAGGTCTTCGGCTTCGGCGTGGCGCCACAGGATCAGGTTCATGTCGGGCGGGGCAATGAGCGTGCTTCGAGTATGGTGAAGCGGCCCGGGCGGCGCAAGCGCCAACTGGCCCGCGCCGGTGGCGCAGGCCAGGCTGCACGCGACGCGTAAACGGAAGCGGGCTGCCTGTCGGGCAGCCCGCAAGTGTGTCCGGGCGCGGTGTCAGCGGCGTGACAGCGCGTCGGCGCACAACGGCCGCGGCGCGGGCGACAGTCGCGAATGCGGTATCGCCGGGGCCGTGCAGAAACTCAGGACTTGTGGCGGAAGTTGATGCGTCCCTTGGTCAGGTCATAGGGCGACATTTCCAGGGTGACACGGTCGCCGGCCAGGATGCGGATGCGGTGCTTCTGCATCTTGCCCGAAGCGTATGCCCAGATTTCGACGCCGTTTTCCAGCGTGACACGATAGCGGTTGTCAGGCAGGGCTTCCGACACCACGCCGCCAAATTCAATGAGTTCTTCCTTAGCCAATCTGTCTTCCTTTCCGGCAGCCCGTGAAGGCTGCATGGTTGCGATTCAAAAATCCTGTTCGGTTCGCCCGGCACGGCGCGGAACCGCGGCACGTTTCGCCGATTGCGGTGAAACGTGCCTTGGGTTGTTCGGGGCAAGCTCACGCGGACTGCGGCGCGCGGCGCCTGATGCTCGGTCCTGTCAGCGGTATCGCTGCCCAACGGGCGCGGATGGCTTGGGCGACGGCCTGGCCGCTGACGGCCGGGGAGGCCGTGTGCTTTGCGGAGCAGGCGGGCAGGTTGTACCCGGTGGTTCGCCAGTTTGGTGTCGTCGCGGAAGGCCCGCGCCGGCGGCTGCTGTTCGCTCGCGAGAGCGTGCTGGTGAGAACGCCCGGTTACAGGGATGCACGGACACCCCGGGGGCTACTTTGACATTGTATCACGTACGCAGTTGCAACATGGCCGGCACGTTGCGTCGGATGGCCGGCCGCGACGGTAGCACCGCGCCAGGCAAGTCGGCAATTTAAGTGCTTTAAGAGGCGCAAATCGTGGTCTGGCCGGCTTGGTATTTGCCCCATATGAGCTAGAACTAACTCGTACGGCCTTGCCAGGCCGGATCTCGCAAGGAGACTGCCATGGAACTCCATCTGGAATCGCACCGCTACGTTCGCTGCCGGCCGGACTGGCGGGCCGCCGTGGTAGCGGGGCTGATTGCCGGCGCGGTCTACATGGTGCTGGAACTGCTGACGGCGCGCTTCCTGCTATACCAGGGCGCCTGGGGCACCGTGAAGATGGTCGCGGCCATCATCCTCGGGCGGGAAGCCCTGTCTGCTGATGCCTTCAACTGGACCGTCGTGCTTTCGGCGGGGACGGTGCACTTCGCGCTGTCGATCGTCCTGGCGGCGGTGCTGGCGATGATCCTGTCGTCATTCCGCTTCGATTCCAGCCTGTGGCTGGCCTCCGTGGTCGGGATCGTGTTTGGCGTGGTGGTCTACCTGGTCAATTTCTATCTGCTGGGAACCTATTTCAACTGGTTCGACGAGGCCCGCGGCTGGGAAAGCCTGTTTGCCCATGCGCTCTTCGGGCTGGTGGCGGCGGACGTCTACTGCAATCTCGAGCGGCGGCGTAGCGATACGGAACAGCAGCCTGCCTGAACCAGGAGGCGGGATGAGGGAGGACCGTTGGCAGCCGGCATCCTCCCGGCTGGCGCATTCAGTTAGCCCATCCGGTTGATATGACTTTTAACGCGCTCGCACTAACCTAGAGGAGAACGAAAAGTGGCGCCGCGGGCTGGCACGCTGTTGCGGGAGATCACTGACTATTACGGTCCGCAGGAGCCCACCGTGCCGATCAGCGAAGCTGCCACCGGCACGCACGGGTTGGCGGAGATGCTGCGCGGGCGGCACTTTGACGTCGATACCATCCGCGCCATCGTTGACGGCACTTGGGTGCAGCCGACCAGGCCACGCCCATGGGTCATTGTCGCGGTGATGCTGATGCTGTTCGCGGGCGCGCTGATCTGGCCGGACTTGCTGCGGTGGTGAGAACGGATCTTGCCAGGCCAGCAGCGCTGGCGGGACTATTGTATGGGCGCCCGGCGCCGCATAGCGCAGCGCACCGCTTGGCGGCGATCTGTCCGGCTATTGGAAGCCGGTTGGCACAAAAGAAAAACGGCTTGGATCTTTCGATCCAAGCCGTTGTTTCCATTGAGTATTTCTGGTCGGAGCGATAGGATTCGAACCTACGACCCTCTGATCCCAAATCAGATGCGCTACCAGGCTGCGCTACGCTCCGAAGCCCGCGATTGTAGCCGGGCTCCGTGCCTGCGGTCAATCTAATGTGATGATGCCCGCTCTGGCGCACTCAACCTTGCTGTCCTGCTCCCCCTTCTGGCGGGGGCGCTTTGGCTTGACTTGGGTTTGCGCGCTGGGATAATCCGCACACCGCACCAGTCCGACCGGCGTGCTTTTGGGAACGCCCGGTTTGCCTATTTCCTTCCGGGCTGACCTGATCACCACAACAAGAACGGCGCTCCCGCCTGCGGCGGGCGCCTCGGCGTGCTTGCGTCTGCCGGCTGGCGGCGCCAGGCATACGGAAACGGGTTGCGGCATTGATAACAACGGTCCGACACAGGACCGGCAAAGAGCAGGTAACAGCGGCGCCATGCGGAGCGACCGCTTGTCGCCTTGGACGGGAATGAAGATGTTTCAGTCGCACATAGTTGTGCTCATCGCAGGGTTGTTTGCCGTGCAGATGGCTGTGGTTTGCGTGATGTTGCGCCGCTCGGCGGGCATGGATCGCAGCGGCCTGACGTCGTGGGCGCTGGGGAGTGTGCTGGCCGCAATGGCCGCGGCCCTGGCGGCGGTGCAGGAACTGCGCCCGCTGTGGCTGGTGCTGGAATCGAGTGACCTGGCGTTGCTGGCGGCGCTCTCGGTGATGACTGTGGGCGCGCGGCATTTCGCGGGCCGGCCCGGCCGCGCCGCGCCGTTGCTGGCGCTGAACCTGGCGGCCGCAGCGGCAGTGGCCTGGCACGACCTGGCGCCGCAGTATCTGGCCGTGCCGGCGCTGGTGCCGGGGATGGCACCGCTGCTGACAATGTGCCATATCGCACTGCTGCTGGACCTGGCCCGCAGCGCCTTGCCGTCGGTGCCGGCCACGCGCGGCACCGGCCGGCTGGCGGCGTTGTCGCTGGTACTGATCGTCATCGCCGCGGCGGCCATCAACGCATGGACCGTGGCGCTGCCGCTGGCGGCAGTCATGCAGGGCGGCGCCTGGCCGCGGCCGATGCCGTGGGACGGCGAGCTCGCCATGCTCAACGTCTTTGCACTGGTGGGCGTGTCGGTCAGTTTTGCGCTGATGGCGCACGACCGGCTGCGCCGCATGCTGGAGCGGCGCGCGCGCCATGACGACCTGACCGATGTGCTGCTGCGCGGCGCGTTCTGGGAGGAGCTGGAGGCAGCTTGCCTGCATGCCGAGCGGCAGCGCAAGCCCCTGACGGTGGCGTTTGTCGACCTCGATCACTTCAAGGCGATCAACGATGTCTACGGCAACCTGGCGGGCGACAGCGTGCTCCGGCATTTCGCCGGACTGCTGCGCAAGAGTTTCGGCCAGTTCGATGTGGCGGGGCGCCTGGGCGGCGAGGAATTTGCCATCCTGATGCCGGATACGGCGCTGGAGCAGGGCCGGCTGGCCTGCCTGCGGCTGGCCACGGCGGTGCGCGCCACGCCATGCCCGTCCGAGCCTGACCCGATTGCCTATACCGTCAGCATCGGCCTGGCAGCGCGGCAGCCGGGCGAAGGCGCCGATGCGCTGATGCGCCGCGCCGACCGTGCGCTGTACGACGCCAAGCTGAAAGGGCGCAACTGCGTGTCCCTGCATCCGGCAGGCAGCGAGGAGGGTGCCGATGGCGGCGCTGCCGATGGCCACTACATCACCCGCGGACAGCCGCGTGCCGCGTCCTGACCCGCGCCGCTTGTCACTGCGCTGCGGCGCTGCGGTAGAATGCACGCCTTCGCGTCCTTAGCTCAGTTGGATAGAGCACTCGCCTTCTAAGCGAGCGGTCAGAGGTTCGAATCCTCTAGGACGCGCCAGTCTCTTGGGGCCATCCCATGGATTCAGGTTACTGATTCGTCCTCGCCGGGCGATTCCCGGGCACCTGGTCTGTCACGATCCTGGCACCGACGTCCTTCAGCAAGCGCTGGAAATCGGGCGACTCCAGGATGATCTTTCCCGCGGCGGCGCGCAGTCGGTCGACGGCTTCGGCCGGCAGCGAGAACGACGTTGCCAGCTCGTTCAGGTAATCCAGTTCCGCCTTGTCCGTCAGTCGGGCAAACGACACATCGATGGCATAGATGGTCGCGTCCGGTGTGCGCAACGCCGCAGTGACGGCAGCATCCTTGTTCGCGGCAAAGGCGCGGGACTCTCGCAGCCGGCGCATGGCTTGCCACCGGGACTGGCTGTCTTTCAACAGTTCGGTCGCCTCATAGGAATAGTGGTCGATTGGCACGCCGGTGGCTTTCACCAGAATCTCCAGCGTACCCGGCGCAGACTCCGACTTGTCCCATGCCGTCCGGGGCGTGGACAGCGAATTGACGACAAAGACAATGATCCTGCGGGTATGGTCCAGGGGCGAGGGCTGGCCGTTCAGGTGCAGGGCCTCCAGGACCTCGAGGGAATCCAGCACGCTGCGCATGCCCAGATTGTCGGAGACGCCGCCGTCCACGACATGGATATAGGGCCGGTTGATGCTGTCCCCGTATTCCGCTTCTTCCTTCAGGTGCCGGGTTGCGCGCGCGGCCGGCCGGGGCGGGTCGCTGGCACCGATAAACGGCTTGATCCAGTCGGGGGGCACGTAGCCGCAATTGCCGCCGTAGTTGTTGAGCGTGATGGGCGTCAGGACTACGGGAACTGCCGACGATGCCGCGGCGGCACGGGAAAGGCGCAGCGCATTGAGGTCGGAGCAGAGTACGTCGAAGGTAGTCTGCGTGAACGGCAGGCGTGCGCCCGTCGAGATGTCCGTGGCCGAGGCAATGATGAACGGCCCCTTGCCCCGATGGAGGTCGCCAAAGGTTGCCCCATGGAAAAGGATTTCGTCATACAGGTCGGCGGCCAGTTCAGAGCGGCCCCATCCGCTCGACCACAACGAGGGCCAATATGCCGGATTCAGCGTCCGGAACGTGATCTCGCCCTGCACGTCGCGCTTGAGGAAGCTCTGTTCGTAGTGATCAAACAGTTTGTCGCCATACAGGCCGTAGGCGAGGGCAGTAAAGCTGCCACCTGACACGCCGGTGATGACGCCGACATGGTCGAGCAGGCGTGACCGGTTGCCCTTGGGTCCGACGACTTCGGTATTGCGCAGGAACTCAAGCACGCCATACGAGAATGCCGCCGCGCGAGTACCGCCCCCTGAGAAGGCAAGGATGACCAGGTTCTCGTTGTCCGCCGCATACTGGGGGCGCGTGAGGAATCGATAGCCGGTACTCTGGTCCGCGTGCGCGATCGGCGGATTGACTGGCCGGGAGGCGCAGGCGGCAAGCAGAAGCAGCATCGAAATGACGGCCAAGGCTGAGGTCGGCAATCTGGCCATAGGTCCTCCACGGCGAATGCAGGATGAACCAGTCCGGGCGGACCGGGCAGGTGGCGTCCTGCAACTCCCCCAATACTAGACGGCCAATGTAGCGATAGGCGTACGTTTTGAGGTTGTCCCGGTCCGGCCACTCGTCTAGACTGGATTTCACCTGTGCAAGAGACCGGTACGTAACCTGGCTGGGCGAATGCGCGGCGGTGAGGTGTCGATCCGATATTTCTGCGGTGATCTGCAGGAGACCAGCGATGTTGTCCACGCCCACTTCAGAGAGAGCGCTGTCCCGCGGACTACTCGACGTGCTGATCCGTGCCGGGCTGATCGCGGTGCTGGCAATCTTCTGCTTCCAGATATTCCGCCCTTTCCTCGATCTCATTGTCTGGTCCGTGATCCTGGCGGTGACCATCTACCCGCTGCAGGTCAGGCTCAGGCGCAGGCTGGGCAACAAGGACGGCCGCGCCGCCACGCTGATCGTGCTGGCCGCCATCGCCATCATTGCGCTGCCAGCCTACCTGTTGGGCGCCGCGATGGTCGATTCGATGGAGAATGCGATCACGATCGTCAAGAACGAAGGCATTCATATCCCGCCACCGCATGAGTCGGTCGCCAGCTGGCCGCTGGTTGGCCAGCGCTTGTATGACGTCTGGCTGCATGCCGCCTCGGACCTGGCCGGCTTGGTGCAGACGCTGGCGCCTCAGATCAAGGAAATCAGCCTGACTGTGCTGGCCGCAGCCGCCGGCATCGGCAAGGGGCTGCTGATCTTCGTCTTCGCGTTGATTATCGGGGGCATCTTCATGGCCTACGGCGAGGCCGGCAACCGTAGCGCCGTGCAGATTGCCTCGCGCGTTTTCGGCCTGGAGCGGGGCCAGCGCATCGCCACGCTATGCACGGCGACCATCCGCGCGGTGGCGCAGGGCGTGGTCGGCATCGCCTTCATCCAGATGCTGCTGATCGGCATAGGCTTTGTGATCAAGGGGGTTCCCGCCGCGGGCGTGCTGGCCATGGCCGTGCTGCTGCTGGGCATCGCGCAGTTGCCGGCCACGCTGATCACCGTGCCAGTGATCATCTTTGTCTTTGCTACGGAAGGTGCCAGCGTTGCCACCATCGTCTTCGCCATCTATGTCTTCGTGGCGGGACTGGCCGACAACGTGCTCAAGCCATTGCTGCTCGGGCGTGGCGTCGATGTGCCGATGCCGGTGGTATTGATCGGTGCCCTGGGTGGCATGGTGACCGGCGGCGTGATCGGCCTGTTTATCGGTCCGGTGGTGCTTGCGGTCGGGTATCAGCTGTTCTGGCAATGGGTGGAAGACCCGCCGCCGCAGGCGGAGCCCGGCAACCAGCAACAGACCTGAAGTGGTCCGGGCCGCCCATGTCGCGCTGGCATCATCCATTGCGCGCATTGCTGGCCGGCGCCTGCTGCCTTGGCGGCTGCGCGCGCCTGGGGCCAGATTTCCAGGCGCAGCATGAGCCCTGGACGCAGCAATGGAACAGCCCCGCGCTTGAGCAGGCGACCGGGCAGCGGGCACAGCCCGACATCCGTGAGTGGTGGCAGGTCTTTGCCGACCCGACGCTCGAACGCCTGATCGCCGAAGCCGACGCACACAATGCCAGCCTGCGGATTGCCGGCCTGCGCGTGATGGAAGCGCGCGCCCAACTGGGCATTGCCCAGAGCGGGCGCTTCCCGCAACTGCAGCAGGCCAGTGCCGAGGCCCTGTACACGGATCGCCGGCAGGCCGGCGGCCTGAACCCGCAGAATAGCCGCTTCTGGCAATACAGCGCGGGCTTCGACATCGGCTGGGAGCTTGACTTCTGGGGCCGCTTCAGCCGCGCCATCGAATCTGCCGATGCTGTCTATTTTTCCGCCCGCGCCAACCGTGACGATGTGCTGGTGCTGCTGCGCGCCCAGGTGGCTGAGACCTACTTTGCGCTGCGCACGGCCGAGGCACGGCTGCGCATCGCCCGCGACAATGCAGCGCTGCAAAGGCGCAGCCTTGAAATCACCGAGCGGCTGTTCAAGAGCGGCGAGACCGACGAGCTCGACCTGCAGCAAGCGAAGACGCAGTACCTGGGTACCCTGAGCAGCATCCCTGAATTTGAAAGCCAGATCATGCGCACCCGCAATGCCCTGGCGGTGCTGATGGGCCGCCCGCCAGGCCCGTTGCCGGAGCTGCCCGAACTGGCAGGCAAGGAAGGGGTGATTCCACTGATCGACCGCGCGGTACTGCAGGATGTGCCCGCCAGCCTGCTGTTGCGCCGTCCGGATATCCGCGCCGCCGAGCTGCAGATCGCCGCGCAATCGGCGCTGATCGGCGTGGCCGAAGCCGATCTCTATCCGTCGCTGACGCTGCTGGGCAGCATAGTCTGGTCCGCCAGCACGCTGGCGGGCACGCCAAACAGCCTGGCACTGATCGGCGGCCCCAGCCTGCGCTGGAATGTGTTCGACTACGGCCGCATCAAGAACACCGTGCGCGTGCAGGACGCCCGCCTGCAGCAACTGATCGTCGCTTACCAGGATGCCGTGCGGCAGGCGGCGCGCGAGGCCGACGATGCCGCCAGTGCGCTGATCAAGGCGCTGGAGCGCGAGCAGATCCTGCGCGACAGCGCGCTGGCCGCCAGGCGTTCGCTGACGCTGGCCAACGCGCTCTACCGCGAAGGCTACTCGGACTTCCAGCGCGTACTGGATTCCCAGCGTGCGCTGGCCACGCAGCAGGACTCCTACCTGGTCAACCGCAGCAATGCCGTCAGCAACCTGATCGCCTTGTACAAGGCGCTCGGCGGCGGCTGGCACAGCGAGCAGCCACTGGTGGACCCGGCCACCCGTCAGCAGATGCAGCAGCGCACCGACTGGGGGAACCTGCTGGATGAGCCAGGCCCGCCGTCCGCCGGTGCCAGCCTCCCTGTGACGCAGAGGTAGATATCCGTGAGCGAGTGCCGATGAGCGACGCCCCGCAACCCCCCGCAGCTCCGGCAGCGCCAGCGCCCGGCGCGCCGCCGCCCGCCGCCGACCCGGCAAAGAAGGGCGTGCGCTGGGTACTCTTGCTGATTGTCATCAGCCTGGCCTGGTACCTGTTTGCCGACCGGTTGACCCCATACACGCAGCAGGCGCGGGTACAGGCCTTCGTGGTGCCGGTCGCTGCGGAAGTGTCCGGGCGCGTGACCAAGGTGCATGTGCGCAACAACCAGGACGTCGCGGCCGGCACTGTCCTGTTCGAGGTGGATCCCCAGCACTACAAGATCGCCGTGGACCGCGCCCGCGCCGATCTGGAGTCGACACGCCGGCAGATCGGCGCCAGCACCGCGGGCATTGAATCGGCGCAGGCATCGCTGCGCGCAGCACGCGCCAACGAGCTCAAGGCGCGCCAGGACAGCGACCGCCTGGAGCGCCTGTACAGCGATGACCCCGGCACCATTTCCCTGCGCCGTCTGGAGGTAGCGCGGGCCACCCTCGAGCAGGCTGTCAGCCAGGTCGCAGCCGCCAGGGCCGAGGTCCAGCGCGCGCGCGAACAGCAGGGGGGCAGCGAGGAAGAGAACGCCAAGCTGCGCAGCGCCGCCACGGCCCTGGAAAAGGCCGAACTGGATCTTGCCAATACGCAGGTGCGCGCGCGCGCCGCGGGGCTGGTCACCGACCTGCGCACCGATGCCGGCCAGTTTGCCGCTGCCGGCAACCCGGTCATGACGCTGATCGCGATCCACGATCTGTGGATCAGCGCGGAAATGACCGAGAACAACCTGGGCCGTGTCGAGCCCGGCACGCCGGTTGCCATCGTGCTGGATGCGCTGCCGGGCAGGATCTTTGAAGGCCGTGTGCGCAGCGTCGGCTATGGCGTCAACGTCGGCCCGAGCACGCCGCCGGGCAGCTTGCCGACGGTGCAGAACAGCCGAGACTGGCTGCGGCCGGCGCAACGCTTCCCGGTGGTGGTCGAGTTTGCCCAGGGCGAGCTCGCCTCGATGCGCGGCATTCGCGTGGGCGGGCAGGCCGAGGTCATGGCGTTTCCCACCCAGGGCAATCCGCTCAACCCGCTCGGCCGCGTATTCCTGTACCTGATGAGCTGGCTTTCCTATGTCTACTGACAGCCCGGCGCCGCCGTTGCCCGCGCGCGATCCACGCGCGCAGCGTTCGCTGCGCGTGGCGAGCGGCACCGCGCTGTGCCTGGCGGCCAGCTTCGGCCTGGGCCTGCCGATCCCCATGCTCGCTCCGGTGCTCGGCGTGTTCCTGCTGGCCAGCGTCAACCGGCCGATGACGCCCAAGGCCGGGCTGGGCCTGGTGCTGGTCATGATGCTGACCACCGGCACCGGCCTGCTGCTGATCCCCTTGCTGCGCTACTACCGCGTCAGCGGCCTGCTGATGATCGGCCTGTGCCTGTTCCTGGCCTTTCGCTACGGACTGCGCGGCGGCAACAACCTGGTCTCCACCTTTCTGGTGATCGGTCTGACCATGATCTCGGCGGCGGGCACCTTCGATTTCGGGCTGGCGGTCATGGTCATCGGTGCCCTGGTCAAGGGACTGCTTGTCGCGGTCGTGGTGCTGGCACTTGGCCACTGGCTGTTTCCCGAGCCGGCCGGCGCGCAGGCGCCGGCTGCGGCCAAGGCCCTGCCGGATGACCAGGCTGCCTGGATTGCGCTGCGCGCTGCGCTGGTGGTGATGCCGGCCTTCCTGCTGGCGCTGAACGACCCGGCCGCATACATCCCGATCATCATGAAAGCGGTCAGCCTCGGCCGGCAAAGCTGCACCACCACTGCACGCGGCGCCGGGCGCGAACTGCTTGGCTCCACCATGCTGGGCGGCATGCTGGCCATCCTGTTCTGGTGCGCGCTCAGCCTGTTCGTGCATTTGTGGATGTACTTCCTGTGGATGCTGCTGTTTGGCCTGCTGGCGGCGCGCAAGCTGTATGGCCTCAGCCCGTCGCGATACCCGCCAGGCTTCTGGGTGAACACCCTCGTGACGCTGATCATCCTGCTGGGCCAGTCCGTGCAGGACAGCGCGGCCGGGAAGGATGTCTATACCGCCTTCGCCGTGCGCATGGGCCTGTTTATCGGCGTCACGCTATATGCCTGGCTGATGATCGAGCTGCTCGGCCAGCCCCGCCGCACACGCCGGCTCACTGGCTGAACAGGGCGACCATGCTGCGCAATCTGCTGACCGGCCTTCCCGTGATGTTGCTCTGCATGCTGCTGCAGGCGGTCTTAGTGGCCATCTGCCTGCGCTACTACGTGCGCTTCAAGCATGCCCGGCAAGGCCGCGAATCGCTGGGGCAGGACATCCTGCTGTTGTCGGTCGTGATGGTGCTGATGTTGCTCGGCAATTTCGTGCAGATGGCGATCTGGGCCGCCTTATTCATGCTGCTGGGCGAGTTCGGCGATTTTGCTACCGCGCTCTATCACTCGGGCGTGAACTTCGCCACGCTGGGCTACGGCGACATCGTCATGTCCGAAACCCGGCGCCTGCTGGGGCCGCTCGAGGCGGCCAACGGCATCCTGATGTTTGGTGTCTCCACCTCGGTGATGACCGCGGCGGTGCTGGACGTGATCAAGCACAACCTGGCAAGGCTGCGGCAGGACGAAGGGCGATAGGAATGGAGGGGCGCCTTGCTCAAAGGCCGGCCCCGGCGTCGCTGAGGTCCACCACGCCCCCGTGAGATGTCCCGGCCGCGGCACCGGCCACGCTCCTGGGAGGGTTCTAATATCGGATGCCGAAAATACTAAATTCCCTATTCCCTGAAAGCCGACGATGATCTCGGGCAGGGTCCGGGCAATGGATGTATCCCGACCTCTGCGAGAACTGGCCCGTCGCGGACGACCATCAGGCCGGCTGCACTCGCCATCCAACTATCCAGGGAGACTCAGATGATTGCGCGACAACTTTCGATTGCCAGCCTGGCGCTGGCGGCATGCCTCGCCTCCGGAGCCATTGGTGCGCAGCAACAGCAACCGCCGATGAATGCCAAGGAAGCCAAGGCGAAGTTCTCGGAGAAGTTCAAGACGGCGGACGCCAATCACGATGGCAAGCTGACCCGTGAGGAAGCGCAGGCGGGTATGCCGGAAGTCTACAAACAGTTTGACCAGATCGACGCCAAGAAGAAGGGCGAGGTGACTGAGAGGCAGATTGGCGCGTTCTGGGCGGCCAAGGCGAAGCAACGCAGCGCGGCGCAGAATCCGGGCGGGTTGAACTGACCGGGCGCAAGCATAGCGGGCAGAACCAGGCAGCGCGGCGGTGGGGCGAGTATTGTGCCTGGCCCCACCGCCAAGCTGCGTTTCCGGCTCCGCTCAGGAAATCGTGTAGGTGGTACGTTCCCCGGGGTTGTAGAGGTCCCTGGCCAGTTGCAGGATCTGGTCCCGATGATGGTCGAAGGTGGCGAGAAGGGCGGATTCTTCCGCGGCGCCCTGGTGGCTCAGGCGCAGAAGAATGTCGTCAGTGACCTGGAATGCCACTTCGCGCGCGTTGTCGTAGCCCCAGAAGCAAACGCAGTGCCGCGCCGCATCGTAGCTGCGGCTGGGATTGGGAAAGTTCAGTGCCATTGCAGACTCCTGTCCGGTCACGGTACGCCGTGCATGTCGGGCTTGCTGGCGCCAGGCGGTGCTGCCGGCCCTAGTATGCACCCGTTTCCCGCTAGCCGGACATCTGTCTCCGCGGCCTGCTGCAGCGCATGGCCGCGTTCTTCGCGAAAGATATTTCTTTTGCCGGCGAATTAGCGCGTATGCTGGGGTTGCCATTTTCTCCAGGCAAGCCATTCAGGAGCCCATCATGGCCAAGAGTCAACTACGCAGCAGCCGCGAAGCCAAGAAACCCAAGCAACCGAAGAAACCATCCGTGCCGGCCTCACCCTTCAGCACGGTCCAGTTGCGCGGGCATGAAGAGGTCGCCAAGAAGAAGAAATGACTGAGGCCCACAGCGCAGGGATCATCTGGTCCCTTGTGTTCCTGGCAGTGTTGGTCGGGCTCTACGGCTACATCATCCGGGTGGGCATCCACCACAAGCCGGTGTTCAGCAAAGCGAAGCACTCGCTTCGGTACTGGTGGCACCGGCTGGTCCATGTGACCAGGTAGGCAAACGCAACGCCGGCCAGCCAGGCCGGCGCGGGCAAGCTTTGCGGTTTTGCCGCAGCCGCACAGGAGCACGCTGGATCGGTCAGAGGCGAGGGCACTGACCTCGCCCGTCAGCGGGCGGCATTTTGTTGAACATCCTGCAATCCTGTACATGGCCGCCCCACATGCACATTCCGCCGCGGAGCCCGTCCGCGGCGCTGACGGTTCCCTTTCTTCCCGCAATCACAATTCATCCGGCCGCCTGCCGCTGCTGGCGCTCGGTGTCGGCAGCTTCGGCATCGGCGCCGGCGAATTCGTCATCATGGGTTTGCTGCCCGATGCCGCCGGCGACCTCGCCATCTCCATCCCGCAAGCCGGCCACCTGAACGGTGGCACTGGGCCCGGCCTTGCAGATCCGGCTGATGGATGTCGCCGGCGACGCGCAGACGCTGGCCGCGGCCCTCAACCACTCGGCCTTCAACATGGCCAATGCGCTCGGTGCGTGGCTGGGCGGGGTGACCATTGCCGCCGGCTACGGTTGGGAGTCCACCGGCTGGGTGGGCCTGCTGCTGGCGCTGGGCGGCCTGGTGGTCTATGCGTGGTCGATGCTGAGCATGCGCCGGCAGGGCGCGCCCGCTGCGGCGCAGGCGTGATGCAGGCGGACCTGGTGCGTCACAGGTCCGCAAGGAAAAAAAAAGGGGTGCCTCATCGGGCACCCCTTTTTCATCCGCGGCCCGCTGGCGGGCCGGGCTTACTCTGCGTCCGCGACGCTTGCGCCGACCACGTTGAAGCCGCCGTCGACATAGGTGATCTCACCGGTCACGCCGCTGGCCAGGTCGGACAGCAGGAAGGCGGCCACGTTGCCGACTTCTTCGATGGTGACGTTGCGGCGCAGCGGCGCAACGTCTTCGAAGTGGCCGAGCAGCTTGCCGAAGCCCTTGATGCCCGAGGCGGCCAGGGTCTTGATCGGGCCGGCGGAGATGCCGTTGGCGCGGATGCCGCGCGGGCCGACCGACGAGGCCAGGTAGCGCACGCTGGCTTCCAGCGAGGCCTTGGCCAGGCCCATGGTGTTGTAGTTGGGGACCACGCGCTCGGCGCCCAGGTAGGTCAGCGTCAGCAGCGAGGCCTTGTCCGACAGCAGTGGCAGCGCGGCCTTGGCCAGTGCCGGGAAGCTGTAGGCGGAAATGTCATGGGCGATGCGGAAACCTTCGCGCGACAGGCCTTCCAGGAAATCGCCGGCGATGGCGTCGCGCGGCGCGAAGCCGATCGAGTGCACCAGGCCGTCGAATTTTTCCCAGCGCTGGCCCAGCGCGGCGAAGGTCGCGGCGATCTGCTCGTCGCTGCCGACATCGCACTCGAACACCAGGTCGGTGCCGAATTCCTTGGCAAAGTCGCTGATCCGGTCCTTGAACCGTTCGCCGACATAGGTGAAGGCCAGTTCGGCGCCTTCGCGTTTGCACGCCGATGCGATGCCATAGGCGATCGACCGGTTAGAGAGCAAGCCGGTGATCAGGATCCGCTTACCTGCCAGAAATCCCATAAGTTCTCCAAGGTGGTGTATCAGGCACGCTTCGTGCGTCCGCCGTGCGGCCGTGCGCGTGCTTTTGCTGTCCTGCGGCGGTTTTTATTGCGCCGCGCAGAGGGAATGTCCGGATGGCTGGCGCCACCCCGGACGCATGTAAAATTGTCTCATACTTGGCCCGGCCGCAGAATGCCGGGCCCCCACAGGTCATAGTGGAGGAATCCAACGGGATGCCTATTCAAGCACGTTGGCCGCTTCAGGCGGCATGGCAGTGCTTCCGGCGGGATGCGGTACTGCGCGGTTGGGTCGCAAGCGGGCTGGCAATGGCGCTGGCGGCGGGGGTCTCTCTCTTTTCCGATCCGGCGCTGGCGGCGCATGGCTTCGCGCTGCACGGGGACCTGAAGTACCAGGCAGATTTCAGGCAATTCGACTATGCCAATGCCAATGCACCCACCGGCGGCACGCTGACACTCGCCAATCCGGACCGACGCACCAGTTTCGACAAGTTCAATCCGTTCACGCTGAAGGGCACGTCGGCGCCCGGCCTGAACGCGCTGATGTTCGAGTCGCTGCTGATCAGCAGCGCCGATGAGAGCGCAAGCGCCTATGGCTTGCTCGCCGAGGACGTCACGGTGGCGCCGGACGAGCTGTCGGTCACGTTCACGATCCGGCCACAGGCGCGCTTCACCAATGGCGACCCGGTGCTGGCATCGGATGTCAAATATTCTTATGACATGCTGATGAGCAAGGCCTCGAGCCCGGGCTACCGCAGCATGTGTGCCGATGTGAAGGCGGTGATCGTTGCCGGCGAGCGCACGGTGCGCTTCGAATTCAAGCAGCGCAACCGCGAGCTGCCGCTGATCGTCGGCTCGCTGCCGGTGTTCTCGAAGAAATGGACGGCCAAGGTCCCGTTCGAGAAGCTGACCTTCGAGCCGCCGGTCACCAGCGGCCCCTACCTGATCGAGCGCTATGACGCCGGCCGCGGCATCATCTTCCAGCGCGACCCGAAGTACTGGGGCAAGGATCTCGCGGTGCGCCGCGGCACCTTCAATTTCGCGCGCGTGGCCTACCGCCTGTACAAGGACGAGACCGCCAAGCTCGAGGCTTTCAAGGCAGGGGAGTTCGACGCCATCGTCGAATACAAGGCCAAGAACTGGGCCAAGAGCTACCAGGGCACCCGCTTTCGCAACGGCGAGCTGCTGAAGACCGAGTTCCCGCACCGCAACGGTGCCGGCATGCAGGGCTTCGTGATGAATATGCGCAAGCCGATGTTCCAGGACGTGCGCGTGCGCCAGGCCCTGATCCTTGCGCTTGACTTCGAGTGGCTGAACCGGCAGTTGTTCTACGGTGCCTACAAGCGGCTGGACAGCTGGTTTTCCAACAGCGAGCTGGCCGCCAGCGCCACCTTCGACGGCAGGCCCGGCACGGGCGAGCTGGCGCTGCTTGAGCCGCTGCGCGCGGAATTGCCGCCAGAGGTGTTCGGCCCGGACGTGGTCCAGCCCAGCACTGCGGCGCCGCGTTCGCTGCGCGACAACCTGCGCGAGGCACGGCGCCTGCTGGCCCAGGCCGGCTGGACCTATACGGATGGCGCGCTGCGCAACGCCAAGGGCGAGACGCTGGTGTTCGAGTTCCTCGACGACGGCGGCGCCATGAGCCGCGTCATCACCACCTATGTGCGCAACCTGGAGAAGCTCGGCATCCAGGTGAACCAGCGCACCACGGACTTTGCGTTGTACCAGAAGCGGCTGGAGGATTTCGACTTCGACATGGTGTCGATCCGCTTCCCCGACTCGCAAAGCCCCGGCAACGAGCTGCGCGACCGCTTTTCCAGCGAGGCGGCCGGCACGCCGGGCTCGGACAACCTGTTCGGGCTGAAGTCGCCCGTGGTCGACAAGCTGGTGGACAACGTGCTGCACGCCCATACCCGGCAGGAGCTGGTCACCGCCGGGCGGGCGCTGGACCGGGTGCTGATGCATGGCTACTACATCGTGCCGAACTGGTACAGCGCCTCGCACCGGGTGTCATACCGCAAGACGCTGGCCTACCCGGAGCGCCTTCCGTATTACTACACGGCCGAAGGCTGGGTCCTGAGCCACTGGTGGCGCACGGACCTGCAGCCGCAGGCGCGCTGACGCGCCCCGCCGCGACCAAGACAAGGAAGAGGACCGGCCGATGCTTGCCTACCTGCTCAAGCGCATCCTGCTGATGATCCCGACGCTGATCGGGGTCATCACGCTGACCTTCGTGGTGATCCAGTTCGTGCCGGGCGGTCCGGTCGAACAGATGATGATGGAACTGAAAGGGCGGGGCGGCGCTGGCGAAGCCAGCGGCGGCGGCGCCGAATACCGTGGGCGGCGCGGCGTCGACCCCGAGAAGATCAAGGAGATCCAGGCCCTGTACGGCTTCGACAAGCCGCCGCTGGAGCGCTACTTCCTGATGCTCAAGCGCTTTGCGCAGTTCGACCTGGGCCAGAGCTATTTCCAGCACCGCAGCGTGTGGGAGCTGGTCAAGTCCAAGCTGCCGGTGTCGGTCAGCCTGGGATTGTGGACCTTCTTCCTGACTTACCTGATATCGGTGCCGCTGGGCATCTCCAAGGCCATCCGCGCGGGCAGCCGCTTTGACGTGGTGACCAGCATCATCGTGCTGGTGGGCTATGCCATCCCTGGCTTCGTGCTGGGCGTGCTGCTGCTGGTGCTGTTCGGCGGCGGCACTTTCGTGCAGTGGTTCCCGCTGCGCGGGCTGACCTCCGACAACTGGGATCAGCTTTCGCTGATGGGCAAGGTGATGGACTACCTGTGGCACCTGGTGCTGCCGATCACGGCATCGGTGGTGGGCAGCTTCGCGGTGGTCACCATGCTGACCAAGAATGCCTTCCTCGAGGAAATCCGCAAGCAATACGTGCTGACCGCGCGCGCCAAGGGCCTAGGGGAGCGCCGCGTGCTGTGGAAGCATGTGTTCCGCAACGCGCTGATCCCGCTGGTGACGGGCTTCCCGGCCGCGTTCATCGGCGCCTTCTTCACCGGCTCGCTGCTGATCGAAACGTTGTTCTCGCTGGACGGGCTGGGCCTGCTGTCCTATGAAGCGGTGCTGCGGCGCGACTATCCGGTGGTGCTGGGCACGCTCTACCTGTTCACGCTGATCGGGCTGGTCACGCGCCTGATCTCCGATGTCTGCTACGTGCTGGTGGACCCGCGCATCCATTTCGAGGGCTTGCACCGATGAAACTGTTCACGCACGCGGCCCCCAACGGCCTGCCGCATTCGCCCTCGCCGCGCCAGCGCGCCTGGCAGCGCTTTCGCCGCAACCGGCGCGGCTACTGGAGCCTGGTGATCTTCGTGGTCATCTTCATGCTGAGCCTGGGCGCCGAGCTGCTGTCCAGCAACCGGCCCCTGGTGGTGCACTACAAGGGCGAATGGTATTTCCCCATCGTCAAGGTCTACCCGGAAACCACCTTCGACGGCGATTTCGCCACGCCCGCGGACTACCTCGATCCGTATATCCGCGACCGCATCACCACCAACGGCAACTTCGCGGTGTTCCCGCTGAACCATTATTCGTACGACTCGCTCAACTACTTTGCCAAGGAGCCGAACCCGGCGCCGCCGTCGGCAGAGAACTGGCTGGGCACCGACGACCGCGGCCGCGACATCCTGGCCCGGCTGCTGTACGGCTTCCGGGTGTCGGTGCTGTTCGGCATGGCGCTGACCGTGATCGGGGTGCTGGTGGGAACGCTGACGGGGGCGCTGATGGGCTTCTTCGGCGGGCGCTTCGACCTGTTCTCGCAGCGCGCCATCGAGATCTGGAGCTCGATGCCGGAGCTGTACCTGCTGATCATCTTTGCCTCGATCTTCGAGCCCAGCCTGGCGCTGCTTATCATCCTGCTGTCGCTGTTCGGCTGGATGGGCCTGTCCGACTACGTGCGCGCCGAGTTCTACCGCAACCGCTCGCTCGACTACGTCAAGGCCGCGCGCGCGCTGGGCCTGTCCAACGTGCAGATCATGTGGCGCCATATCCTGCCCAACAGCCTGACCCCGGTGATCACCTTCCTGCCGTTCCGCATGAGCGCCGCCATCCTGGCGCTGACCAGCCTGGACTTCCTCGGCATGGGGGTGCCGCCCACCACGCCCAGCCTGGGCGAACTGCTGGCGCAGGGCAAGGCCAACCTGGATGCGTGGTGGATTTCGCTGTCGACCTTCGCGGTGCTGGTGGTCACGCTGCTGCTGCTGACCTTCATGGGCGACGCGCTGCGCGATGCCTTCGATACCCGCCTGGGCCTGGCGGCGCTGCGCGGCCGGGTCGAGCCCAAGATCCCGGCCGGCGCGCCGGCCGGGGCAGCACCGGAGGCCACGCCATGACCGCGGTGTCTCCCGTGATCCAGCCGGCCGTGGCGCCGGCCGCGGCGCCGGCGCCCGGTTCCACGCTGATGTGCGTCGACAAGCTTTCCGTCACTTTTGGCCACGGCGAGCATGCCACCCGTGCCGTGCGCGAAGTCAGCTTCGACCTGCGCGCGGGCGAGCGCTACGCGCTGGTGGGCGAATCGGGCTCGGGCAAGACCGTGACCGCGCTGGCGATGCTGCGGCTGGTGGAAGACGCCTACTACGACGGCGCGATCCGCTTCGAGGGCAAGAACCTGCTGGAGGTGTCGGACCGCGAGATGCGCGGCATCCGCGGCGCGGAGATCGCGATGATCTTCCAGGAGCCGATGACGGCGCTCAACCCGCTGTACACCATCGGCAACCAGATCGTCGAGACACTGGCGCTGCACGAGGGCCTGGACCGCCGCGCCGCGCGCGAGCGCGCCATCGCGCTGCTGGAGCGCACTGGCATCAGCGACGCCGCGCACCGCTTCGACAGCTTTCCGCACCAGCTCTCGGGCGGCCAGCGCCAGCGCGCCATGATCGCCATGGCGCTGGCTTGCCGCCCCAAGCTGCTGCTGGCCGACGAGCCGACCACGGCGCTGGACGTGACCATCCGCGCCCAGATCCTGGACCTGCTGCGCGACCTGCAGGCCGAGTTCGGCATGGCGGTGATGCTGATCACCCACGACCTGAACCTGGTGCGCGCCTTTGCCCAGCGCGTGGGCGTGATGGAGAAGGGCGTGCTGGTCGAGACCGGCGAGACCGCGCAGGTGTTTGCCGCCCCCCAGCACCCCTACACCCGCAAGCTGATCGACAGCCGCCCCAGGCGCGAGGTGCTGCCGCTGGTGCCGCTGGCGCCGGTGCTGCTGGAAGCGCGCAAGCTGAGCGTCAACTACGCGCGCAAGCGCCGCGGGCTGGCCGGCTGGTTCGGCAAGGACCAGTTCGCGGCGGTCAAGGACGTGGACTTCCAGCTGCGCGAGGGCGAGACCGTCGGCATCGTCGGCGAGTCCGGTTCGGGCAAGACCACGCTGGCGCATACCGTGCTGGCGCTGCAGCGCAAAAGCGGCGGCACCATCCATTTCCTGGGCCGCAGCTTCGACACCGCCACGCGCGACGATCGCCGCCAGTTGCGCGCGCGCATGCAGGTGGTGTTCCAGGACCCGTTCGGCTCGCTGGCGCCGCGCATGACCATCGAGCAGATCGTCGGCGAAGGCCTGGCGCTGCACCAGCCCGGGCTGTCGCGCGAGGGCACGCGCCAGCGCGTGATCGAAGCCCTGCGCGAGGTCGGCCTGGACCGCACCGCGCTGGGCCGCTATCCACATGAATTCTCGGGCGGGCAGCGGCAGCGCATCGCCATTGCCCGGGTGCTGATCCTCAAGCCGCAGATCCTGGTGCTGGACGAGCCCACTTCGGCGCTGGACGTGTCGATCCAGCAGCAGGTGCTGGCGCTGCTGTCCCAGCTGCAGCACAAGTACAACCTCACCTACCTGTTCATCAGCCATGACCTGGCGGTGATCCGTGCCATGGCGCATCGGGTCCTCGTGATGAAGGCGGGGGAGGTGGTCGAGGCCGGCGATACCGAAGCAGTGCTGGGCGCACCCCAGCACCCCTATACGCGCAAGCTGATGGCGGCGGCACAGGTCGGCGCGGCCTGAGCCGGAAGTGTGCGGCGCAGCAACGCCGCGGCCCCGCCTGACTAGCATCCGGTTGATCGGAGTAATCCGATAAACAAGATGCGAAATCCCGCCTATATCGTTGATTCGCCAGTCAAATCCGGCGAATTTGTAACGAACTTTGACATGTGAATGACAACCCTTTACCATCCCGCGAGAACTAGTTTTGGGGGTGGTCCGTCCGACGCATTGGATCGTGCACGGCACGTTTGCGGTGCAAGACAGGCCTGTAAGCCTGGTGCGGATGTTGCATAGGGTTCTCCCCGCAGTTCACAAGAATTTCTCGCGAAGTTCACGCGAATTTCACAGATACCCAGCCCGCCCCGGACTTGTGCCGGGGCTTGCTTTGGAACGATCAACGGGAGAACCAATGCAGCGATCGGTACTTCATTCCCTGGCGCGCGCCGCTGTCGGAATTGCCATTGCCTGCGGTGCGACTGTGTCGAATGGAGTGCTGGCGGATACGGTATTCAAGGATGCCGACGCCCGTATCGATGCCACGGCCCAGGCCGCGGACTCGCATGCGGAAGGCAAGCGCGGCTTGCTGTCGTCGGTGGTGAATTCCACCAGCAACGTTGCCAGCAAGGCTGGCGACCTGGTCATGAATGCGCTGGGCCTGATTGGCGTGCGTTACCGCTTTGGCGGCAACAGCCCCGAATCCGGCCTGGACTGCAGCGGCTTCGTCCGCTACGTGTTCAATGACACCTTCGGCTTCATGCTGCCGCGCCGCTCAGTCGAAATCAGCCGCGTCGGCGCCACCGTGGCGGCCAGCGACCTGCGTCCGGGCGACCTGGTGTTCTTCAACACCATGCGCCAGACCTTCTCGCACGTCGGCATCTATATCGGCGACAACAAGTTCGTGCATGCCCCGTCCACGGGCAGCAAGATCCGTGTCGACGACATGCGTGCGGCTTACTGGGTGACCCGCTACAACGGCGCCCGCCGTATCGAGGATGGCAAGGAGGGCGGTGCCGATGGTCTCGGCGACATGGTCGAGACGCTCAAGCGCTACGACCCCAAGGTCGCCCGCGCATCGATGTACGGCGGCTGAGGTTCCGGCACGCTTCAAGCAAAAAGGACTGCTGCGGCAGTCCTTTTTGCGTTGGCGAGGCGTGCTCTCCAGGGCTATTGCGCTGCGACCGTTCCGGCCGGTGCCAGGCGGGCCTGCTCCAGTCGCTGCCGCAGCGTTGCCATCACCGCCATGGTGGCCTGTTCGCCGGCCAGTATGGCCCGGTTGCGGGCGTTGAAGTCGCTGCCGCCCATATCGGGCAGCTCGGGGCGGATCACCACGTCGGCGCGCGCGAGTGCCATCTTGTTGATCGACTGGCCCATGATCGCGGTGGTCTGCAGCAGCACGCCGCTCTGGCCGGCGTTCTTCTGCGCCGACGGTTCTGCCGAGATATTGACCGCGATGACGAAGTCCGCGCCCATGCTGCGCGCGGAATCCACCGGCACCGGCTCGACCAGGCCGCCGTCGACATAGTCATGCCCCTGGATCGACACCGGCTGGAACACGCCGGGCACGCTGCTCGACGCGCGCACGGCCTGGCCCGTGTTGCCGCGGCGGAACAGGACTTTCTCGCCGCTCTTGAGGTCCGTGGCGACGATGCCCAGCGGCAGCTTCATGGCCTCGATCGTCCGGTTCTGCACCAGCCGGTTGATGTAGTTCTGCAGCGCCTCGCCCTTGAGCCAGCCGCCAAAGCGGGTGCCAAAGGGCAGGGCCCAGTCGGCGATGGCGGCCTCGTCCATGGTCAGCGCCAGCTTGTTCAGCTGGAAGCCATTCAGTCCGCTGGCGTAAAGCGCCGCCACGACTGCACCGGCGCTGGTGCCGGTGACCAGGTCGGCATGGATGCCTTGCGCTTCGAGCGCCTTGATCACGCCGATATGGGCAAAGCCGCGCGCCGCGCCGCCGCCCAGCGCCAGGCCGATCTTGACGGGCCGCGGCGCGGGCGGGGTGGTGGCGACCGGCGGCGCGGGACGCGGGCCGAGCGAGCAGCCCGCCAGCAGGGCGGCCGCGGAGATGCCGAGGAAATGACGTCGTTGCATGAAGCGGGATCAGTAACCAGGTGGGACCGGCGGATACAGGGATGTGATGCGGGCGCTCCTCCATGGGGCTGGCGTCGCACTGCCTGAATCACCGGCATCACCTCAGACCGGCGCAAGCATAAATGATTCCGCGCGGCGCCGGCACGCCGGGCGGGGCGAGGGATGCGCGTTGGTATAATGCAAGGCCTGCACATACACCAGCCTGCGCGCCGCTGCGCGCGGGCTTTCTTGTTTCTGCCCCTGACCATGACCCAACGCGTCCGCACCCGCTTTGCGCCGAGCCCGACCGGTTTCATTCACCTCGGCAATATCCGCTCCGCGCTCTATCCCTGGGCCTTCGCCCGCCGTATGCAGGGCGATTTCATCCTGCGCATCGAAGACACTGACGTCGAGCGTTCGTCGCAGGAAGCGGTCGACGTGATCCTGGAAAGCATGGCTTGGCTCGAGATGGATATCGACGAAGGCCCGTTCTACCAGATGCAGCGCATGGACCGCTACCGCGAGGTGGTCGCGCAGATGGTCGAGTCCGGCCTGGCCTACCGCTGCTACATGAGCACCGAAGAGCTGGACGCCCTGCGCGAAGCCCAGCGCGAGCGCGGCGAGAAGCCGCGCTACAACGGCTTCTGGCGTCCCGAGCCGGGCAAGGTCCTGCCCGAGCCGCCGGCGGGCGTCGATCCGGTGATCCGCTTCAAGAACCCGATCGGCGGCAGTGTAGTGTGGGATGACGCGGTCAAGGGCCGCATCGAGATCTCCAACGACGAGCTCGACGACCTGGTGATCGCGCGCCCGGACGGCACTCCCACCTATAACTTCTGCGTGGTGGTGGACGACCTCGATATGAAGATCACGCACGTGATCCGCGGCGACGACCATGTCAACAACACCCCGCGCCAGATCAACATCATCCGCGCGCTGGGCGGCACGCCGCCGGTCTATGCCCACCTGCCGACCGTGCTCAACGAGCAGGGCGAGAAGATGAGCAAGCGCCATGGTGCCATGGCCGTGACCGGCTACCGCGACGAAGGCTACCTGCCCGAAGCCGTGCTGAACTACCTGGCGCGCCTGGGCTGGGCCCACGGCGATGCCGAGATCTTCTCGCGCGAGCAGTTCGTTGAATGGTTCGACCTGGAGCACCTGGGCAAGTCGCCGGCCCAGTACAACCCCGAGAAGCTGGCCTGGCTGAACAACCACTACATCAAGGCCGGGGACAACCAGCGCCTGGCCACGCTGACGCAGCCGTTCATCGAGGCGCTCGGCGGCAAGGTGGAAGGGGCGGACCTGGCTGGCGTGGTGGCGCTGGTGAAGGACCGCGCCAATACGCTGAAGGAAGTTGCGCAGGCGGCACTGCTGTTCTATCGCGGCGAGCCGCAGGCGGATGCCGCGCTCAAGGCCGAGCATCTGACCCCGGAGATCCAGCCCGCGCTGGCAGCGCTGGCCACCCAGCTGGCCGCGCTGCCGGAATGGAAGCGCGAAGCCATCAGCGTCACCTTCAAGGCGGTGCTGGCCGAGTTCGGCCTGAAGATGCCCCGGCTGGCCATGCCGGTTCGCCTGCTGGTGGCCGGCCAGCTGCAGACGCCGGGTATCGATGCGGTGCTGGAACTGTTCGGCCGCGACACGGTGCTGCGGCGCCTGGCGGCAGCTGCATAAAAAGTCGTGAAAAAGTCCGCGCCGGGGGCTTGCGCTCCGGGCCGGATTTGCGCATAATCTTTTTCTCCCTGCAGCGCGGTCCCTGACCAAGCGGGCTGGCGGATCCGCAAGGATTTTCGCGATCTCCGAGCTGAATATTGAAGTGACGGGAAAGCGAAAAAAGCTGAAACGGGAGCTTGCAAAGATTGGTAGTTGATATATAATCTTGGCTTCGCTTGAAACGGCAGTTAAATCAGGCGAAAACGCAGCAAGTTGCAGTAAATGGCAGTACCATGGGGCTATAGCTCAGCTGGGAGAGCGCTTGCATGGCATGCAAGAGGTCAGCGGTTCGATCCCGCTTAGCTCCACCAAGATTTAGGTGTCATCCAGGTTGTTTTCGGGTGCCGCCAGACGGAACGTGTTGAAAGACAAGTTTCTGTCCCCTTCGTCTAGAGGCCTAGGACATCACCCTTTCACGGTGAGTACAGGGGTTCGAATCCCCTAGGGGACGCCATAACAGCAGGGCGTAATCAGACGTCCAGCATGTCGTCTCAAGCATCAGCTTGAAGCGGCAGCCGACTAAGGAGTGGTAGTTCAGTCGGTTAGAATACCGGCCTGTCACGCCGGGGGTCGCGGGTTCGAGTCCCGTCCACTCCGCCAAAACTAAACCCGCATGGTTTGCGCCATGCGGGTTTTTCTTTGGGTGAGGGATTATGTCGTTAATCGCTGCAAACGCAATAAAAAATGTTGCATTCGTTGCGAAATTCGCTATATAATCCTGTCTTCGCTGCAAATGCTGCGGTAAGCGGCAGGCAGCGAAGGTGGTTCCAGCAGTAACCGTCCAGCCGTACCGGATACGGGGCTATAGCTCAGCTGGGAGAGCGCTTGCATGGCATGCAAGAGGTCAGCGGTTCGATCCCGCTTAGCTCCACCAGAATTTGGGAAGCGTCTGAAAAGAAGCTTCCCAGGCGCGAAAAAGCCTGCTATGATGGCGGACTTTCCAGCGCAAGACAGAAAATGCGTTGTAAAACAAGTTTCTGTCCCCTTCGTCTAGAGGCCTAGGACATCACCCTTTCACGGTGAGTACAGGGGTTCGAATCCCCTAGGGGACGCCAAAACAGCAGGGCGTAATCAAACGCCCAGCCAGTCGTCCGGAGCCAAGGCTCCAGTCGGCGCCGACTATGGAGTGGTAGTTCAGTCGGTTAGAATACCGGCCTGTCACGCCGGGGGTCGCGGGTTCGAGTCCCGTCCACTCCGCCAAATTAAAACGCCCGCGCAAGCGGGCGTTTTTCTTTTCCGGCTACTGAAGTTGCGGGCCGCCGCCCTTGCGGGCGGCCAGTGCCAGATTCAGTTTTCCGGATCCTTGCTGACCCGGCCGAAATACCGCACCAGCAGCACGCCTGCAATCGCCAGGCTGATGCTGTTGGCCAGCCAGAAGCCGCTGGCGCCGCGCGTGAAGGCGGGCATGCCCTCAATCAGCCCGAAGCCCAGCACATAACCCCCGCCAAGTCCGATGCCCCACAGCGAGCCGGCGTAGATCAGCGTCGGAATCAGTGCGATCTTGTACGCGCGCAGGATAAACGCCGTCATCACCTGCACCGCGTCGAAGGCCTGGTAGAACGCCACGAACAGCACCAGCGGCAGCGCTGCCGCGACCACCGCGGGATCGCTCGCGTAGGCATGCAGCACCGGCTTGCGCAGCAGCCACAGCAGGGCGCCGGTCAGCACCGCCAGCGTTACCGCCATGCGGATCCCGCGCCAGGCAAGGCGGCTGGCGCCGGCCAGGTCGCGCGCGCCGAGATGCTGTGCCACCAGCGTCGAAGTGGCAATCCCCAGCGACAGCGGCAGCATGTAGGCCACCGCGCCCAGGTTGGCGATGATCTGGTGCCCGGCCAGCGTCACCGTGCCCAGGCGCGTGATGAAGATCGACATCAGCGTGAATGAGGTGATCTCGATCAGGTAGGTCAGGCCCATCGGCACGCCCAGCCGCAGCAGCGCGCGCAGCGGGGCGGCAGCCGGCCAGCTCCACGTACTGAAGATCCGCAGCGGGTGATAGGCGGTGCCGTAGCGCAGGATCAGCAGCCCGGCGATGCACCAGGCCCAGCTGATCAGCGTGGAGGCCAGGCCGCAGCCGGGTCCGCCCATTGCCGGCACGCCCAGGCCGCCATGGATGAACCAGGCATTGAGCGGCACCTTCAGCGCCAGCCCACCGATCTGCAGCACCGTCACCATGATCGGGCGCGACAGCGCATTGTTCAGCGCCGAGTAGATGCGAAAACCCAGCGCCGCTGGCAGCCCGAAGGCGCCGAAATGCAGGTAGGCGGTGGCTTTCTCGACCAGTTCGGGCGGCGCCTTCGCGAAAGCGAGCAGCGGGGCCGGGAAGGCCAGCAGCAGCACGCCCGGAATCGCCAGCGCGGCGCCCAGCCATGCGGCCTGCCGGACCTCGGCGCCGATCGCCTCGATGCGGCCGGCGCCATAGAGCTGCCCGGCGATGGGCGACAGCGCCTGCAATACGCCCATCAGACTGATATAGATGGTGACGTAGATCGAGCCGCCCAGGCCCACGGCGGCCAGGTCGGTAGCCGAGGCGCGCCCGGCCATCACGGTATCGATGACGCCAAAGGCGATAACGGCAAGCTGGCCGGCCAGCACTGGGCCGGCCAGGCTGGCGATACGGCGAAGGTCTTGGAACAGGGTCATTCGGGGCCTGGCGGGCTTGATCAGGGCTGGATGGCCAGCCCCGCAGCCGCCTGCGGCCGGAATGGTTCGATGGCGCGACAGGCGCTGCGGTGGTGGTGACGCCGGAAAGGGCTCAGGGCTGGCGCGGCAGGCGGCGCCGCGGCAGGTCCGGGCGCGGATGGACGGCGCGTGCGGTATCGACCAGCCGATACATGCGGAAGCGCTCGTCGCGGTCCGCGGGGCGGCGGCCTTCCCAGATCAGCCGCCACGCGAAATGCGAGATATTGCCCGGCTCGCCATAGTCGACCGAGTCATGGCGCAGCAGCACGTCGCAGCCGTCGTTGGGGCCGCCAAAGCGGATATGGCCGAAATAGGCAAACGACGCCAGCTGCGCATCGCCCATGCGGATCGGCTGAACGCACTGGTAGGCAGGCGGCAGCGCCATCGCCGCGGCCTGGGCCACGTCGCGGTAGGTCTTGCCGTAGTTGATCGAGGGCAGCCACAGCGTCATTGCCATGACCCACATCAGGGTGGTGCCGGCGGCGGAAATCACCACCGGGCGCCAGATCTGCTTGGGCGCGCGCGACAGCCGCCAGCGCACGATCAGCACCCACGCGACCGTGGCCGCCAGCGCGAGCACCACCGCGGCGATGGTGAACTCATGCTGGTAGCCGGGCAGCTGGCGGAAGACATTGCGTGCGATGCGCGGCGGCCAGCCGGTGGTCTTGGCGACCCACATGAACCAGATCGTGCCGCCGAAGATGGTGAAGAACAGCAGCGCGAACCAGTCGATCGCATTGATCACGCCGCGCGCCAGCGTGGGCAGCGCAAATGCGGCCAGCACGGCCATCGGCGGCAGCAGCAGGATGAACTGTACGTCGCCGGCGCTGCGTTGCAGGAACAGCAGCACCAGCACCGGCAGCAGCAGTGCCAGCGGCGCCGCCACATGCGGGGCGCGGCGCATGCCGGCCCAGGCGATCCAGGCCCAGCCCGCGATCGGCCAGACCGGCCACGTGTACAGGAACAGGTTGCGCATGTTGAAGCCGAAGGTCGCCATATTGGGCGAGCCGTAGCTGCGGCGGTCATAGCGCGACCATTCGCGGATGAAGGCCACCGCCTCGTCGCGGTCGGCTGCGCCGAAGTAGGCGGCCGCCAGCCACGCGGACACCATCAGCAGCGCCAGCGGAATGCCGATGGCGGCCAGGCGCCGCCACGGCAGCGGCTTGCACGCCAGCGCGCAGACCGCGCTGCCGCCCAGCAGCGCCAGCGGCAGCATGGGCCCGCTGGCCAGCGCCAGTCCGCCCAGCGCGGCCCCATAGACCAGGCTGCCCTGGATCGGCTTGTCGAGGCTGCGCACCATGCCGTACAGGGCCAGTGCGATAAAGGCGACCTGGCCGACCTGCGGCGTGGTCTCGTGCCCGCGCATGGCCAGGCCCACGCAGGCCAGGAAGATCAGCAGCGCGCCGTCGGCCAGCGTGCGGCCGTAATCGCGCGCGTTGGGCTGGCCGCCGAAGGCATAGGCAAATGGCTGGACCTCGTCGCGCCGGCCCAGCAGGTAGGTGGTGTACCAGATGCAGGCGCAGGTCGCGAAGAAGAACAGCGCCGTGGCCAGCCGCGCGGCGTCGGCCGCGCCCAGCCAGCTGCCAAAGCCGCGAATCATCAGCGCGCCGATCCAGAACACCAGCGGGCCGTCCTCGTTGTACGGGCGGCCGACGATATTCGGCATCAGCCAGTCGTGCAGGTTGCCGGTGGCCAGCTGCCACATCACGCCAAAGCCGGCTGCGTCCTCGTTCTTCCACGGGTCGCGGCCGAACAGGCCGACCAGGCCATAGATGATGCAGATCGCCAGCAACAGCGCGCGCGGCAGGGCGCCGGTCGCGGCAGCGGTCAACTGGACGGGTGATGTATTGGCTTGACGCATCGATGCTCAGGTCGGGCCGTGGCGCAATGGCGCGAAGGCCACAGTATCGCGCATGCGGCGGCCACGCGGGCCGCGGCATGGCGTGCAAGCCTCACGGGGTGTGGGGTAAATCCAATGAATGCAGCGGTGCCGGTCATGGTCCGGCACAAAAGCAAAGAGGCAGCCGATGCTGCCTCTTTGCTGTTTCGCACAGGCCCCGGAGCATCTGTCCGCAGGCCTTGCGAAGCGGGGTTCGCTGAAAGCGATTACTTCGCAGCCTTGCCCAGCTTGTTGCCGAACTTCTGGCGGAATTTTTCCACGCGGCCGGCCGTGTCCATGATCTTCTGGGTGCCGGTGTAGAACGGGTGCGATTCCGACGAGACTTCGATCTTGGCCAGCGGGTATTCCTTGCCGTCCTTCACGATCTTGTCCTTGGTCTGGATGGTCGAGCGGGTGATGAAGCTGAAGTCGCTGGACATGTCCTGGAACACGACTTCGCGGTAATTCGGGTGAATGCCTTCTTTCATGATGAGTCCTTTCTGGTTGGGTAGCCAGTCCGTTGCAATCCGCTGTTCTCTGCCAAGGGCGAGAGCGTGCATAGCGCGGCGACGAACGAACCACTTGCCGGTAACGGGCAAACCGGGATTATGGCAGAAAAACAAAGACTTGGGGAAGAGACTGCGCCACGCGCGGCACAGAAAGTGTTGGGTAAAAATGCGGCAAAAACATCACATTGAGGCCGGGTCCTGGCGATAGAAGGCGGCCAGCGACTGGTATACAACCGGCCAATGCCGCGCAAGCCCGGTCGGTTCGACAAAAAATGCCTCTGACGTCACGGCAAAGAACTCGCTCGGCGCCTCGGTCCCGTATGGGTCGATGATGCGTAGCGCCGGAGGCAGCCGCTCCGGGTGCTCCCAGTCGGCCTCGTCGCGCGCCTCCCAGGCCTCGGCAAAGCGGTCGTACTCGGTCAGGAAGGTCTCGGCCCAGGCTTCCGCGTCGATGTCCGGGTGCAGCACGCGCGAGAAGGGCGGCACGCCGTCGGGCTCGCCGTCGAGCATGTCCAGCTTGTGGGCAAACTCGTGGATGACCACGTTGTAGGTATCGGCCGGCAGTTCGTGGCCGCTGTCGATGCCGGCCCCGGGGGTGTGCACGTCGGGCCAGGACAGGATCACCGGCCCGTGCTCCCAGGCCTCGCCGCTGGCTTCCTCGACCACGCCGTGCACCAGGCCGATCTCGTCCTGCACGGTCCGGCGGATGATGAACTCGCCCGGGTAGAGCACGATGCCATGCCAGCCCCGGTACCACGGCAGCCCCAGCTTCAGGATCGGCACGCAGGCCTGCACGGCAACGCTCGCCACCATGTCGTCGGCCAGCGGCAGGTCGTGCGCGGTGGAGTATTCCTTCTCGGCGATGAACAGGGTGGCCAGCTCGCGCAGCGCCGCCAGGTCTTCGCTGCCGTAGCGCTGCACGAACGGCAGCGTGGCGACCGTGCGCGTCCACAGCGCGTCGGGGATGGCGTAGTGCTCCAGCTTGCGGGCCCGCGAGCGGGTGCGAAGGAATGAGGTCAGTTTGCCGAGCATGGGCGTAGCGCCGTGCGCTGTGAAATGGTCCGGCAACAAAAGGTCGGGCAACAAAAAAAGGCGTGCCATGGCACGCCTTCCTGTCCGCCTTGCGGCGATGCTGCAGTAAGTGGCCTGCCCCGCAAACAGCTTGTCGCCAAGCCATTTAGGGGAGGTCACCAGGCTCAGCCACCTCTGCGCATCATATCGAAAAACTCGGCGTTGTTCTTCGTGGCCTTCATCTTGTCCATAATGAATTCCATCGCCTGCACTTCATCCATGTCGGAGATGAACTTGCGCAGGATCCAGATCTTCTGCAGGATTTCCGGCTTGATCAGCAGCTCTTCGCGGCGCGTGCCCGACTTGTTCAGGTTGATCGACGGGTAGACGCGCTTCTCGGCCAGGCGGCGTTCCAGGTGCACTTCCATATTGCCGGTGCCCTTGAACTCTTCATAGATCACGTCGTCCATGCGGCTGCCGGTTTCGATCAGCGCGGTGGCGATGATGGTCAGCGAACCGCCTTCTTCCAGGTTGCGCGCGGCACCGAAGAAGCGCTTCGGGCGCTGCAGCGCGTTGGCGTCCACACCACCGGTCAGCACCTTGCCCGAGGCCGGCACCACGGTGTTGTAGGCACGCGCCAGGCGGGTGATGGAGTCCAGCAGGATCACCACGTCGCGCTTCAGTTCGACCAGGCGCTTGGCTTTCTCGATCACCATTTCGGCAACCTGGACGTGACGGATGGCCGGTTCGTCGAAGGTCGACGCAACCACTTCGCCGCGCACCGAGCGCATCATCTCGGTCACTTCTTCCGGGCGCTCGTCGATCAGCAGCACGAACAGGTCCGCTTCCGGATGGTTGTTGGCAATCGCGTGGGCGATGTGCTGCAGCATCACGGTCTTGCCGGACTTGGGCGATGCCACCAGCAGCGCACGCTGGCCGCGGCCGATCGGCGCGATCATGTCGATGATGCGGCCGGTGATGTTTTCTTCAGCCTTGATATCGCGTTCGAGCGTGAGCGGCCGGTTCGGGTGCAGCGGCGTCAGGTTCTCGAACATGATGCGGTTCTTGACCGCTTCGGGCGGCTGCCCGTTGACCTTGTCCACCTTGACCAGTGCAAAGTAGCGTTCGCCGTCCTTGGGCGTACGCACTTCACCCTCGATCGAATCGCCGGTGTGCAGGTTGAAGCGGCGGATCTGGGACGGGCTGATGTAGATGTCATCCGTGCTGGCCAGATACGAGGTTTCGGGCGAGCGCAGGAAGCCGAAGCCGTCGGGCAGCACCTCCAGCGTGCCGTCTCCAAAGATGGTTTCGCCCATCTTGGCGCGCTTCTTCAGGATCGCAAACATCAGTTCTTGTTTGCGCATCCGTTGTGCGTTGTCGATCTCGAGCGTAGCCGCCATTTCGAGAAGCGCAGACACGTGAAGCGATTTGAGTTCTGTCAGGTGCATAGACGAGGGGTACAGATGGCCCGGACGGGCGAGACCTAAAGGGAAGGGGGAGGAAATGAGCGAACGCTCGGGGAGTTGTTGGTGGCATCTTAGCACAATCCGACCGGCGCGCCAGGATGTGGCGCGCGCACGTCGGATCGTGACAAAACCGGGACCGTGGGTCAGGTCCCGGCGCGCAGCTTACAGGTTGCCGTCGAGGAAGGCGGTCAGTTGCGACTTGGACAGCGCGCCGACCTTCTGGGCCGCGACTGCGCCGTTCTTGAACAGGATCAGCGTCGGGATGCCGCGGATGCCGAACTTGGCCGGCACCTGCTGGTTCTCATCGACATTGATCTTGGCGATCTGCAGCTTGTCGCCGTAGTCCTTGGCGACTTCGTCCAGGATCGGCGCGATCATCTTGCAGGGGCCGCACCATTCCGCCCAGAAATCGAGCAGGACGGGTTTGTCGGACTGGAGGACGTCAGCGTCGAAGGAGGCGTCGCTCACATACTTGATTTGTTCGCTCATGGCGGAAAACCTCTGGTTTCGCTCTGTTTATGTTGAAGGCTGGAGACTTCGGAGGGCCGAACCGTTACCTTACACGAGATTGCGCGGACCCGTCGGGCGGCCTCCGCAGCTCGCAAACAGGCTGTGGGGCCGCTGCCGCGCCCGGTGCTGCCGATATGTTACCAGTTTGCCGATTTTCAAGACCGGCCTGGCAAACACTCGAAAGAGCGCCGGCACGCAAATGATTCTGCTGCAATCGGGGGATTCATTGAAATGCTTATTTTCTATGGCGCCGAGAGATTCGGGCAATCGCTTGCGGCGTGCGGGAGGGTGTGTCATAGAATGCACTTGTGCACGTCGCGCGGTGCCGGTTGCGCGTGGCGTGCGCGTAGAATAGAAAGTGGTTCGCGGGCGGCGCCAGCGGGCCAATCTTGCATCCTGCGCCACTGACTAGGTCATCGACATGAACACCGATCCCCGCAAGCCTTCGCAGCCCGAGCCCGGCCAGGCGCCGGACGTGGACCACCTGAGCGATGCGCTGGACCATATCAGCAGCGCCGTGGAGACCAACAGCATTGCCAGCGGCGCCGCACGCGGCCTGGTCTACAGCATCATCGAGACCCTCGGTACCCTGGTGGGCGACCCGGACCTGCCCGAGCATGCGCGCTCCGGCTATGAGGGCCTGCTCGAGACCGCGCGCGAGATCCGCGCCCGGCTGGAAAGCGGTTCGGACTGAGCCGGCGCCGACTGTCCCGCATCAAACTTGCCACCAGCCGCTCAGGCCGGTGGCGCCCGCATTGCTTCCGTTGCACCCTGACGCTTTCGCCAACCGACGCAGTTCGCGCAGCCATTCCGGGCTGCGCCCCACGCGCCCATGACGTCGCTCCGTTTCCGCCCTGGCCCTGATTTCCTCGACCAGGCGGCCACCGCTGCCTGGTATTTCCTCGACCGCTGCGGCGCGCCGGAGGCGGGCGCGCACGTGGTCGTTCCCACCGCCGCGCAGATCCCGGGCGTGCGCCAGGCACTGGACGCCGCCGCCCGCGCGGCGGGCCGCCCGCGGCTGCTGCCGCGCGTGCTGACGCTGGGACACTGGCTGCTAGACCTGCCGCCCGAGGGCGCCCCGGTGCGCAGCCCGGCCGCGCGCCTGCTGGCCGTGCAGCAGGCGGTGCGCGGGCAGGACTGGCTGCGCCGTGCGTTCGGCGCCCAGAACGAGACCGCCGCATGGGGCCTGTCGCAGACGCTGCTGTCGATCTGCGACGAGCTCAACGCGCGCTGGCTCGAAGACGCGGCCATCCGCGACGACGACGAGATCGACGGCGACGATCGCGCGGGCCTGCTGCAGGGCGCGCTGGAGCGGACCTATTCGCATCTGTCTGAGCGCTTCCTCGGCGAAGAGGCGCGCATCGTGCTGGCTTTCTGGCAAGCGCTGTCCGGGCCGGACGATCCGCAGCCGGCGCGGCGCCGCGCCTTGCGCGAGCTGTCGCAGCAGCTGCGCGGCCCGGTGATCTGGATTGCCCCGACCCCGCCAACGCCGCTTGAAGCCGCATTCCTGCGCGATGCCGCCGAGCTGGTGCCGGTGCTGCAGGTCGGCTATGACTGGACCGGGCAGGGCGAGACCGATGCAGGCTGGTACCAGACCCTGCTGGCACTGTGGCCGGAAGCAAGGATCGCCGACGATGCCGAAGCCGTCGCCCCCCCACTGGCCATGCCTGCGCTGCCGCCGCAGCGTCCGGTGATCCGCGTGATCGGCAGCGCGCGCTTTGAGGATGAAGCCGCCGCGGCAGCCGCGCAGCTGGTGCAGTGGCTCAATGAAGGCCGCCGCCAGGTGGCGCTGGTCGCGCACGACCGCGTGGTGGCGCGGCGCGCCCGCGCCTTGCTGGCGCGGGCCGGCGCACCAGTGCGCGACGAGACCGGCTGGAAGCTGTCCACCACGCGCGCCGCCGCCGCGCTGATGCGCTGGTTCGACCTGCTGGTGCGCGACGGCGACACCGCCGCGCTGCTGGACCTGCTCAAGAGCCCGTTCTGCCTGCCGGAGGTTGCCGGGCGCGGCGCGGCCATCGCGTTGCTGGAGCGCCAGGTGCGGCGCGAGGGCATCACCGGCGGCTGGGCGCGCCTGCGCCAGCTGTTCGGTAGCGCACCGGGCGCCGCGCAGCAAGCTGCCGCGGAAGGTGAGGATGCCGCCGAAGCACCGCGCCGTGCCGCGCACGCGCTCATCGCCGTGCTCGCCGACGAAGCCGCGCGCTGGCCGCGCGGCCTGGCGCAGCATCCGCTGGCGACCTGGCTGGAACGGCTCGACGGCATGCTCGACGGCATCGGCATGCGCGTGGCGCTGGCCGCGGACGATGCCGGCAGCCAGCTGCTTGATGCGCTGGCGCGGCTGCAGGAGTTGCCGCTGGACGAGACCGGCGGCCATGCCACGCTGTCGCAGGGCGAGTTCCGCGCGATGCTGTCGGCGCTGCTGGAATCGGTCGCCTACAAGGAGCCCTCGGCCAGCGGCCCGGCGCGCATCACCATCCTGCCGCTGAACGGCGCGCGCATGCGCCGCTTCGAGGGCGTGGTGATTGTCGGCTGCGATGACGCGCAACTGCCGTCCAGCGCCGCCGAGCTGATGTTCTTCTCCAACCAGATGCGGCGCGAGCTGGACCTGGAAGACCGGGAGGCCCGCTTTGCGCAACAGGCGCGCGACCTGGCCGAAGTGCTGCTGAACAACGACGACGTGGTGCTGACCTGGCAACGCTACGGCAGCCGCGGCGAGCCGCATCATGTGTCGGGCTGGATCGAGCGGCTGGCGGCGTGCTGCGCGCGCGCGGGCGTCAGCATCGAAGCCGCCGCCGCACCGCAGGCGCACGAGACCTTTGCCGATCCGCAGGGCATGCCGGCGCCGGCGGCAGAGCCCGCGCTGGTGCCGGTGCGCTGGAGCGCGCAGGCCTACAACATGCTGCGCCGCTGCCCCTACCAGTTCTTCGCCGGCCGCATGCTGGGCCTGGCCGGGCTGGAGACAGTCAGCGACGAACTGGAAAAACGCGAGATCGGCGAACACCTGCACCACGTGCTGCTGCGCTACCACAAGGACCTGCAGGCGCGGCGCGAGCGCGGCCAGGCGCTGGCGGAAGACCAGCGCCTGGCCCGCCTGGCCGAGATTTCCGACGACGTGTTCGGCGCGCTGATGGCCGAGGACGGTAATGCCATTGCCTACTACCGGCGCTGGCGCGAGGTGATGCCGTCGTACGTCGCCTGGCAATCCGCGCGCGAGGCCGAGGGCTG
Source organism: Cupriavidus sp. UYPR2.512 (assembly GCF_000379565.1). Classification (NCBI taxonomy): domain Bacteria; kingdom Pseudomonadati; phylum Pseudomonadota; class Betaproteobacteria; order Burkholderiales; family Burkholderiaceae; genus Cupriavidus; species Cupriavidus sp. UYPR2.512. Next base: position 186,808 of record NZ_KB902853.1, on the reverse strand, counting down.
GTTCTGGCGCGGCGGCGAGCTCGACGCGGGTATCGACCTGCCGATGCCCGACGGCCAGCCGCTGCGCCTGACCGGGCGCATCGACCGGCTTGACCAGGGCCCGGGCGGGGCGCATGCCGTGCTCGACTACAAGACGCAGAGCGCCACCCGCCTCAAGCTCAAGCTGGCCGAGGTCGAGGAAGACTGCCAGTTGCCGTTCTACGGCCTGCTGCGCGCCGATGCGGCAGCCGGCAGTTGGGTATCGCTAGAAGGCGCGCGCGAGGGCGCGCCTGCGGCGCAGCGCGAAGTCGGCCTGCCCGATTTTGAAGCCGCCGTCATCTGGCTGGAACGGCAGATGCGTGACGACGTCATGCGCCTGCGCCACGGTGCCCGGCTGCCGGCCTTCGGCGATGCCTCCGCCTGCCTGTATTGCACCGCCCGCGGCCTGTGCCGCAAGGGCTTCTGGGAATCCACCGCCGTGCCGGCGCTGACATCATGACGCCCCACGATTTGCACCACGTCCAGCCTTATCAGCGCGACGGCCAGCCCGTTTCCGAGGCCGAGTTCACGCGCGCCGCCTGCGATCCGGCACGCTCGGTCGTGGTGGAAGCCTGCGCCGGGAGTGGCAAGACCTGGCTGCTGGTGGCGCGGCTGGTGCGCCTGCTGCTGGCCGGCGCCGCGCCGCACGAGATCCTGGCCATCACCTTCACGCGCAAGGCCGCCGAAGAAATGCGCGACCGCCTGCTGGAGGTGCTGGCACAGCTGTCGCGTGACAGTGACGACGACGTGATCGCCGCGCTGGTGCAGCGTGGCCTGACGCCCGACGCCGCGCGCGAGGCGCTGCCGCGTGCGCGGCGTCTGCATGCGCAGGTGCTGGCCGCGCCCGGGCGCATGGCCATCGATACCTTCCACGGCTGGTTCGGCACGCTGCTGCGCGGCGCACCGCTGGCCTCGGGCATCGTGCCGGGCGCGGCGCTGCGCGAAGACGCGCTGCGCATGAAGCGCGAAGCGTGGGCTCCGGTCTGGCGCGCACTGGCCACGGAGCCATACACCGAGCTGCGTGCCGCGTGGGAAACGCTGGTGGATACCGTGGGCGACTTCCAGGCACGTGCGCTGCTCGACGCGATGTTCCATGCCCGCAGCGAATGGTCGGCGATGCAGGAGGGCGGCGACCCGCTGCAGGCCCTGTCCGCCTGCCTGGGCGAAGACGCCCAGGGTGACGTGCTGCTGCAGGCGCTCGCCGACGAAGGCTGGCGCGATGCCTGCGAGTCGCTGGCGCTGCGCCTGGGCGCGGCCGGCAAGACCGAGCAGACCCACGCCGCCCGCATCACCGATGCGCTGATGGCGATCACCGCGTGGCGCGAAGCGGGCGCGGCGCCCGGCAAGCCCGCCGAACGGGTGTTCGCGCAGTTGCGCGCCGCGTTCTTCACCACCACCGGCGGCCCGCGTTCGCTGCGGCGCACCGCGGCGCTGGTCAAGGCCGCCGGCGGCGAAGGCATGGTCGATGCGTTGCTGGGCGAGCATGCATCGATCTGCGCCATGCTTGACGACATCAGCGCGCGTTGTTGCGAAGCCGCGGTGCTGGCGATCAACCGCGCGCTGTTCTGCATCGGCGATGCCTTGCTGACGCGCTACCAGCGGCACAAGGACGAGCAGCGCGCGATGGACTTCGCCGACCTGGAATGGCAGGCCGCGCGCCTGATGTCGGACGAAGAGACCGCCACCTACCTGCAGGTGCGGCTCGACGCGCGTTACCGCCATCTACTGCTTGACGAGTTCCAGGACACCAACCCGCTGCAGTGGCGCATCCTGCAGGGCTGGCTGGCCGGCTATGCGGGCCTGGGCGAGCGCCCGACGGTATTCCTGGTGGGCGATCCCAAACAGTCGATCTACCGTTTCCGGCGCGCCGATGCACGGCTGTTCGGCGCGGCCGGCGAGATGCTGCGCGAGGCGTTCGGCGCCACCGTGCTGCGTACCAACCGCACCCGGCGCAACCGTGCCGAAGTGCTGGACTGGGTCAACGCGGTGTTCGACAGCGCGCGCGCCGAGGGCCGCTATCCGCTGTACGCGACCCAGACCACGGCACTGGCCGGAGGCAACGGACCGGTCTGGCTGCTGCCGCTGGTGGAACCCGAGGACAAGGCCGATGAAGCCGTGGATGGTGCCGCTGAGGACCAACCGGCGCAAGCCGCCTGCGCCCATCGCGACACGCTGCTGCAGCCGCGCCGGCAGGCCGGCGATTCGCTGCGCCTGGAAGAAGGCCGGCGCGTGGCCGCGTGGCTGCGCCTGGTGCGCGACACCGTGCCGGTCCATGAAGGCGGCGAGCAGCGCCCCGCGCGCTGGAGCGACATGCATCTGCTGGTGCGCCGCAAGACCCATCTGGCTGACTATGAGCGCGCGCTGCGCGAGGCCGGCATCCCGTGCCTGAGCCCGCGCCGCGGCGGCCTGCTGGCCACGCTCGAGGCGCTCGACCTGTCGGCGTTGCTGGCGTTCCTGATGACGCCGGAATCGGACCTGGATCTCGCGCACGTGCTGAAGAGCCCGCTGGTGGGGGCGACTGACGACGACCTGCTGGCGCTGGCCCGGATCGAAGGCGAGGGCAGCTGGTGGGCACGCATCGAGTCAGCCGGCCTGCCCGGGCACGTATCCGATGCGCTGCGCGAAGGCGTGCAACGGTTGCGCCAGTGGCTGCGCGCCGCGCCGCATCAGCCGGTGCATGACCTGATCGACCAGATCTTCCACGGCGGCGAAGTGCGGCGCCGCTATGCCGAAGCCGCGCCGCCGGATATCCGCGAACAGGTGCTGGCCAACCTCGATGCTTTCCTGAAGCTGTCGCTGGACCTCGACGGCGGGCGCTATCCGAGCCTGCCGAAGTTTATCGACGAGCTGCAGGAAATCCGCCGCGGGGACGAAGGCGAAAGCCCCGACGAAGGCGGCATGGGCGAGAGCGCCGAAGACGTGGAGCCGGCCGAGGACGATCCGGCGTTTGCCGGCCTCGACGCGGTCCATATCCTGACCGTGCATGCGGCCAAGGGCCTGGAGGCGCCGTTCGTGGTGCTGCTCGATGCCAACCACAGTGAGCCGGCCGCGGACCGGGGCGGCATCCTGGTCGACTGGCCGCCGTCGTCGCCGGTGCCCCGGCATTTCTCGGCCTACGGCAAGCGCAGCGAACGCGGGCTGGCGCGTGCGCCGTTGTTCGAGGCGGAGGCGGCGCTGGGCGAGCGCGAGAACTGGAACCTGCTGTACGTGGCCATGACGCGCGCGCAGCAGGGTCTGCTGGTCAGCGGGGTCAAGGGCCGTGCCAGCCGCAGCGGTTCGGGCGAGGGCAATGCCGAGATCGCCGGCAGCTGGTATGTGCGGCTGCAGGCCGCGGGCGTCGGCGAGATGGTGCCGGCCTATCCGGGCGCACTGGTCGATGCGGCCGATGCGCAGGGCCAGGCCCCGATGCTCGCGCGCCTGAGCGAGCCGGTGCGCTTTACCGACTTCCGGCTGCGCTATCGCGATGCAGCGGATGTGCGGCAGGGGATCGCGTTTGAAGAAGATGAGGGAGAGGCGGAAGCTGAAGACCCGTCCGACGGCATCGTCTTCAACGCCGCGGCCGCCCGCCACGGCGAGCTGGTGCATGCCTTGCTGGAACGCCTGACGCGCTATCCCGAAGCCTTTGCCGGCGTGCCGGGGATCGACGCTGTCTTGCGCTGGTTCCCGCTGACGGGCGCGCACACCGAGCCGGCACGGCAGGCGTGGCGGCAACAGGTGGCAGAGGCGCTGGAGGCGGTAGCTGCGATGCTGCGCGCGCCGGCGCTGGCGCCGTTGCTGGGGGCAGGTGATGCCCGCAGCGCGCGCAATGAAGTCGAACTCTATGACGCGCGCGGCAGGCTGCTGCGTATCGACCGGCTGGTGGAATTCGATGAGCGCGTGGTGATCGTCGACTACAAGCTGCGGCTCTTGCCGCAGGAGCATGCCGCCTACCGCGCGCAGCTGGGCCGCTATGCGGCCGCGATTGCACCGATGTTCCCGGGCAAGCGTATCGAGGCCGGGGTGGCCACTGCCGACGGCGAATGGATTCCCGCCGAGCGCCTGGCGCCGCCGGTGCCGCCAATGCCGCCAATGCCACAGCAGGGCTCGCTGTTCTGACGGCTGGCGTGGCACCCGGACAGGGTGCCAGAATCGGCGCAAAATGGGGTGTGCGGCGCGCGCGGTCGCGGCCCGGCTGTACTAGAGTGACAGGGACTGCGCTGCAAGCAACTTGTGCGTGCGGGCGGATATGGCGGGAGGGGTACAGCAGGAGGGGGTGTGAGGTGGACGAGCCTGACCCTCGGCACTGGCGGAAAACGGCTGTGGCTGCTTCGTTCCCGACCTGACCAGGTTGACCGCGCCACCATGCGAGGAGGCCCGTCCGAGCGGCATTGTACCCCAGACCGCGATACCGCGGAGAAATTGCGTTGAATGCCCTTTGCAGTGGTGGGTCATTGCCCGCGGCAAGTGCGTCGGCTTGATCTGGCGCAGGCAACGCGGGCCGCGGCGGCCCGACCATTCACCGACCCAGACCGTGGTGAGCCAATACATGAACGCAAACGACCAGATCATTCGCGGCGCCCTGGCGCCGCAGGAAATCTCCACCGAAGTCCTGATCGAGAAATACGCCAAGGGCGAAGAGCGCAGCATTGCCGATGTCAGGCAACGCGTGGCGCGTGCGCTGGCGCAGGCCGAACCCGAGGACCAGCGCGAGGCCTGGAGCGCGCGCTTCCTGTGGGCGCAGGAGAACGGCTTCGTGCCGGCCGGGCGCATCAATTCGGCGGCGGGCACCGGCATCCAGGCCACGCTGATCAACTGCTTCGCGCAGCCGGTGGGCGATTCGGTGTCGGAGCCGCGCGAGGGCCGCCCCAGCATCTACACGGCGGTGGCGCAGGCCGCCGAAACCATGCGCCGCGGCGGCGGCGTGGGCTATGACTTCTCGGCGATCCGCCCCGCCGGCGCGCTGGTGCGGGCCACGCATTCGCGCGCCTCGGGGCCGGTGTCGTTCATGAAGGTGTTCGACGCGTCGTGCGCCACGGTGGAATCCGCCGGCGCGCGCCGCGGCGCGCAGATGGGCGTGCTGCGCTGCGACCATCCGGATATCGAGAGCTTTATCCACGCCAAGGACAAGGGCGACCTCAGCAACTTCAATATCTCCATCGGCGTGACCGACGCCTTCATGCAGGCCGTGCAGGCCGACGGCGAGGTCGAACTGGTGCATGAGGCCGAGCCGGGCGCCGACATGATCGCCGCGGGCGCCTATCGCCGCGACGACGGCCAGTGGGTGTACCGGCGCGTGCCGGCGCGCAACCTGTGGGACCAGGTCATGCAGGCCACCTACGACCATGCCGAGCCGGGCATCCTGTTCCTGTCGCAGATCAACGCCGACAACAACCTTTATTACTGCGAGCGCATCGAGGCCACCAACCCCTGTGCCGAGCAGCCGCTGCCGCCCTATGGCTGCTGCTGCCTGGGCTCGGTCAACCTGACGCGCTTCGTGCGCCAGCCGTTCTCGCCGCAGGCCGCGTTCGATTTCGATGCCTTTGCCGAGGTGGTGCGCGTGGCCACGCGCATGCTCGACAACGTGCTCGACGTGACCTTCTGGCCGTTGCCCGAACAGCAGGCCGAGGCCCACGCCAAGCGCCGCGTCGGGCTGGGCTTCCTGGGGCTGGGCAGCGCGCTGGTGATGCTGGGCCTGCGCTATGACACCGAGCCGGCGCGGCAACTGGCGGCGCGGATCTCGGAACGCATGCGCGACGATGCCTACCTGGCGTCGACCGAACTGGCGGTGGAGAAAGGTGCCTTCCCCTTGTTCGATGCCAAGGCCTACCTGCAAAGCGGGTTTGCCGGCCGGCTGCCCGAACGCTTGCGCGAGGCGATTGCGCGCCATGGGCTGCGCAATTCGCACCTGCTGTCGATCGCACCCACCGGCACCATCACCCTGGCCTTTGCCGACAATGCCTCCAACGGCATCGAGCCGGCCTTCTCGTGGACCTACAACCGCAAGAAGCGGATGCCGGACAACGGCTACCGCAGCTTCGAGGTGGCGGACCACGCCTGGCGGCTTTACCGTCACATGGGGGCCGACATGGCCCAGTTGCCGGATGCCTTCGTCACCGCGCTGCAGATGTCGGCGCTGGACCATATGCGAATGCTGGAAGCGGTGCAGCCGTATATCGACACCAGTATCAGCAAGACCGTCAACGTGCCAGAGGATTATCCGTACGAAGCCTTCCGCAACCTGTACCTGGAGGCGTGGAAGGCCGGCCTGAAGGGGTTGGCGACCTATCGCCCCAATTCGGTGCTGGGGGCCGTGCTGTCAGTAGAGGCGCCGGCGGCGGCGCCCGCTGCCGTGGCCGACGACAATCCGCTGGTGCGCCCCTTCGGCAGCCGGCCGGTGGGCGACCTGGAGGGGGTGACGTCCAAGGTGGAATATCTGACCTACGAAGGCCACAAGACCGTCTACCTGACCGTCAACTTCATGCGCGTCGCTGGTGTGGCCGATGGCAAGCCGGTTGAGATCGAGCGTCCGGTGGAGTTCTTCATGCCCGCGGGGCAGCGCAGCGAGGGCCAGCAGTGGATCACCTCCACCATGCGGCTGTTGTCGATGGTGGCGCGCTCGGGCGGCTCGGTCGCCAAGGCGCTGGCGGACATGCGCAACGTGGTGTGGGACAAGGGCACGGTGCGCTACGGCACGCTGGTGCGCCAGGACGGCACCGAGGTGCCGCGCTTCCATGACTCCGAAGTGGCTGCTCTCAGCTACGCGTTGCAGTGCATCCTGATCAAGCGCGGCTTCCTGGATGCCGAGGGCGGCCAGGTGCCGGTAGCGGCGCTGGCCGCCAGGCTGGCCCAGCGCGAGGGCGGGGGGCAGGCGCTGGACGCCGGGGCGGATCTTGCCAGCCAGGCCCGAGCCCCCGGCACCCCCGGTGTCGGCACCGGCAAGCCGTGCCCGGAGTGTGGCGCGCACGCCCTGCACAAGGTCGACGGCTGCGCCAAATGCGCCAATTGCGGCTACGTAGGCGAATGCGGCTGAGTCCCGCCGCGGGCGGGTTGCGGCCGCCAGGGCCGGCCCGCACCGCGCGGGGCAGATAAAGACCGCAAGGCCGGGGCGGCGGCGGCCGGAGGCGGGCCGCCTTTTGCTACAATCGCCGCCATGAGTTATCAAGTTCTAGCGCGCAAATGGCGCCCCAGGGATTTCACCACGCTGGTCGGCCAGGAGCACGTGGTCCGCGCGCTCACGCACGCGCTGGAACAGCAGCGGCTGCACCATGCCTACCTGTTCACCGGCACGCGCGGGGTCGGCAAGACCACGCTGTCGCGGATCCTGGCCAAGGCCCTGAACTGCATCGGCCCTGACGGCAACGGCGGCATCACCGCCCAGCCGTGCGGGCAGTGCAAGGCCTGCCAGGAGATCGACAGCGGCCGCTTCGTCGACTACATCGAGATGGACGCCGCCTCCAACCGCGGCGTCGACGAGATGGCGCAGCTGCTGGACAAGGCGGTCTACGCCCCGACCTCCGGGCGCTTCAAGGTCTACATGATCGACGAAGTGCACATGCTGACCAACCACGCCTTCAACGCCATGCTGAAGACGCTGGAAGAGCCGCCCGGGCACGTCAAGTTCATCCTCGCCACCACCGACCCGCAGAAGATCCCGGTCACGGTGCTGTCGCGCTGCCTGCAGTTCAACCTCAAGCAGATGCCGCCGGGACATATCGTCTCGCACCTGGACCATATCCTGGCGCAGGAAGGCATTGCCCATGACGGCAATGCGCTGCGGCTGCTGGCCCAGGCTGCGCACGGCTCGATGCGCGACGCGCTGTCGCTGACCGACCAGGCCATCGCCTACAGCGCGGGCCAGGTGTCGGAAGACGCGGTGCGCGGCATGCTGGGCGCGATCGACCAGGGCTACCTGGTGCAGCTGCTCGATGCGCTGGCCGCCGAGGACGGCGCCGCCATGCTGGCGATTGCCGATGCCATGGGCGACCGCAGCCTGTCGTTTGCCGGCGCGCTGCAGGACCTGGGCTCGCTGCTGCACAAGGTGGCGCTGGCGCAGGCCGTGCCGGCCTCGGTGCAGGACGAATGGCCCGAAGCCGGTGAGGTGCGGCGCCTGGCCGGCGTGTTCGACGCGCAGGAAGTGCAGCTGTTCTACCAGATCGCCAACCTCGGCCGCAGCGAGCTGGCGCTCGCGCCGGACGAGTACGCCGGCTTCACCATGACACTGCTGCGCATGCTGGCGTTCCGGCCGTCGTCTGAACCGGCCGCGACGCAAGGGCAGGGCGGTGGTGCCGCGCCTGCGCGCCAGCGCGGTCCCGCCGCGCCTGAAGCCGCGCAACCCGTTGATACCCGCCCTGCGACGGCTGTGGCCAATGCCGCCGGGCAGGCCAAGGCCAGTACTGCGGCGGCACCGGTCCCTGCCGCGATGCCCGCACGGGCGGTACAGCCCGCGCTCGTGGCCGAACCCGCGGCGGCACCTGCCGCAGTCCCTGCATCCCCTGACGCTCCGCCGGCACGCCCGGCCGCTGGCGCCGGCAACGGGGCCATGTCACCTGCTGCCGCAGCGCTGGCCGCTGCCCGCCAGGGTTCCGCTGCCCGAGGTGGCGGCCGCAAGGCGCCGCCGCCGGCCATGCCGCCAGCACCGGCTGCCGCGCAGCGCCCGCCGGCCCAACCCTTGCGCGCGCCCGGCGCGGCAGCCGTGAGCCGCCCGCCGGCACCGGTTGCGAAGGCGCCCATGCAGCCGCCGATGCGGCCGCCAGTCCAGTCGCCGGCAGCGCCGGCACGACCCGCCGCGCAGCCCGCGGCGCGCCAGGCGGAGCCGGAATCCGTGCCGCCCTGGGAGTTGGCGGGTGGCAGCGACGTGCCGCCATGGGAAGAGCTGCCGCCTGACCTGCCGGTCATCGGCCCCTATGACAGCGATCCTGGCTACGGCGACAACGGTTTCAGCGAACCGGCAGCGCGTGCCGCCGGGCCGCGCAACGGCCCGGCCCGGCCCGGCCGGGCGCCCGCGCGCGAGGCCGAGCCGGCTCGCGAGGCCGCTCCCGTGCCGCCAGCCATGGCGCCGGCAGAGTCCGCCAGATTCGTCGCCCCGCGCGCGCCAGCAGCGGGCGAGGATGGCACCCCGCCGGCCTTTACCGGCGAATGGCCGGTGCTGGCCGCCGGCCTGCCCTTGAAGGGCCTGGCACAGCAGCTGGCCTACCAGAGCGAACTGACCCAGGTGGTCGGGCGCACCTTCCACCTGCGCATCCCGGTCGCGGCCCTGGGCGAGAACGGCGTGTCCGAGCGGCTGCAGCAGGCGCTGTGCGACCACTTCGGCGAGCCGGTGCGCGTGGTCTGCGAAGTGGGCGGGGTTTCGGTCACCGCGGCGGCCGCCGATGCCGAGGCGCGCGCCGAGCGCCAGCGCCAGGCCGAGGCCGTAATCGAGGCCGATCCCTTTGTACAGGGGCTGCTGCGCGACTTTGGCGGCCAGATCGTGCCGGGTTCGATCCAGCCGCGCGCTGCCTGATCCGCGGCCTGCGTTTGCTTTACCGAAGTTACTTCACCGAATTTCTTACCGAATCCAGGAGCATTCCATCATGATGAAAGGTCAACTCGCCGGGCTGATGAAGCAAGCTCAGCAGATGCAGGAAAACATGAAGAAGATGCAGGAGCAGCTGGCCCTGATCGAGGTCGAGGGCCAGTCCGGCGCCGGTCTCGTCAAGGTGGTCATGACCTGCAAGAACGACGTCAAGCGCGTCACCATCGACCCCAGCCTGCTGGCCGAGGGCGAAGACAAGGACCTGCTGGAAGACCTGGTCGCCGCCGCCTTCAATGACGCCGTGCGCAAGGCCGAAGCCACCTCGCAGGAAAAGATGGGCTCGATGACCTCGGGCCTGCCGCTGCCCCCGGGCTTCAAGCTGCCGTTCTAAGGCCATCGTGAAAGCGTCGTCGCCGACTTCGCTGCAGGCGCTGGTCGAGGCGCTGCGGGTGCTGCCCGGCGTCGGGCCCAAGTCCGCCCAGCGCATGGCCTACCACCTGCTGCAGCACGATCGCGAGGGCGCGCGCAAGCTGGGCGACGCGCTGCGCGGCGCGGCGGACCATATCCGCCACTGCCAGCGTTGCAATACCTTCACCGAGCAGGAAATCTGCGAGACCTGCCTGGACGACCGCCGCGACGCCTCGGTGCTGTGCGTGGTGGAAACCCCGGCCGACCAGGTCATGATCGAGCAGACCCTGACCTACCGCGGCAAGTACTTCGTGCTGATGGGCCGGCTCTCGCCGCTGGACGGCATCGGCCCGCGCGAGATCCATCTTGACCGGCTGCTCGCGCGCGCTACCGAGCCTGAGCTGGGCGGCCCGGTCGGCGAAGTCATCGTCGCCACCAACTTCACCAGCGAAGGCGAGGCCACCGCGCACTACATCGGCGAAATGCTCAAGGCGCGCGGCCTCAAGGTGTCGCGCCTGGCGCGCGGCGTGCCGGTGGGCGGCGAGCTGGAATACGTCGATGCCGGCACCATCGCCCGCGCGGTGATGGACCGCCGCAACCTCTGAGCCCGATCGCGCGGGGCTGGAACGCCCACGTGCCCGCGCGCCGATCACCGGATTCCCCCGCCTACCTGCCTGCCCCATGAACCTGGCCCGCTTCGATCTCGTCACGCTTGGCTTGTTCGTCGCCGTGGCCCGGCAGGGCAGCATCTCGGCCGGCGCGCGCCAGTCGCACCTGGCCGTGGCCGCCGCCAGCAAGCGCATCTCCGATCTGGAAACCGCGGTCGGCGCGCCGCTGTTCTTCCGCCATGCCGCCGGCGTGCAGCTGACCGAGGCCGGCCAGGCCTGCTTCCACCACGCGCTGACCATCCTGCAGGACGTTGAACGCATGGCCGGCGTGATGTCGGACTACGCCTCGGGCGTGCGCGGGCAGGTGCGGGTGTGCGCCAACACCTCGGCGATCACGCAGTTCCTGCCCGACGACCTGGCGTCGTTCATGCAGCGCCACCCCACCATCCGCATCGAGCTGGAAGAGCAGAACAGCCGCGACATCGTCGCCGCGCTGATCGAGAACCGCGCCGACGTGGGCATCTTTGCCGACCGCACCCCCGCGGCCGGGCTGATGACGATCGAGTACCGGCAGGACGAGCTGGTCATCATCACGCCGCCCAACCATCCGCTGGCCGCGCGCGGCCCGGTGCGCTATGCCGATACGCTGGAATTCGATTTTGTCAGCCTGCCGCAGGAAACCTCGCTGGCCGCGCGCCTGCTGGAGGAGAGCAGCCGGCTGGACCGGCCGTTCCGGTTGCGCATCCAGGTGCGCAGCTTCGACGCCATGTGCCGCATGGTGATGGCCGGCCTGGGCGTGGGCGTGCTGCCGCGCATCGCGGCCGAGCCGCACGTCAAGTCGATGGGGCTGTCGCTGGTGTCGCTGCAGGACGCCTGGGCGCGCCGCTCGCTGCTGATCGGGCTGCGCGACCCGGCCGGGCTGACGGTCTCGGCCCGTCTGCTGATCACCCACCTGTGCGGGGACCGGGCGCCGTTCTGACGCGCGCTTCCTAGGGGTTTCCCAGGGCCTTTCGCGTTCCGAGAAAGCCCGCTTCACCGATTGCCGATTCCTGGCAGGCACCCTGCTGGGGCACACTCCGTCCGAACGCAATGTATGGCACGCCAGTCATTGGTCTTGCCGCACCGCAACAAGACAGCCGCATCGCACGGAGACACCCCATGGCGCAACAGATCCTCGAGGGCATTCGCGTCCTCGAACTCGGACAACTCATCGCCGGCCCCTTCGCCGCCAAGACCCTGGCCGACTTTGGCGCCCACATCATCAAGGTGGAGCCGCCGGGGCAGGGCGACCCGCTGCGCAAATGGCGCATGCTGCATGAAGGCACCTCGGTCTGGTGGGAAGCGCAGTCGCGCAACAAGGAATCGATCTGCATCGACCTGCGCCAGCCGGAAGGCCAGGCACTGGTGCGCAAGCTGGCCGCCGAGGCCGACGTGCTGATCGAGAACTTCCGCCCCGGCACCATGGAGAAGTGGGGCCTGGGCTGGGATGTGCTGCATGCCGACAACCCGCGCCTGATCATGCTGCGCGTGTCGGGCTACGGCCAGACCGGCCCGAAGAAGGACGAGCCGGGCTTTGCCGCGGTGGCCGAGGCCATGGCGGGCCTGCGCCACCTGACCGGCGAGCCCGGCCGCGCGCCGGTGCGCGCCGGGCTGTCGCTGGGCGACACCATCGCCGGCCTGCACGGCGCCATGGGCGTGCTGCTGGCGCTGTACCAGCGCGACGCGCGCGGCGGCGAAGGCCAGGTCATCGACGTGGCGCTGTACGAGTCGCTGTTCAACCTGAGCGAAAGCCTGCTGCCGGAATACTCGGCCTTCGGCGCGGTGCGCCAGCCCGCCGGCGGCGCGCTGCCGGGGATCGCGCCGTCCAACGCCTATCCCTGCGCCAGTGGCGAGTACGTGCTGGTCGCGGCCAATGGCGATGCCATCTTCAAGCGCATGATGCTGGCCATCGGCCGCGCCGACCTGGCTGACGATCCGGCGCTGGCGCAGAACGACGGCCGCGTGCAGCGGGTCGACGAGATCGATGCCGCCATCGCCGCCTGGACCCGCACGCAGACCGTGGAGTCGGTGCTGGCGGTGCTGCGCGACGCGCAGGTGCCATCGGGCCGCATCTATACCGTCAAGGACATCGCCGAAGACCCGCACTACCGCGCGCGCGGTGTGATCGAGTCGGTGACCTCGGCCGGCGGCCTGACGGTGGAAGTGCCTGGCGTGGTGCCCAAGCTGTCGGCGAGCCCCGGCGCCATCCATGACCGCGCGCCGGCGTTGGGCGAGCATACCGATGCGGTGCTCCGGCAGGCAGGCTTCGATGACGCCGCCATTGCCGACCTGCGCGCGCGCAAGGTGATCGCATGAGCGCCGCCACCAACCTGCGCGGCCCAGCCCGCGTCGAGATCAACGAAGTCGCGCCGCGCGACGGCCTGCAGATCGAGCCGGCGGTGGTGCCGACCGACGCCAAGGTCGCCTTCCTCGACGCGCTGTCGGCCTGCGGCTTCGCCCGCATCGAAGCCACCTCTTTCACCTCGGCCCGCGCCATCCCGGCGCTGGCCGACGCCGAGGCACTGATGCACCGCATGCGGCGCCACCCGGGCGTGCGCTATACCGCGCTGGTGCCCAACCTGCGGGGGCTGGAGCGCGCGCTGTCGTGCCAGCCGGATGAGGTCAACCTGGTGATGTCGGCCAGCGAGACGCACAACCGCGCCAACCTGCGCATGACGCGCCAGCAGTCGCAAGAGCAATTGCTGGCGATGATCGAGGCGGCGCGCGGCGCCGGGGTGCCGGTCAATATTTCGCTGTCGACCGTGTTCGGCTGTCCCTTCGAGGGCGAGGTCGATGGCGCCGCGGTGATGGCACTGGCCACCCGCTTCGCCGAGGCCGGCGCGGCCGGCATCACGCTGTGCGACACCACCGGCATGGCCTACCCGAACCAGGTCGCGGCCCTGTGTGAAGCCTTCCAGGCGGCGCTGCCCGCTACCGGCCTGACCATCCACCTGCACAACACCCGCGGCATGGGCCTGGCCAATGCCCTGGCTGCCTGGCAGACCGGCGTGACGCGCTTCGACGCGGCCGCCGGCGGCCTGGGCGGCTGCCCCTACGCCCCCGGTGCCAGCGGCAACGTCAGCACCGAAGACCTGGTCCACATGTTCGACTGCATGGGCGTCGAGACCGGCGTCGACCTGGGCGCGCTGCTCGACGTGGTGGCCGGCATGCCGGCGCTGGTCGGCCGCGACATCCACAGCCAGTTGCTGAGCGCCGGCCCGCGCCTGCGCACGCACCAGCCGCCGGCCTGGATGGCGGAGCATTTCGCCGGGCAGGCATAGCCCGGCACCCAGACAAGAACAACACTTCCACAAGATAACGGAGACCTTCATGAAGCGAGACCTTCAACCCAAGCCAGTCTTGTCCACGATGCCCGCACGGCGCAAGGCCGTAGCCGCCGCGCTCGCGGTACTCGGCGCAGCGTGGTTCGCCCCCGCCGCACTGGCGCAGGACGGCACCTATCCCACCCGTCCAGTGACGCTGGTGGTATCGGCCGCGGCCGGTGGCACCACCGATATCGCGGCGCGCATGATTGCGGAACCGCTGTCCAAGGCGCTCGGCCAGCCGGTGGTGGTGGACAACCGTCCCGGCGGCAACGGCAGCATCGCCGCGCAGCTGGTGGCGCGGGCCAAGCCAGACGGCTACACGCTGATGCTGCAGTACTCCGGCTTCCACGTGATCACGCCGCTGCTGGTGAAGAGCCTGTCGTGGGACCCGGTCAAGGACTTTGCGCCGGTGGCCAACATCCTGTCGGCGCCGCAGGTGCTGGTGGTGCGCCCGAGCCTGCCGGTCAAGTCGCTGAAGGAGCTGGTGGCCTACGCCAAGGCCAATCCCGACAAGCTGAACTACGCCTCGTCGGGCAACGGCTCGCTGCAACATGTCTCGACCGAGCTGCTGAACCAGATGGCCGGCACGCATATCACGCACGTGCCGTACAAGGGCACGGGCCCGGCCATGACCGACCTGCTGGGCGGCTCGGTGGACCTGACCATCACCACGCCGCCGCCGCTGATGGCCCATATCGCCGCCGGCAAGCTGCGCCCGCTGGTGGTGACCAGCAAGACCCGCCTGCCCAGCCTGAAGGACGTGCCGTCGGCGCCCGAGGCCGGCTACCCCGACCTGGACGTGTCGTCGTGGTTCGCGATGTACGCGCCGGCAGGCACCCCCAAGCCGGTGATCGACAAGCTCACCGGCGAGATCGAGAAGATCATGCGCACCGAAGCCTTCCGCAAGAAGGCCGAGGAACTGGGCGCCGAGGCCAAGTACATGAGCCCGCAGCAGCTGGCGCAATACCAGAAGGCGGAGCTGGCGCGCTGGGCCAAGGTGATCAAGTCCGCCAACATCCAGGCGGAATGACCGCAGGGCTGAGGCAAGGTGATCGAAAGGTAAGGGCGCTAAGCTCGCGGGTTCGCTAGGTGTTGATACCGATGCGGTGCATCGCACCGTCCGGTAGCATCGCAATTTGCCGCACCGCGGCGCGCCCCCTTCGAGCGCACGTTGCCGCAGCGCCAGTCCACACGGGTAGGAGATCTCGGATGTATAACAAGAAATTCTGGAAGCAATTCCTGATCGCGCTGGCGCTGTTCCTGGCCGGCTGGTTCACCTTCGGCCAGGCGCAGGCACAGGGCAAGCCGGAGAAGACCAAGGTCACCATCGCGGTGGGCGGCAAGAACCTGTTCTATTACCTGCCGCTGACCATTGCCGAGCGCCTCGGCTACTTCAAGGAAGAAGGGCTGGACGTCGAGATCGTCGACTTCGCCGGCGGCGCCAAGGCGCTGCAGGCCGTGGTGGGCGGCAGCGCCGACGTGGTCTCGGGCGCCTACGAGCACACCATCAACCTGCAGGCCAAGGGCCAGCGCTACCAGGATTCGTGCTGCAGGGCCGCGCCCCGCAGATCGTGCTGGTGGTGTCGAACAAGACCATGCCCAACTTCAAGTCGATCGCCGACCTGAAGGGCAAGAAGATCGGCGTGACCGCGCCGGGCTCGTCGACCAACATGATGGCCAACTTCGTGCTGGCCAAGGCCGGCCTGAAGCCGTCCGACGTGTCGTTCATCGGCGTGGGCGCCAGCGCCGGCGCGGTGGCGGCGATGCGTTCGGGCCAGATCGACGCCATGGCCAACCTGGACCCGGTGGTGTCGATGCTGACGCAGAAGAATGAAGTGCGCATCGCCTCGGACACCCGCACGCTCAAGGATACGCAGGCGGTGTTCGGCGGCAACATGCCGTCGGGCTGCCTGTATGCGTCGCAGGCGTTTATCCAGCAGAACCCCAACACCACGCAGGCGCTGACCAATGCCATGGTACGCGCGCTCAAGTGGCTGCAGAAGGCGGGGCCGTCCGATATCGTCAAGACCGTGCCGGAAAGCTACCTGCTGGGTGACCGCGCGCTGTACCTGGCTGCGTGGGACAAGGTCAAGGAAGCGATCTCGCCGGACGGCACCATGCCGGCCGACGGTCCGCGCACCGCGTTCAACGCGCTGAGCCAGTTCGACGCCGAGCTCAAGGGCAAGCCGGTCAAGCTGGAAGAGACCTACACCAACGCCTTCGTGCAGAAGGCCAACGCCAAGTACAAGTAAGACCCTTGCCGTCGATGCCATCGGCCCGCTGTCCACAGCGGGCCTTTGCTTTGAAGCCTTGACGGCCAATCCATCATCACCCGCCCGCGCCATGCTCCCCGGCGGCGCCACGGCGGGATCGAGACGGTTCACCATGAGCACTCCCGCACTTTCCCTCGACCAGGTCACCTGCACCTTTGTCTCGCGCGATGACCGCAGCCAGCGCTATACCGCGGTCCAGGACGTCACGCTGTCGATCCAGCCCGGCGAATTCGTCTCCGTGGTCGGCCCCACCGGCTGCGGCAAGTCCACGCTGCTGAACGTCGGCGCCGGCCTGCTGGAACCCTCCAGCGGCGAGGTGCGCGTGTTTGGCGAGCCCCTGCGCGGCATCAACCGCCGCGCCGGCTATATGTTCCAGACCGAGGCGCTGATGCCCTGGCGCAGCGCGCTGGACAACGTCGTTGCCGGCCTGGAGTTCCGCGGCGTGGCGCGTGCCGAGGCCGTGCGGCAGGGCGAAGAATGGCTGCGCCGCGTGGGCCTGGGCGGCTTTGGCGACCGCTACCCGCACCAGCTCTCGGGCGGCATGCGCAAGCGTGTCGCGCTGGCGCAGACGCTGGTGCTGGACCCGGACATCATCCTGATGGACGAGCCATTCTCGGCGCTGGATATCCAGACCCGCCAGCTGATGGAGAACGAGGTGCTGGAGCTGTGGGCCGCCAAGCGCAAGGCCGTGCTCTTCATCACCCACGACCTGGACGAGGCCATCGCCATGAGCGACCGCGTGGTGGTGCTCTCGGCCGGCCCCGGCACGCACCCGATCGGCGAGTTCGAGATCGACCTGCCGCGCCCGCGCGACGTGGCCGAGATCTGCAACCATCCCCGTTTTGTCGAACTGCACGCCGCGATCTGGGACGTGCTGCGCGAGGAAGTGCTCAAGGGCTACGCCCAGCAGCGCAAGGTGGCCTGAGCCCTCCAACCTAACGAGACCTGAATCCCGATGGCATTTCGTACTGATTCCAAGGGCATGCTGCGCGTCTGGCAACTGCTCGTCCTGGTGGTGATCCTCGGCGTGTGGCATATGGCCACGCGCTCGCAGCAGGTTGCCTTTTTCTTTGGTGAGCCGCTGATGGTGGCGCAGCGCATCTGGAGCTGGTTTATCGTCGAGCGCGATATCTACCTGCACCTGGGCGTGACGCTGGTCGAAACCGTGCTGGCCTTCGGCATCGGCACGGTGGCGGGGCTGGGCGTGGGCCTGTGGCTGGCGCTGAGTCCGCTGACCTCGGCCATCCTCGACCCCTACGTCAAGGCCATGAACTCGATGCCGCGCGTGATCCTGGCACCGATTTTTGCGGTCTGGTTCGGCCTGGGCATCTGGTCCAAGGTGGCGCTGGCGGTGACGCTGGTGTTCTTCATCGTCTTCTTCAACGTCTACCAGGGCGTCAAGGAAGTGAGCCCGGTGGTGCTGGCCAACGCGCGCATGCTGGGTGCCAACCAGAAGCAGCTGCTGCGCCATGTCTACCTGCCCAGCGCCACCAGCTGGGTGTTCTCGTCGCTGCATACCTCGGTGGGCCTGGCCTTCGTGGGCGCGGTGGTGGGCGAGTACCTGGGCTCGGCGCGCGGCGTGGGCTACCTGATCCTGCAGGCCGAAGGCACCTTCGACATCAACACCGTGTTCGCCGGCATCGTGGTGCTGACGGCGTTTGCGCTGCTGCTGGACTGGATGGTCGGCACGGGCGAGAAGCGGCTGATGAAGTGGCAGCCGAAGAGCGGGGAGACGGAGAAGCTTTGACGTCCTTGTCCCTCAAGGCAAGGTTTCGCTGGCTTGCTCCCCTCTCCCGCAAGCGGGAGAGGGGAGCAAGCAATCGGTCATGAAGGCGTCGTCAGCTGGCCTGATGCCTGCGCGTCCTTATCCTCCGACGTCCCAAAACACACCGACACCGTCAGCCCGCCGCCCGGGGTATCGGACAGCGCGACGGTGGCACCATGCAGCCGCGCGATCTCGCGCACGACAGCCCCAGGCCGGTGCCTTCCACGGCCTGTCCGCTCTCGCCGCGATAGCAGCGCCGGAACACCGCATCGCGCTCTGCCGGCGCTATGCCGGGGCCGTTGTCGATCACCTGCAGCCGCGGCGCGCCGCCGTCCAGGGCCACGCGTCGTTGGGAACTGCCCGCCGCCTGGCGCATGGGTGTGCACCATCCAGGGCGGCTGGCAGCTTGAGGCGCGTTGCCTCAGCCGGGCGCAGGGCGTAGCCGCACGCCTTGCGCGCTTCTTTTACCGGCGGGCAGAGCGCGCCGCCGGCGTGCGTGCCGCTCAGGGCACGATCACGATCTTGCCGGTGACCTTGCGCGCTTCCATGTCCTTGAGCGCCTGCGGGGCCTGCTCCAGCGGATAGCGCGCAGAGATATGCGGGCGGATCTTGCCTTCCTTCATCCAGCCCAGCATCTGCGCCATATTGGCCTGGTTGGCCTTGGGCTCGCGCCGCACAAAGTCGCCCCAGAACACGCCCACCAGCGAGGCGCCCTTGAGCAGCGCCAGGTTCAGCGGCAGCTTGGGGATCTCGCCATTGGCAAAACCCACCACCAGGTAGCGGCCGCGCCAGCCGATCGAACGGAAGGCCGGTTCGGCATAGATGCCGCCCACCGGGTCGTAGATCACGTCCGGGCCCTTGCCGTCGGTCAGCGCCTTGATGCGCTCGCGCAGGTCTTCGGTGCTGTAGTTGATCAGTGCGTCGGCGCCGTGCTCCTTGCACACCGCGAGCTTCTCGTCGGTCGAGGCGGCGGCGATCACGCGCGCGCCGATGGCCTTGCCGATCTCGATTGCCGCCAGGCCCACGCCGCCGGCCGCGCCCAGCACCAGCATGGTCTGGCCCGCCTTCAGCTCGCCCCGGTCGATGACCGCGTGGTGCGAGGTGCCGTAGGTCAGCGTGAAGGCCGCCGCGGTCTCGAAGTCGATGCCGGGCGGCATCGGCACCACCGACGCCGCCGGCGCCTTGGCCTGGCTGGCGAACGCGCCGTTGCCCAGGTAGGCGATCACCTTGTCGCCGGGCTTGACATGGGTGACCCCTTCGCCGACCGCATTGACCACGCCGGCCAGCTCCGAGCCCGGGCTGAACGGCAGGGCAGGCTTGGCCTGGTATTTGTTCTGGATGATGAGCACATCCGGGAAGTTGACGGCGGCCGCCTTGACGTCGATGACCACTTCGCCCTTGGCCGGCACCAGGTCGGGCAGGGTTTCGATGGTCAGCGAATCGGGCGGGCCCCAGGCTTTGCACAGTACGGCTTTCATCTTGTCTCCGGTGATGTTGGTGGCATTTCACGCCAGTCAAGCTTATGCGGGCGGGCAGGGCAAGTGTAGCGCAGAAATAGCACGGTCGTTCTGTTCCATGCCTAAGCGATGGAGGTGGTCATTTGCGGCCTGCATACAGCGCCAGAAACGTGCTTTCATGGCGGCGCACGGGCCGCTTGCGCGCGCGCGCTCAGGTACAATCGCGCCATGCATATCCTTCTCGCCAACGACGACGGTTATCTCGCGCCGGGACTGGCCGTTTTGCATGCCGCGCTCGCGCCGCTGGGCCGGATCACGGTCATCGCACCGGAGCAGAACCATAGCGGTGCCTCCAATTCCCTGACCCTGCAGCGCCCGCTGTCGATCTATGAAGCGCGCGAAGGCGTGCAGAAGGGTTTTCGCTTCGTCAACGGAACGCCGACCGACTGCGTGCATATCGCGCTGACGGGCCTGCTGGAAGAGAAACCCGACCTGGTGGTGTCCGGCATCAACCAGGGACAGAACATGGGCGAAGACGTGCTGTACTCCGGCACCGTCGCCGCCGCCATCGAGGGCTACCTGCTGGGCATTCCGGCGGTCGCCTTCTCGCAGGTGGACAAGGGCTGGGAGCACCTGGACGCCGCGGCACGCGTGGCGCGCACCGTGGTGGAGCGCATCATCGGCACGCCGCCGGCCGAGCCGTTCCTGCTCAACGTCAATATCCCGAACCTGCCGTTCGAACATATCAAGGGCTTCCGTGCCACGCGCCTGGGCAAGCGCCATCCGTCGCAGCCGGTGATCACGCAAGTCAATCCGCGCGGCGATACCAACTACTGGATCGGCCCGGCGGGCGATGCGCGCGATGCCAGCGAGGGCACCGATTTCCATGCAGCCGCGTCGGGCTATGTCTCGCTCACGCCGTTGCAGCTCGACCTGACGCACCGCGGGCAGCTCGACGCGCTCGACCAGTGGTTGAAGTAGGCCACCGATCCGCAGTGTCGCGCCCCCGATGAGCTCCACGCCCCGTCGCAACAAGTTTCCGCTGCCGCTCGATGCGGTAGTCGAGCGCAAGCCCGCGCCGGCCCGCACTGCCGGCATGCCCGCCGTGGGCACGCCGCGGCCGGCGGCGCCCACCCCCGCGCCAGCCAAGCCGGCCAAGCCGCGCCTGCCGCGCACCGCCGCACCGGCGCCCGCGCCGTTGCCTGCAAGCGCGGTCGAGCAACGCGCCTCGGCGGCCACCGCGGGCGGCGGGGGCATGGCCTCGGCGCGCGCGCGCGTGGCGCTGGCGGCGCGGCTGCGTGCCGCGGGAATCCGCGACGAGCGCGTGCTGTCGGCCATCGCCACCGTGCCACGCCACCTGTTCGTCGAGCCGGGGCTGGCATCTCAGGCGTATGAGGACGCCGCGCTGCCGATCGGCCACCAGCAGACCATTTCCAAGCCGTCGGTGGTGGCGCGCATGATCGAGCTGCTGCGCGAGGGCCTGGCCGCCGACGCGCCGCTGGAGCGCGTGCTCGAGATCGGCACCGGCTGTGGCTACCAGGCCGCGGTGCTGGCCCAGGTGGCGCGCGAAGTCTTCTCGATCGAGCGCATCCGCCCGCTGCACGAGCAGGCCAAGGCGAACCTGCGGCCGCTGCGCGTGCCCAACCTGCGCCTGCACTACGGTGACGGCATGCTGGGGCTGCCCCAGGCGGCGCCGTTTTCGGCCATCATCCTGGCCGCCGCCGGCATGGAGGTGCCCGAGGCGCTGCTGGAGCAGCTGGCCATCGGCGGGCGCCTGATCGCCCCGGTGGCGGTGATGCCGCCGGCGGGCGTGCCGGGCCAGACCGTCACGCAGCAGCTGTTGCTGATCGAGCGGCGCAACCGTCATCGCTTTCACAGAACCGCGCTTGAAGCCGTTTTCTTTGTGCCCTTAAAATCGGGCACCATCTGAGTCGAACTATGCACAACATCGTGAAATCGCAATATTTCGCACGCGCCGGACAACTTTTTGCGGCCTCGGCGCTGACGGCCCTGCTGGCCGCCTGCGCCAATTCGCCGATGCCGGCACCTGTGGTTGACCGTACCTCCACTTCCGGTACCGCGGCCGCGACGCTGGAACCGGCGCCCCCCGGATACTATCGGGTCAAGCGAGGCGATACCCTTTACCGTATCGCGCTGGAGAATGGTCAGTCATATCGCGATGTGGCAACCTGGAATAACCTGACCAATGTGAACCAGATCGAGGTCGGCCAGCTGCTGCGGATCGTGCCGCCGGGTGCCGACGTCAACACTGCGCCCGGCGTGGCCACCATGCCGGTGGCGCCGGGCACGGTGCAGGCGCAGCCGATCGACCAGGCCCGCCCGGCCGCCACGCCGGTGGCGCCGGCTGCGGCTGCTTCGGCGCCAGCGGCAACGCCCGCCGCGCCCGCCGCGCCGGTCGCCGATGGCGCGATGAAGCTGGCCTGGCCGGCAACCGGCCAGACGGTCGGGAAATTCGACGACAAGGGCAATAAAGGTATCGATATTGCGGGCAAGAAGGGCGATGCGGTGCTGGCCGCGGACGATGGTCGGGTGATTCACGTTGGCCCCTTGCGCGGCTACGGGAATCTTGTCATCATCAAACACAACGAGACATTTCTTACTGCTTACGGGCACAACGACAAGGTGCTCGTGGCTGAGCAATCCGCGGTCCGAAAAGGCCAGAAGATTGCGGAGATGGGCAACAGTGATACCGACCGGGTAAAGCTTCACTTCGAAGTTCGCAAGAACGGAAAACCGGTTGATCCGATGCGGTACCTGCCGCCACAGTGAGGGTTCATGCCACGCCAGAAAACTGTCTCCTCCGGAACCGTCAGCAGGGCTCGCCGTCCCAAGCAGCCGGAAGTGAAGGCTGGTGTGGCACATCCCGACGCGCGCGCCGATGCCGAAGGCTTCGAGCCTGATCTCGCCGCCGAACTGATTCCCGTGACCGACGAGCCCATCGCCACGTCCACTTCGGTGGGCCTGCGCGAGGCCGACCTGCTCGCCGATGACAATGAGCGCATCGCGCGCGACGACGAAGAGGACGAGTCGGAAGACGAGGAAGAAGAGAGCGCGGAAAATGGCACCGACAGCGCCGCCGCCGAGCATGATGATTTCCGCACCGTGCTGCATACCGAGCTGGCCGCGGATACCGTCCAGCACTACCTGAACCGCATCAGCATCAAGCCGCTCTTGTCGGCCCCGGAAGAACTGCATTTCTCCACGCTGGCCAAGGACGGCGACTTTGCCGCGCGCCAGGTCATGATCGAGCGCAACCTGCGGCTGGTGGTCAGCATCGCCAAGGGCTACCTCAATCGCGGCGTGCCGCTGCTCGACCTGATCGAGGAAGGCAACCTGGGCCTGATGCATGCGATCGAAAAATTCGATCCGTCGCGCGGTTTCCGCTTCTCGACGTACGCGACCTGGTGGATCCGCCAGAGCATCGAGCGCGCCATCATGAACCAGGCGCGCACGGTCCGCCTGCCGGTCCACGTGATCCGCGAGCTCAACCAGGTGCTGCGTGCCAAGCGCCATCTGGAAAAGGGCGGCACCGACGGGCGCGACGCCAGCCTGGAAGACATCGCCCACCTGCTGGGCAAGACGCCGGACGAAGTGCAGGACGTCCTGGCACTCAACGAACATACCACCTCGCTCGATACGCCGTTCGATCTCGATCCCGGCTCGAGCCTCCTGGATTTCCTCTCCGACGAGCACAACGCCGCCCCCGACCAGGAGGTGGCGCACCGCGAGCTGGAAGGGCTGATGAAGCTCTGGCTGGCGCGCCTGTCGGAAAAACATCGCTATGTGGTGGAGCGCCGCTTCGGCCTCAACCATATCGAGCCCGCCACGCTGGAAGAGCTCGCCGAGGAAATGGGCCTTACGCGCGAGCGCGTGCGCCAGATCCAGCAGGAGGCGCTGGTCAAGCTCAAGCGGCATTTCGCTTCGCAAGGTGTCAGGAAGGACGCTGTTCTATGACTCCTGTGCTGGTATTCGACATCGAGACTATTCCCGATGTTGCCGGCCTGCGCCGTTTGCA
Organism: Cupriavidus sp. UYPR2.512; assembly: GCF_000379565.1. Lineage (NCBI taxonomy): Bacteria > Pseudomonadati > Pseudomonadota > Betaproteobacteria > Burkholderiales > Burkholderiaceae > Cupriavidus > Cupriavidus sp. UYPR2.512. Next base: position 163,388 of record NZ_KB902853.1, on the reverse strand, counting down.
TGACCATCCCGATGCGATGAGCGACGCTGAAGTCGCCGAGCATGCGTTTGCCGCCCGCCGCGAAAAGAGCGGCAGCGATTTTCTCCCGCACTACCTGCAGCGCATCGCGGCGATTTCCTGCGTGCTGCGCCGCACGCACCGCGACGGCTCGGCGGTATTCCACGTCGGCTCGCTGGGCACGCCGGCAGACAACGAGGCCACGCTGATCCAGAAGTTCTATGAACTGATCGCGCGCTACAGTCCGCAACTGGTTTCATGGAACGGCGGCGGCTTCGACCTGCCGGTGCTGCACTATCGCGGCCTGGTCAACGGCGTCACCGCGCCGCGCTACTGGGAGATGGGCGAGGGCCGCGACGACGACAGCCGTGACTTCAAGTGGAACAACTACATCAGCCGCTACCACATGCGGCACCTGGACCTGATGGACCTGCTGGCCATGTACCAGCCCCGCGCCAGCGCGCCGCTGGATGACCTGGCCAAGCTGTGCGGCTTCCCGGGCAAGATGGGGATGGACGGCAGCAAGGTCTGGCAGGCTTTCCAGGCAGGCCAGCTCGACGAGATCCGCGCCTACTGCGAGACCGACGTCGTCAACACCTACCTGATGTACTGCCGCTTCCAGCTGATGCGCGGCGGCATGTCGCCGCGCGAGTTCGACGTCGAGATGGAGTTCGTCCAGGAGTCATTGGCCGAGCTGCCCGGCGAGCAGTGGATGGAATACCTGCAGGCATTCCGGCTGCAGCGTCTCACGCCCGAGGCCGAAGACCTCGAAGACTGAGGACGCCGCGACGCGCCGACACGGACTCACAGATCCAGCGACAGCAGGATCGGCTGGTGGTCCGAGTCGGCCGTGTCCGCATCGACCTCGCAGCGCCGGACACGCCCGGCGAGATTCTCCGTCACGAGCATGAAATCGCAGGCGAACGGCGGCTCCGGCCATTGCTCCTTGTCGTACAGGGCGCAGGTTGGCGCATGCGGCAGGCCTGGGTGTGTGAGCAGCCAGGCATCGCGCCAGGGCGGCGTGGCGTCGACAAAGGGCTCGAGTACACGGCGGTAGGCGATATCGTCGGGTTTGCTGTTGAAGTCGCCGCACAGGACGGCCTCGGCGGGGCGCGGCTCCGGCGTGAACGGGCCCGGCCATTTCTCGCTGCGGCCGGGTCGGCGCGCATGGTCACAGGCTTCGGCGTGCCAGGTGCGCAAGGCTTCGGCCTGCGCGGCGCGCTGGTGTGATGAGTAATACTCCAGGTGCGTGCAGATCACGCGCAGCCGCCGGGTGCCGAGCTCGACCGTGGCTTCCAGCGCCACGCGCGGCATCGAGGCGACCTGAGGGTCCGCCGGCCAGGGCAGGGCGTGGCGGAAGACTTCTCGCACCGGCAGGCGCGTGGCTATCAGGTTGCCGAACTGCTTGCGCCCACCGGCGGCAGTGCGCCGGTCGACACCCGGCGCGTAGAGCAGGTGGTAGCCGGGCAACAGGGCGGTCAACTCCGCCACCTGGTCGTCACCGGGGCTGCCGCGCAGTTCGCCGAACCCGCGGGTGACCTCCTGCAGGCAGATTACGTCGGGGTCGGCAATGCCGCGCAGGGTGTCGACCTGGCGGCCCAGGTCGACATGTCCGTCGGCGCCTCGCCCCCACTGGATATTCCAGGAAATCAGTTCCATTTGCCGTCTCCGTTGCATCATCAGGCTGCTGCCACCGGTGCGGGCCCGGTCTGGCATACAATCCCGCTTTCGCAAAACAATACGTCAGGTTTCGTCTGGTGTCCCAAGCCGTGTCCTCCCCACAAGAAACGCCGGCAGCCCCGGCCGCTGTTGCCGACCAAGGTGCAGCTCCCGTTGCAAAAGAGTCCCGTGTCCGCGCCGACGCTGGTGCCCCCGCGGCCGATCCCGTGGTGTCGATCGACAGCCTCGACATGGAGGCCCGCGGCGTTGGCCGCCTGGTGAACGAGGACGGCACGCCCGGCAAGGTCATCTTCGTCGAGGGCGCGCTGCCCGGCGAGACCGTCAGCTACCGCAGCTTTCGCCGCAAGCCCAGCTACGAGCAGGCCCACCTGGTCGAGGTCCGGCAGGAATCGGTGATGCGCGTGAAGCCCGGCTGCCAGCATTTTGGGGTCTGCGGCGGGTGCTCGATGCAGCATCTGGATTCCCGCGCGCAGCTGGCGATCAAGCAGCGCGTGCTGGAAGACAACCTGTGGCACCTGTCCAAGGTGAAGCCAGATGTGGTGTTCCGCCCGATCGCCGGCCCGGACTGGGGCTATCGCTACCGCGCGCGCCTGACGGTGCGCCACGTCGCCAAGAAGGGCGGGGTGCTGGTCGGCTTCCACGAGCGCAAGAGCAGCTATGTGGCCGACATGACCCGTTGCGAGATCCTCCCGCCGCATGTGTCGGCCCTGCTGGTGCCGCTGCGCGAGCTGGTGATGGGGCTGTCGATCCGCGACCGCATGCCGCAGATCGAGCTGGCCGTGGGGCAGGAAGTCACCGCGCTGGTGCTGCGCATCCTGGAGCCGCTGACCGATGCCGACAAGAACCTGCTGCGCGCCTTCGCCGACCAGCACCAGGTGCAGTTCTGGCTGCAGCCCAAGGGCCCGGATACGGTCTACCCGTTCTACCCGGCCGATGCCGAACTGGCCTATACGCTGCCGGAATTCGGCATCCGCATGCCGTTCAAGCCGACCGACTTCACCCAGGTGAACCACCAGATCAACCGGGTGCTGATCGGCCGCGCGCTGCGCCTGCTCGACGCGCAGCCGCAGGACCGCCTGCTCGACCTGTTCTGCGGCATCGGCAACTTCACGCTGCCGCTGGCCACGCAAGGCAAGTCGGTGATGGGCATCGAAGGCAGCGAGGCGCTGACCACGCGGGCGCTGGCCAACGCCGAATACAACGGGCTGGCGGCGAGGACCGAGTTTGCATGCCGCAACCTGTTTGAAGTCACCGCCGAGGACATTGCCGCGCTGGGCCGCTTCGACCGCTGGCTGGTCGACCCGCCGCGCGAAGGCGCGCTGGCCGTGTGCAAGGCGCTGGGCGAACTGGCGCAGCAGGGCAGCGACGTGCTGCCGCAGCGCATCGTCTACGTCTCGTGCAGCCCCGCCACGCTGGCGCGCGACGCCGGCCTGCTGGTGCACGAGGCGGGCTACCGGCTGAGCGGCGCGGGCGTGGTCAACATGTTCCCGCATACCTCGCACGTGGAGTCGATCGCGGTGTTCGATCGCGGCTGAGCGCGCAGGGCGCACCAAAAGAAAAACCGGCCATCAGGCCGGTTTTTGCATGCTGCTGCGGAGGTTGCCGTCAGTCGCGGCTGCCGCCGAAGATGCCCAGCAGCGCCAGCAGGTTGGTGAAGACGTTGTACACGTCCAGGTAGATCGCCAGCGTGGCGGTGATGTAGTTGGTTTCGCCGCCGTTCACCACGCGCTGCACATCGAACAGGATGTACGCCGAGAAGATGCCGATCGCGATCACCGACACCGTGATCATCAGCGAGGGCAGCTGCAGCCAGATATTGGCGACGCTGGCCAGGATCAGCAGGATCACGCCGACGAACAGGAATTTGCTGAGGCCGGAGAAATCGCGCTTGCTGACCGTGGCGATGGTGGCCATGGCGCCGAACACCGCCGCCGTGCCGCCGAACGCATACATGATCAGCGCCGGGCCGTTCGAGAACTGCAGCACCGCGCCGATCAGGCGCGACAGCATCAGGCCCATGAAGAACGTGAACGCCAGCAACAGCACCACGCCCATGCTGCTGTTCTTGGTCTTCTCGATGCCGTAGAAGAAGGCGAAGGCGATGCCCAGGAACAGGATCAGCGACAGGCCGGGGCTGCCCTTCATGAAGCTGAAGCCGCTTGCCACGCCGATCCACGCGCCGAGCACGGTGGGGATCATCGAGATGGCAAGCAGCCAGTAAGTGTTGCGCAAGACCCGGTTGCGAACGACGACGTCAGTGACGGTCGACGCACTATTGCCGAAACCGTAGGTGTTCAGCTTGTTATCCATGGTGACTCCTGTCTCAAAACGGTGAGGCGCCGGGGCTGCGAGGCTTCGGATGCGAAGATTCGTATGGAACCCGGACGGAACCATCGTCAATGTGGCACCTGGGAGGTCGAATTGCAAGGGCGGGGTAACCCAGGAGTCACCTCGCCCATGCTTTGCGCCCGTACGGTGCCGCTCACATTGGATGTTAGCCGGGGCGGCGTGTTCCTGGCATGACAAGGTTGTAATGTGGCCTTTGATCTACTTGTTGCCGGCTTGTGCGGCAAGGGCGGCCCGACACACGCCAGAGCAGGGAAGACCCTCGAAAGGGTCATGGTCTTCGTGCTAGAATCGCACGTTTAATCCATTTGTAACCCCTTCATTTTTCGGAGTTTTTCATGGCGATCGAACGCACCCTGTCGATTATCAAGCCGGATGCCGTGGCCAAGAACGTCATTGGCCAGATCTACGCCCGTTTCGAGGCCGCCGGCCTGAAGATCGTTGCTGCCAAGATGGTGCACCTGTCGCGCGGCGAAGCCGAGCAGTTCTACGCTGTCCACAAGGAGCGTCCGTTCTTCAAGGACCTGGTGGACTTCATGATTTCCGGCCCGGTCATTATCCAGACCCTGGAAGGCGAGAACGCCATCGCCAAGCACCGCGACCTGATGGGCGCCACCGACCCGAAGAAGGCCGAGAAGGGCACCATCCGCGCCGATTTCGCCGACAGCATCGACGCCAATGCCGTGCACGGCTCGGACGCTGCTGAAACGGCTGCCGCGGAAGTGTCGTTCTTCTTCCCGGGCATGAACGTCTACAGCCGCTGATTGTCCGGCGCTGCTGCCAGGACTAGACTGACACCGAAGCTGAGTTTGCCGTCATGAACGCTCTCGTCAACCTGCTCGACCTCGACGCGGACGCGCTCACCGCTTATTGCGGCGAGCTCGGCGAGAAGCCGTTCCGTGCGCGGCAACTGCAACGCTGGATCCACCACTACGGTGCCAGCCGCTTCGACGCCATGTCGGATCTCGCCAAGTCGCTGCGCGAAAAGCTCGCGACGCGGGCCGAGATCCGCGCGCCTGCCGCCATCACCGACAACCTGTCGGCCGACGGCACGCGCAAGTGGCTGCTCGACGTGGGCCAGGGCAACGCGGTGGAAACGGTCTACATCCCAGAGGAAACGCGCGGCACGCTGTGCGTTTCCTCGCAGGCGGGATGCGCCGTCAACTGCCGGTTCTGTTCCACCGGCAAGCAAGGCTTTTCGCGCAACCTCAGCACCGGTGAAATCATCGGCCAGCTGTGGATGGCGGAGTTCGCCATGCGCGAGCAACTGGGCCGCGGCCCCAAGGATGACCGCGTCATCTCCAACGTGGTGATGATGGGCATGGGCGAGCCGCTGCTGAACTACGACGCTGTCGTGCCGGCCATGCGCCTGATGCTCGACGACAACGCCTACGGCCTGTCGCGCCGCCGCGTGACGCTGTCGACCTCCGGCGTGGTGCCAATGATGGACCGGCTGTCCAAGGACCTGCCGGTGGCGCTTGCCGTGTCGCTGCACGCGTCCAACGACGCCCTGCGCGACGTGCTGGTGCCGCTGAACAAGAAGTACCCGCTGGCCGAACTGATGGCGGCATGCCGCCGCTACCTGGAATTCGCGCCGCGCGATTTCATTACTTTCGAATACTGCATGCTTGACGGCGTCAACGACGGCGTCGAGCATGCACGGGAACTGCTGAAGCTTGTGGCCGAGGTGCCATGCAAGTTCAACCTGATCCCGTTCAATCCGTTCCCCGAATCGGGCCTGAAGCGTTCCAACAACGATCAGATCCGGCGCTTTGCGCAGGTGCTGATGGATGCAGGCATCGTGACCACCATCCGCAAGACCCGCGGCGACGATATCGACGCCGCCTGCGGCCAGCTGGCCGGGGAAGTGAAGGACCGCACGCGCCTGGCCGAGCGCGGCAAGTTCGGCAAGATCACGCCACTGGTGCCGGTCACTGCTTCCGGCCAGCCTCGGGAGGTTCGCCCTGCATGATCCGTCTGATCGCTGCGGCCCTGCTGGGGCTGCTGATGTTGTCCGGCTGCCAGCTGCCGCATGCGCCAGCGCAGGATCCCCAGACCGCTTCTGACCAGACCGATGCAAGGCGCCGCGCCGGCATCCGGCTGCAGCTGGCCACCAACTACCTTGAGGCCGGCCAGAACGCGGTCGCCCTTGACGAGATCAAGCAGGCCATTGCCATCGATCCGACGCTCGCCGACGCCTACCATGTGCGCGCGCTGATCTACATGAACATGAATGAGCGGACGCTGGCCGACGACAGCTTCCGCACGGCGGTGTCGATGCGTGCCAACGACGGCGACCTGCTCAATAACTACGGCTGGTTCCTGTGCCAGGAAGGGCGCTACGGCGAGGCCGCGCCGATGCTGCAGCGGGCGATGTCGGCGCCGTCCGCAGGCGGCCCCGCCAAGCCGCTGATCAGCCTGGGCGCGTGCGAGCTGCGCCAGGGCCACAGCGCCGAAGCGGAAAAGAACCTGAAGGCCGCGCTCGGCTACGACCGCAACAACCCGGTGGCCAACACCAACCTCGCGCTGGTCTTCTACCGGCGCGGCGACTTCGCGCAGGCCGGGCAGTATGTCCAGCGCGTCAACAACAGCCAATTTGTCAATGCGCAATCCCTCTGGCTGGGAGCACGCATTGCCCACCGTCAGGGCGACAGCCGCACGCAGGATGCGCTTGGGGCGCAACTGCGCAGCCGCTTCCCCGACTCGCGTGAGTTGACCGCCTACGAACAAGGAGCATGGGATGAGTGAGCACGACCGCGCCGCAGGCCAGGCCGTACCGACGCAACAAGTCGGCGGGGGCGCGCACGAAGGAGAACGCGAAGCTGCCGCACGCGAGATCGGCGCAGCGCTGGCGCGCGAGCGCGAGGCGCAGCGGATGTCGGTGGAAGACGTCAGCGCGCGGCTGAAGGTGGCTGCAGGCAAGCTGCGCGCGATCGAGGCCGGCAGCCTGCAGGCACTGCCCGACGTGACCTTCGCCAAGGGCGTGATGCGTGCCTATGCGCGCATGCTGCACGTCGACATCGACCCGTTGCTGGCACGATTCCAGCCGCGCCCGGTGGCGCAGGTGGCGGAAATTGCCAGGCAGCGCGAGGGTGGCATCAACGCGGCCTTCGACGACCGCAACCGCTTCCGCTCGGGCGGCAACGGCGGTCGCTGGGTCTGGCTGGCGCTGGTGGCCGTGTTGGTGGCCGCGGGCGGCTGGTTCGGGCTTGACCATATCCGCGCATGGATCGACGCGCGCAGCAGCGCTGCCGAGACCGTAACGGCTGAAGCGCCTGCCGTGATCCGGAGCACGGAAGCCGGCACCGTGACGGCGGCGCTGCCGCCGGTCATGGCCGCCAGCGATTCGCCGGCGCCGTCTGCCGAAACCGCTCCGGCCAGTGCCGCGGCAGCCCCCGCGGCCGCGATGGCGCCTGCAGCCGCTTCCGCGCCTGCTGCTGCCACGGCGCCGGTTGCGGCAGCAGGCGCGGGTGAACTGCAGATCCGTTTTGCCGCCGATACCTGGTATGAGATCCGGGACAATAGCGGCAAGATCGTCATGGGCGGTACCGCCAAGGCTGGCCAGACCATGGCCGGTGGCGGCACCGCCCCGTACAAGGTGGTGATCGGCAACGTCAAGGGCGTCGAGTCGCTGACGCGCAATGGCACGCCGGTCGACCTGAAGGCAGCCAACCGCAACAACGTGGCGCGCCTGACGCTGCCCTGACGCGGGCGCAAGGTGCGGCAAGGTGCGTCTTTGCAAGGTGGTAACGCTATGAACCAACAGCTCTGTCTCCCGGTCCTGCCCGGTCCGCTGCCGCGCCGCCAGACGCGCCAGGCGCGCGTCGCGTGGGGCGACAATGTGGTGACTATTGGCGGCGGCGCGCCGGTGCGCGTGCAGTCGATGACCAATACCGACACGGTGGACGCCATCGGCACCGCAATCCAGGTCAAGGAACTGGCGCGTGCGGGCTCGGAGATCGTGCGCATCACGGTGAACACGCCCGAGGCCGCCGCCGCGGTGCCGTCGGTCCGTGAGCAGCTCGACCGCATGGGCGTGGATGTGCCGCTGGTGGGCGACTTCCACTACAACGGCCACAAGCTGCTGCAGGACTATCCGGCCTGTGCCGAGGCGCTCTCCAAGTACCGGATCAACCCCGGCAATGTCGGCCAGGGTGCCAAGCGCGACACGCAGTTCGCGCAGATGATCGAGATGGCGTGCCGCTACAACAAGCCGGTGCGCATCGGCGTGAACTGGGGCAGCCTGGACCAGGACCTGCTGGCACGGATCATGGACGAGAACGCCGGGCGCGCCGAGCCGTGGCCGGCGCAGAGCGTGATGATCGAGGCGCTGATCACCTCGGCCATCGATTCGGCGAAGAAGGCCGAGGAGATCGGCCTGCCGGGCGACCAGATCATCCTGTCGTGCAAGGTGTCGCAGGTGCAGGAACTGGTCGCGGTCTACCGCGAGCTGGCACGCCGCTGCGACTACGCGCTGCACCTCGGGCTGACCGAGGCCGGCATGGGCAGCAAGGGCATCGTGGCCTCGACCGCGGCACTGTCGGTGCTGCTGCAGGAAGGCATCGGCGACACCATCCGCATCTCGCTGACGCCCGAACCCGGCGCGCCGCGCGAGAAGGAGGTATACGTGGGGCAGGAGATCCTGCAGACCATGGGCATGCGCAACTTCACCCCGATGGTGATTGCGTGCCCCGGCTGCGGACGGACGACCAGCACCGTGTTCCAGGAGCTGGCGGCCAGCATCCAGGCCTACCTGCGCGAGCAGATGCCGCACTGGAAGACCGCCTACCCGGGCGTCGAGGAAATGGATGTGGCCGTGATGGGCTGCATCGTCAACGGCCCGGGCGAGAGCAAGCACGCCAACATCGGCATCTCGCTGCCGGGCTCGGGTGAATCGCCGGCGGCACCGGTGTTCGTCGATGGCGTCAAGGTGAAGACGCTGCGCGGCGAGCGCATTGCAGAAGAGTTCCAGGCGATCGTAGACGAATACGTTCGCACGCATTACGGCCCGGGCGCTGCGCGGGCCGACAAAGAAGTGGCAGCCTGAGCCGGACCGGCCGGGTGCCAGCAGCCTGACAAGAACAGAATGACGCAATCCGAGAACGTGGCCGCCGCAGGCGCCAAGACCGAACCGAAGACCGAACCGAAGGTGCGCCCCGCCAAGGCCCTGCAGGGCGTGAAGGGCATGAACGACATGCTGCCGGCGGACGCGCCGCTGTGGGAGCATTTCGAGAATGCCGCGCGCGCCATGCTGCGCGCCTACGGCTACCAGCAGATCCGCACGCCCATTGTCGAGCCTACGCAGCTGTTCGTGCGCGGCATCGGCGAGGTCACCGACATCGTCGAGAAGGAGATGTACTCCTTCACCGATTCGCTCAACGGCGAGCAGCTGACGCTGCGCCCGGAAGGCACTGCCGCAGCCGTGCGCGCCACCATCGAGCACAACCTGCTGTACGACGGCCCCAAGCGCCTGTGGTACACCGGCCCGATGTTCCGCCACGAGCGCCCGCAGCGCGGCCGCTATCGCCAGTTCCACCAGCTCGGCGCCGAGGCACTGGGCTTTGCCGGCCCGGACGTGGATGCGGAAATCATCCTGATGTGCCAGCGACTGTGGGACGACCTGGGCCTGATTGGCGTGCGCCTGGAGCTCAATTCGCTGGGGCAGGCCGATGAACGCGCCGCGCACCGCGAACAGCTGATCAAGTACCTGGAAGGCTTCCAGGACATCCTGGACGACGACAGCAAGCGCCGCCTGTACACCAACCCGCTGCGCGTGCTGGACACCAAGAACCCGGCGCTGCAGGAGATGGCGGCCAACGCGCCCAAACTGATCGACTTCCTGGGCGAAGAGTCGCTGGCGCACTTCGAGGGCGTGCAGCGCCTGCTCAAGGCCAACAACATCCCGTTCAAGATCAACCCGCGCCTGGTGCGCGGCCTGGACTACTACAACCTGACGGTGTTCGAGTGGATCACCGACAAGCTGGGCGCGCAGGGCACCATCGCCGGCGGCGGGCGCTATGACCCGCTGATCGCGCAGATGGGCGGCAAGCCGGCACCGGCCTGCGGCTGGGCCATGGGCATCGAGCGCATCATCGAGCTGATCCGCGAAGAAGGCGTGGTGCCCGAAGCGGTGGGCTGCGACGTCTATCTGGTGCACCAGGGCGAAGCCGCCGCACAGCAGGCGATGATCGCCGCGGAACGGCTGCGCGACGCGGGCCTGGACGTGGTGCTGCACGCCAGCCCCGACGGCAAGGGCGGCAGCTTCAAGTCGCAGATGAAGCGCGCGGACGCAAGCGGCGCGGCCTATGCCGTTATCATTGGCGACGACGAAGTGGCTGCCGGCGTGGCCCAGGTCAAGGAACTTCGCCAGCGCGAGCAGGCCGAAGGCGGTGGGCAGCAGGCCACCGTGCCGGCCGAAGGCCTGGTCGACTACCTGATCGACGCCATGGTCGGCGCCAGCGAATAACGGTGCGCCGCCGCCATGCGCGCGGCGGCTCGCCGCAACCCGATTACACAAGTATCCAACCCACGCAGGTGATTGCCTCGACATGGCTTACGATCTAGAAGAACAGGAACAGCTTGAGAATCTGAAGGCCTGGTGGCGCCAGTACGGCAATGCGCTGACCTGGGTGCTGATCATCGCGCTGCTGGCGTTTGCCGGCTGGAATGGCTGGAAGTATTGGGAACGCAAGCAGGCGGGCGAAGCCGCCGTGCTGTATGAGCAGGTGCTCAAAGCCGCCGAAGCGCGCGATATCGAGCGCATCAAGCGCGCCGCGACCGACCTGGAAGCCAAGTTCGGCCGCACTGCCTATGGGCAGATGAGCGCGCTGGTCGCGGGCCGCGTGCTGTACGATGCGGGCGACCTCGCCGCGGCCAAGAGCCAGTTGCAGTGGGCCATCGACCATGGCGACCAGGAGTATTCGCACCTGGCGCGCGTGCGCCTGGCCGGCGTGCTGCTGGACGAGAAGGCCTATGACCAGGGCCTGGCGCTGCTCAAGGACGAGCCGCCGGCCGCGTTTGCCGCGCTGTATGCCGACCGACGCGGCGACCTGCTCGCCGCGCAGGACAAGCGCGACGATGCGCGCACGGCCTATCGCAAGGCGCTGGACAAGCTGGGCCAGGGCGAGCCGGCGATGCGCCAGATCATCCAGTTCAAGCTCGATGCGCTGGGCACGGCCTGATCCGGCCGCTCCCGAGCGCGTGCAAACACCGCATATCCAGCGGATCGTATAAACAGGACCGTAACCCTATGACGTCAGTGCTTTCCCGTGCCGTACATCGCCAGCCCGCCCGCACCATGACCCGTGCGCTGGTGGCGGTTGCCTGCCTGGCCACACTGGGCGGCTGCTCGCTGTTCAGCAAGGAAAACAAGCACCCGCCCGCCGAACTCAAGCCAGTCTCGGGCACGCTGTCGGTGCGCCAGGCCTGGAAGGCCGACGTGGGCAAGAGCGGCCCCTATTCGATGCAGCCTGCCGCGGCGGGCAATAACGTCTACGTGTCGTCCAACAACGGCAACGTGATGGCGCTGGAAGGCGCCAGCGGGCGCGTGCTGTGGAAGGCCAAGGCCGACCTGGACCTGACCTCGGGCCCGGGCAGCGATGGCTCGGTGACGGCGGTCGCCGGCGAGAAGGGCGCCATCTATGCCTTTGACGCCAGCGGCAAGCAGATCTGGAAGAAGCAGGTCAACGGCGAGGTGCTGTCGGCGCCGCTGGTCGGCAACGGACTGGTGGTGGTGCGCACCACCGACACGCGCGTATTCGGTCTGGACGCCGGGACCGGCGAGCGCCGCTGGATCTACCAGCGTTCGCAGACGCCGCTGAACCTGCGTGCGTCGATGGGGATGGTGTTTGCCGGCGACGGCATCGTGATGGGCTTCCCCGGCGGCAAGCTGGGCGTGCTGACGCCGGGCAACGGCGTGCTGCGCTGGGAGAGCGCGGTCTCGTACCCGAAGGGCGTGTCGGAGATCGAGCGCCTGAACGATGTCACCGGCCTGCCGATGGTGAGCGGGCGCCAGGTCTGCGCCACTACCTTCCAGGGCCGGGTGGCCTGCCTGGAACTGGCCAGCGGCCAGCCGCAGTGGGGCAAGGATTTCTCGTCGCCGAGCGGCCCGGCGCAGGATGACAATGCGATTTACGCCAGCGACGAGCAGTCGGTCGTGCATGCCTTCGACCGCCAGAACGGCAACGAGCGCTGGAAGAACAACGACCTGCGCAACCGCCGCCTGGGCGCGCCGCTGGCCCTGGGCCGCTCGGTGGTAATGGGCGACTTTGAAGGTTATGTACACTTCCTGTCGCGCGAAGATGGCCAGGTCATCGCACGCATGAAGACCGATGGCAGTGCCATCACCGCCGCGCCCGTGGTGGCGGGGCAGACCATGGTAATCCAGACCCGCGACGGCGACGTCTACGGTTTCCAGCCTGGCTGACAGGCATCCAATGCGCGCTGCCGTACACCTGTCGGTACGGTCAGCGCCGAATCCGGTAGCATGATCCTTAGCGCGGCAATTGCAGCGGGTCCGTTGACCCGGCGCCGCGCCCGACAGGACAAGCGGCAGGCCGCGCCCAGGTGGCGCGGCCTGCCGTCGGATCCATTGACTCCGGAGTTACCGGGGGGCGGCGTGCCGGCCCCCGTTTCCGTTTATTGCATGAAACCAGTTATCGCACTTGTCGGCCGCCCCAATGTGGGCAAGTCGACGCTATTCAACCGCATGACCCGATCGCGCGACGCCCTTGTCGCCGACCTGCCGGGCCTGACGCGCGACCGCCATTACGGGGAAGGGCGCATCGGCGAACGTCCGTTCATTGCCATCGATACCGGCGGCTTTGAGCCGGTGGTCAAGGAAGGCATCGTCGCCGAGATGGCCAAGCAGACCAAGCAGGCCGTGGTCGAGGCCGACGTGGTGATCTTCATCGTCGACGGCCGCCTGGGCCTGGCGCCGCAGGACCGTGCCATTGCCGACTACCTGCGCAAGACCGGCCGGCGCATCATGCTGGCGGTCAACAAGGCCGAGGGCATGAAGTACACCTCGGTGGCGGCCGATTTCTATGAGCTGGGCATGGGCGATCCGTACGCGATCTCCGCGGCCCACGGCGACGGCGTGAGCGAACTGGTCGACGAGGCCATCGAGCTCGCGGTCCAGGAGCGCCCCGAGCTGGCCGAAGAGATTTCGGACGAAGGCAAGGGCGTCAAGATTGCCATCGTCGGGCGCCCCAATGTGGGGAAATCCACGCTGGTCAACACGCTGATCGGTGAAGAGCGCGTGATCGCGTTCGACATGCCCGGCACCACCCGGGATGCCATTTACGTGGAGTTCGAGCGCGGCGGCAAGCCCTACACGCTGATCGACACGGCGGGCTTGCGCAGGCGCGGCAAGGTGTTCGAGGCGATCGAGAAGTTCTCGGTGGTCAAGACGCTGCAGTCGATCGCCGATGCCAATGTGGTGATCCTGCTGCTCGATGCGCAACAGGATATTTCCGAGCAGGATGCGCATATCGCCGGCTTTATCGTGGAGTCGGGCCGCGCGCTGGTGGTGGGCGTCAATAAATGGGATGGGCTGGACGGCCATGCCCGCGACCGCATCAAGCACGACCTGGAACGCAAGCTGCAATTCCTGAGCTTCGCGAATTTCCATTTTGTCTCGGCGCGCGAGCGTACCGGCATTGGCGCGCTGATGCGTTCGGTCGATGACGCGTTCGCCGCGGCGATGGTCAAGCTGCCGACGCCGCAGCTCACGCGTGTGCTGCAGGAAGCGGTGGAATTCCAGCAGCCCAAGCGGGTCGGCGCATCGCGGCCCAAGCTGCGCTACGCGCACCAGGGCGGCTCGAATCCGCCCATTATCGTGATCCACGGCAATGCGCTGTCGGGCGTTGCGGAAACCTACCGGCGCTACCTGGAAAATCGTTTCCGTACGGCATTCAAGCTCAAGGGCACCCCTCTTCGCATCGAATTCCGTACGAACAAAAATCCGTATGCGGACTCGAAGGATTGAGTCCGGAATCGGATCCCTGGCGGGGCAAGTTTTCGTTTGCGTTCGTTTGGAACTGCGGCTAAATTTGCGGTAGCAGGGGGGTTCCCCTGTGCATTGACGCCGACTTGGTACCGTTTTTGATCTTTTTTCTGGCGCGTTTTTGCGCCGACTGACTTGAACCGGGGATTTCCATCCCCATCATTCATCACTAAACCTATAAATTTGGAGTGTGCCATGAGCAACAAAGGGCAACTGCTACAAGACCCGTTTCTGAACGCGCTGCGCAAAGAGCACGTGCCGGTTTCCATCTACCTCGTCAATGGCATCAAGCTGCAAGGCAATATCGAATCGTTCGACCAGTATGTCGTCCTGCTGCGCAACACCGTAACGCAGATGGTCTACAAGCATGCGATTTCCACTGTCGTTCCTGCGCGCGCGGTCAATTTCCGCGTGGATGACGCCGCCGAGGCCTGATCTGCTTGCGGGCATCGTGCGGGCGCCCCGCGGCGCCGCATCGATGCCCGGCGCCGGTGCGCCATCGCGCCCGGTGCCGCGCGGCCCGGCGGTTGCCAATGCAGCCGCCGCTGCCGCCACGTTCCGCATCATGCGGCGGCCTGTCCCGGCAGGGGCCAGGACAGTGTCCGACATCCGCCCGCCTTCCCCCTGAACCCGTTTTTCCCTGCGCTTTCGCGCCCTCCCTTGGACCCCAGAGCCACTTCCAATACCGCCCCTTCGCGCGCCATTCTCGTCGGCGTCGACTTCGGCAAGCATGATTTCCAGGAAAGCCTCAGCGAACTCGCGCTGCTGACGTCTACCGCCGGCTCGCTGCCAGTGCATACGCTGACGGGCCGCCGCTCGCGGCCGGATCCGGCGCTGTTTATCGGCTCGGGCAAGGCCGAGGAACTGAAGGAGGCCGCCGACGCCCTGGATGCCGACGTGGTGGTGTTCAACCACGCCCTGAGCCCGGCACAGCAGCGCAACCTGGAGCGCTTCCTGAACCGCCACGTGATCGACCGCACCGGCCTGATCCTGGATATCTTCGGGCAGCGCGCACAGAGCCACGTCGGCAAGGTGCAGGTGGAGCTGGCGCAGGTCCAGTACCGCGCGTCGCGGCTGGTTCGCGCGTGGAGCCACCTGGAGCGGCAGAAGGGCGGCATCGGCATGCGCGGCGGCCCCGGCGAGCGCCAGCTCGAACTGGACCGGCGCATGCTGGACGAGCGCGCCAAGCGGCTCAAGTCCGATCTGTCGCGGCTGCAGCGCCAGCACAGCACGCAGCGGCGCGCCCGCGCGCGCAACGACACGCTCAGCATTTCGCTGGTGGGCTATACCAACGCGGGCAAGTCGACGCTGTTCAACGCGCTGACCAAGGCGGGCGCCTATGCGGCCGACCAACTCTTTGCCACGTTGGATACCACCTCGCGCCGGTTGTTCCTGGACGGCCTGGGCAACGTGGTGCTGTCCGACACGGTCGGCTTTATCCGCGACTTGCCGACGCAGCTGGTGGCGGCATTTCGCGCCACGCTGGACGAGACCGTGCATGCCGACGTGCTGCTGCATGTGGTGGATGCATCGAGCCCGGTGCGCCACGAGCAGATCGAGCAGGTCAACCGCGTGCTGGCGGAAATCAACGCGCTGGACATCCCTCAGATCGTGGTGATGAACAAGATCGATGCGGCGCCCGAGTTGTTGGAGCAGGGCCCGCGCCTGGAGCGCGATGAGGACGGTATCCCCACCCGCGTGTTCCTGAGCGCGCGCGAGGGGATCGGCCTGGATGCGCTGCGCGAGGCCGTGGTCGAGGTGGCGCAATGGCTGGCCAGCCGCCCGCCCGAGCCGCAACCCTATGATCCGCGCCTGGCCGAGGTGCCGCATTACGACGGTGCCGGCGATGATGACAGCGCCGATGATGGCGGCGTGGCTGACGGCAGCGACGCCCCCGATGCGGGGAATCCGGGCAGGCTTTAGCCAGTCAGTTCGCCGCCAGTCCTCCGGAGCTTCTGCCCAATTCCGGTGCGATTGCTGCCGGGATTGCGCGAATTGGCCAAAAGTGGCTCGGATGACTGCTAGAATCCCCCTGTTACAAACTTCCCCGGACCCGTGCACTTCATGCCCCAGTTTCCCCGGAATGCTGATTCGAGCCTGACACCAGGCGGCCGCTTCGCGCTGCGCGCGGGCTGGCAGCGCCTGCGCGCCATCTTCTCGCTGAACGATCCGCGCTGGGGTCGCAACGGTCAGGACGACGACGACAACAAGAAGGATGGTCGCGACGACAACCGCCAGCAGAATCAGCGCCCGCAGCAGGACGGCGGCCCTCCCGACCTGGACGAGCTGTGGCGCGACTTCAACCGCCGCCTGAATGGCCTGCTCGGCCGCAAGGACAACGGCGGCGGCAACCAGGGCTTTGGCGGCCCGCGCACGCCGGGCAAGGGCTCGGGCATGGGCGCTGGCGTGATCGTGGCGGCCGTGGTCGGCATCTGGCTGGCCAGCGGCTTCTTCATGGTGCAGGAAGGCCAGACCGCGGTGATCCTGCAGTTCGGCAAGTTCAAGTACGCTACTGGCCCCGGCATCAACTGGCGCATGCCCTGGCCGGTCCAGTCGGCCGAGGTCGTCAACCTGTCGGCCGTGCGTTCGGTCGAGGTGGGGCGCTCCACCTCGATCAAGGACAGCAACCTGAAGGACTCGTCGATGCTGACGCAGGACGAGAACATCATCGACGTGCGCTTTACCGTGCAGTACGTGATCCAGGACGCCAGCGAATTCCTGTTCTTCAACAAGACCGACCGCGGCGGCGATGAAGAACTGGTGACGCAGGCCGCCGAGACCTCGGTGCGCGAGATCGTCGGCCGCAACAAGATGGACGCGGTGCTGTACGAGAGCCGCGAACAGATCGCGCAGCAACTGGCCAAGTCGATCCAGGCCATCCTGACCGCGTACAAGACCGGTATCCGCGTGCTGTCCGTGAACGTCCAGAGCGTGCAGCCGCCCGAGCAGGTGCAGGCCGCATTCGATGACGTCAACAAGGCCAGCCAGGACCGCGAGCGCGCGATCAGCGAAGGCCAGGCCTATGCCAATGACATCCTCCCGCGCGCCAAGGGTACCGCGGCGCGCCTGAAGGAGGAGTCCGAAGCCTACCGCTCCCGCGTGGTGGCGCAGGCCGAGGGCGATGCCTCGCGCTTCCGTTCGGTGCAGACCGAATATGCCAAGGCGCCGCAGGTGACGCGCGACCGCATCTATCTGGAAACCATGCAGCAGATCTACACCAACTCGACCAAGGTGCTGGTGGACGCGCGCCAGGGCAACAATCTCCTCTATCTGCCGCTGGACAAGCTGATGGCGCAGGCCGACGGCCGCGCCGCGCCGCAACCGGGCCAGCCGGGCGCCGCGAGCACGCCGGCACCCGCGCCGGATGCATCGACGGACATCCGTTCGCGCGAATCGCTGCGCAACCGCGACCGCGACTCGCGCTGAGGAGACCGTCATGAACCGACTGATTTCCTTCGCGATTGGCTTTTTCATCCTGCTGGCCGTGGTCTCGTCCATGCTGTTCGTGGT
Source organism: Cupriavidus sp. UYPR2.512 (assembly GCF_000379565.1). NCBI lineage: Bacteria > Pseudomonadati > Pseudomonadota > Betaproteobacteria > Burkholderiales > Burkholderiaceae > Cupriavidus > Cupriavidus sp. UYPR2.512. The sequence goes on along the minus strand of NZ_KB902853.1, from coordinate 145,849 downwards.
CGACCAGCGCCAGTACGCCGTGGTGTTCGCCTTTGGCGAGATCAAGCAGGTGGTGCGCGAGCCCGGCCTGCACTTCAAGCTGCCGCCGCCGTTCCAGAACGTGGTGTTCATGGACCGCCGCCTGCAGACCATCGATGGCGCCGCCAGCGAGCGTTTCCTGACCGCCGAGAAGAAGAGCATGGTGGTGGACTGGTTCGTCAAATGGCGCATCACCGATCCGCGCAAGTTCTTTGTCGCCTTCGGCGGCAACGTGCGCGGCGCGCAGGACCGCATGACCCAGCGGATCGACTCGGTGGCGCGCGAGGAGTTCGGCAAACGCACCGTGGCCGATGTAGTCGCCGGCGAGCGCGAGCAGGTGATGCAGGCCATCCGCAGCGCCATGAGCGAATACGCCAAGTCGGTAGGCGTGGAGATCCTGGACGTGCGCCTCAAGCGCGTTGATCTGCTGCCCGCGATCAGCGAATCGGTGTATCGGCGCATGGAGGCCGAGCGCAAGCGCGTGGCCAACGAACTGCGCTCCACCGGCGCCGCCGAGGGCGAGAAGATCCGCGCCGATGCCGACCGCCAGCGCGAAGTGGTGCTGGCCGAGGCCTATCGCGACGCCCAGGTGATCAAGGGCCAGGGCGATGCCAAGGCCTCGCAGATCTATGCCGATGCGTTTGGCCGCGATCCGCAGTTCGCGCAGTTCTGGCGCAGCATGGAGGCTTACCGCAACACCTTCCGCGACAAGCGCGACGTACTGGTGCTTGAGCCCAACTCGGAGTTCTTCCGCTACATGCGTTCCAGCGGCGGTGCCGCCGCGGCCGCCCCGGGCGGATCCGGGGGCAAGCGTTAGCACCGTCGCTTGTCCGTGTGGCGGATTGACGAAACCCCGGCTTGCCGGGGTTTTGTCCGGCTGGAGCCATCCTCGCTGAGTGATGGCGCGGGCGCGCGGCGCCTGCAATGAAGTTCCTGGTCAAGGACGGGTGCCTTGGGGGCATTGCCTCGAGGCAAGCCGAATGACAGAGACGAGACTGACTGAGAAGAGATTCACTATGTCCAACCATTGGCTGCTGCCAGAAAACATTGCCGACGTGCTGCCGTCGGAAGCGCGCAAGATCGAAGAATTGCGCCGCCGCATGCTGGACCTGTTCCGCACCTACGGCTATGAGATGGTGATGCCGCCGATGCTGGAATACCTGGAGTCACTGCTGACCGGCACCGGCCATGACCTGGACCTGCGCACGCTCAAGCTGGTGGACCAGCTGTCGGGCCGCACCATGGGCCTGCGTGCCGATATCACGCCGCAGGTGGCGCGCATCGACGCGCACCTGCTGAACCGTCCGGGCGTGACCCGCCTGTGCTACGCGGGCAACGTGCTGCATGCGCGCCCGGCGGGTTTCCATGCCACGCGCGAGCCGATCCAGATCGGCGCCGAGATCTATGGCCATGCCGGCCTGGAAGCCGACGTCGAGATCCAGGACCTGATGCTGGCCGCGCTGCAGGCGGCGGGGCTGTCGGATGTCCGCATCGACCTGTGCCATGCCGGCATCCTGGAAGCGCTGCTGGCGGGCCTGCCGTCGATCCGCAAGATCGAGGACGCGCTCTTTGCCGCGCTGGAAACCAAGGATGTGCCGGCCCTGCGCGAACTGACCGCAGGCATGCCGCAGACCGAGCGCGATGCGCTGCTGGCGCTGCCGACGCTGTACGGCGGCGTGGACGTGATCGAGCGCGCCCGCGCGACGCTGCCGGCCAGCCCGGCCATCGGCCGCGCGCTGGATGAGCTGGCGGCACTGGCGGTGCAGGTGCGCGGTGCCAGCGTGAATATCGACCTGTCGGATTTGCGCGGTTACCACTATCACAGTGGCGTGATGTTCGCGGCCTATGTTGCCGGGCTGCCCAACTATGTGGCGCGTGGCGGCCGTTACGACAAGGTGGGCGAGGCCTTCGGCCGTGCCCGCCCGGCCACGGGTTTCTCGCTGGACCTGCGCGAAGTGGCGGCGCTGTCGCCCGTGGAAGTGCGCGCTCAGGCGATTTTTGCGCCCTGGGATGCGGATCCCGCACTCCGCGCCGCCATTTCCGCCCTGCGTGCGGCCGGCGAGATCGTGATCCAGTCGCTGCCCGGCCATACCCACGAGCTCGATGAATTCAACTGCGACCGGCAGCTGGTGCGCCAGGACGCCGGCTGGGCCGTGGTGCCGCGCTGACGCTTGGGCGCCGGGCGTGCCCAAAAATCGAGAATCGCCCGGCAACAAGAGTAGAATACGTTTTTAACCTATTGACCAAAGCAATATGTCCGCATCCGCAGTAGGCCAGGGGCGCAATGTCGTCGTGATCGGCACCCAATGGGGTGACGAAGGCAAAGGAAAAATCGTCGATTGGCTTACCGACCAGGCAAAGGGCGTGGTGCGGTTCCAGGGCGGCCACAACGCTGGCCACACGCTGATCATCGGCGGCAAGAAGACCATTCTCCGCCTGATCCCGTCCGGGATCATGCGTGACGGCACGGTCTGCTACATCGGCAACGGTGTGGTGCTGTCGCCCGAAGCTTTGTTCCGTGAAATCGAAGAACTCGAAGGCGCCGGCCTGCAGGTGCAGAGCCGCCTGCGCATTTCCGAGGCAGCCACGCTGATCCTGCCGTACCACGTTGCCATCGACAAGGCGCGCGAAGCCCGCCGCGGTGCCGCCAAGATCGGCACCACCGGCCGCGGCATCGGCCCGGCCTATGAAGACAAGGTGGCCCGCCGCGCGCTGCGCGTGCAGGACCTGTTCGATCCGCAGCAGTTCGCCGAACGCCTGCGCGAGAACCTAGACTACCACAACTTCATGCTGACCCAGTACCTCGGCGCCGAAGCCGTGGACTTCCAGCAGACCCTGGACGAAGCGCTGGCCTATGCGCCGCGCCTGGCGCCGATGGTGGCCGACGTGTCGGCCGAGCTGTACGCGGTCAACGCCGCCGGCGGCAACCTGATGTTCGAAGGCGCGCAAGGCACGCTGCTGGACGTGGACCACGGCACCTATCCGTTCGTGACCTCGAGCAACTGCGTGGCCGGTGCGGCCGCAGCGGGCGCCGGCGTCGGCCCGGGCCGCCTGAACTACATCCTGGGCATCACCAAGGCCTACTGCACGCGCGTGGGCGCGGGCCCGTTCCCGAGCGAGCTGTACGACAACGACAACCCGTCGCGCCAGGACCCGGTCGGCGTGCGCCTGGCCAACGTCGGCAAGGAATTCGGTTCGGTCACCGGCCGTCCGCGCCGCACCGGCTGGCTGGACGCCGCCGCGCTCAAGCGCTCGGTGCAGATCAACGGCGTGTCCGGCCTGTGCATGACCAAGCTGGACGTGCTCGATGGCCTGGAAACCATCAAGCTGTGCGTGGGCTACGAACTCGACGGCAAGACCGTCGACATCCTGCCGCGCGGCTCTGACGCCGTGGCCCGTTGCGTACCGGTCTACGAGGAATTCCCCGGCTGGAACGAGTCGACCTTCGGCGTGAAGACGTGGGACGCGCTGCCCGAGCAGGCCCGTGTCTACCTGAAGCGCGTGGAAGAAGTGGTCGGCATTCCGATCGACATGATCTCGACCGGCCCGGACCGCGACGAGACCATCCTGCTGCGCCACCCGTACACGGCCTGACCCGCCAGCAGTACGGCTGCAAGCCGCCACGCCACGAGCGCAGCGGCCCGCCAGAAAAAAATCGGCCCGCGCAAGCGGGCCGAGCCATATCGGTCAACCGACCCGAAGATACAAAGAGTAGAACGATGAACCTGCCTACCAACGATGACGAGAACCTGTGGGTCTCCTGGGACGAATACCATCGCCTGATCGCACGCCTGTCGCTGAACGTGCATGAGTCGGGCTGGAAGTTCGACAAGATCCTTTGTCTCGCGCGCGGCGGGCTGCGCGTGGGCGACCAGATGTCGCGCATCTTCGACGTGCCGCTGGCGATCCTGGCCACCAGCAGCTATCGCGAGGCCGCCGGCACGCAGCAGGGCGACCTGGACATCGCGCAGTACATCACCATGACCCGCGGCGAGCTGAGCGGCAAGATCCTGCTGGTGGACGATCTGGTGGACTCGGGCATCACGCTGGAGCGCGTGGGCCGCCACCTCAAGGAACGCTACCCGGCGGTGACCGAGGTGCGCTCGGCGGTACTGTGGTACAAGGCGTGCTCCAAGATCGAGCCGGACTACCACGTGACCTTCCTGGAGTCCAACCCCTGGATCCACCAGCCGTTCGAAGAGTACGACACGCTGCGCCCGCACAACCTCGCCGCATGGCTCAAGCGCGGCAAGCGCGCCAGCCTGCTGGACGACGGCGGGCGCGACTGAGCGCCCCCGCCGGCCGCCACGCTGCGGCTCAGTAGCCGACCGTGAAACGCTGGCGCGAATGCGCCGGCGTTTCGATTTCGTCGAGCATCGCGATGGCGTAGTCTTCCATCGAGATCCAGCTCTTGCCTGCCGCGTCGCTCAGCAGGTTGTCCCCGCCGATGCGGAATTTGCCGGTGCGCTCGCCCGGCTCGAACAGCGCAGACGGCGACAGGAAGGTCCAGTCGATCTGCTGCTCGCTACGCAGCGCGTTCAGGAAGTCCCGGCCGGCCAGCGCCTCGGCCTTGTAGGCTTCGGGGAAATTCGGGGTGTCGACCAGGTGCGCGCCCGGCGCGACATGGAGGCTGCCGGCACCGCCCACCACCAGCAGGCGCGGCACGCCCGCCTTGCGCACAGCCGAAGTCACCTGCTGCGCGTTCAGTTGCGCAAAGCGCGCGCTGCTGATGACGACATCGTGGCCGGCGAGGGCCGCGGCCAGTGCGGCGCTGTCGGTCGCATCCGCATCCGTGGTTGTCACGCCTGCGCGTGCGGGCAGTTGGCTGGCCTGGCGCGCGATGGCGGCGACCTGGTGGCCGCGGCGCAGGGCTTCGTCGGTCAGGCGCGTGCCAACGCGGCCGGTGGCGCCGATGATTGCGATCTTCATGGTCACTCCTTCTTTTGGTCAGGTTGATATGAAACCAGCGTGGTTACATATCGGGGCAAAAAAATTCAGCGCTTGCGGCGCTGGTTGCTGCCTTCGACATCGGCGAGCATGCTGGCGATGGTGATGCCCGCAAGGGTATCGTCCATGGCCGCCTGAGCACGGTCCGCGACCTTGCGCAGCGCACCGGTGATCTCGCGCCCGACCGGGCAGGCCGGGTTGGGCGCGCTCTGGTGCAGCGTGATCAGCGCGGTGGTTTCCACCACGCGGAACACGTCGAGCAGCGTGATTGACGCGGCCGGGCGCGCCAGCGTGGCGCCGCCGGTGCTGCCCATGGTGGTCGCCACCAGCCCCGCTTCAGCCAGTTGGCCGACCAGCCGCCGGATCAGCGCCGGGTTGGTGCCCACGCTGCCGGCGATCAGCGACGAGGGCACCGGTTCGGCCGAACTGGCGAGCAGGGTAAGGATGTGGACCGCCACGGCGAACCGGCTGCTTGTGCTCAATGCTTGTGCTCGGGATGTCGGGTGCAATGTGAAACCATGATAGTTACACATGGTCGGGCATGTCAAGCGCGCGCAGGGTGCAAAGTGTCCGGAGTACCGGGCGGGAAGGAGGTGATACGCCGATGTGGCAGCCAATGGCCGGTGGAATGCCGGAATCGCCACTGAAGCTGTTACACTCCCCGACATTGCCGTACCGTTGTGGTTCGGCTGCCGCGCGGGGTACGGTGCGCGGTTTCACGGACGGGAAAAAACCCGTACGCTCGCAGGTATGACATCGCGGCAATGGCCGCCAAGCAAGGAGTGCAAGTTGCCGGATCTGATGCGCGAAAATGGCGTCAAAAACAAAAAACCCGCAGGGCTTGAAAGCGCTGCGGGTTTTCCGGTGATCTGGTGCCCAGGAGAGGACTCGAACCTCCACAGTGTTGCCACCGCTAGGACCTGAACCTAGTGCGTCTACCAATTCCGCCACCTGGGCAGGTGTCGAAACAACCGAAGCGCTCATTATAGAGAGCGCGAGAATTTTGTCAATTAGTTTCCAGAAAAAATTGAATCAGAACAATTATCCGATCCCCAGCCGGGAAGAAATCCTGGGCGTGTTGAGAACGTCGGGATCCCCCCAGTCCGCCGGCGATATTGCCAAGGCCCTCTCCGTCACGCGCAAAGAGCATGACGGTTTCCAGAAGCGCCTGGCGGCCATGGAGCGCGACGGCCAGATCGAGCTGAACCGCAAGGGCCGCTATGAGCTGGCCCATCAGCCGAACTTCGTCACTGGGCGGGTGCAGGGCCACCGCGACGGCTTCGGCTTCCTGATCCGCGACGACGGCGAAGACGACATCTTCCTGCCCGAGCGCGAGCTGCAGAAGGCCATGCACAACGACCGCGCGCAGGTGCGCGTGGTGGGCTACGACCGGCGCGGACGCCCCGAAGGGCAGATCGTCGAGATCATCGAGCGCGCCAACCGTTTTGTCATCGGCCGCCTGCTCAGTGAAGGCGGCGTGCTGGTGGTTGCGCCTGAGGACAAGCGCATCAGCCAGGACATCCTGATCCCGCCCAAGGCGCAGGGTAAGGCACGGGTGGGGCAGGTGGTCAGCGTCGAGCTGATCGAATTCCCCGACCGCTATGTGCAGCCGGTGGGCCGCGTGGTGGAAGTGCTGGGCGACATCGACGATCCCGGCATGGAGATCGAGATCGCCGTGCGCAAGTACGGCGTGCCGCATGCATTCTCGCCGGCCGCTGCCCAGGAAGCCACCGCGCTGCCCGACGAGGTGCGCCAGGCCGACCTGGACCACCGCATCGACCTGCGCGACATCCCGCTGGTGACCATCGACGGCGAAGACGCACGCGACTTCGACGATGCAGTCTATTGCGAGCCGGTGAAGATCGGCCGCGCCAAGGGCTGGCGCCTGATCGTGGCGATCGCCGACGTGTCGCACTATGTGCGCCCCGGCACGCCGCTGGATGCGGATGCGCTGGATCGGGCCACCTCGGTCTATTTCCCGCGCCGCGTGATCCCGATGCTGCCGGAGAAGCTGTCCAACGGGCTGTGCTCGCTCAATCCGCATGTGGACCGGCTGTGCATGGTGTGCGATGCCGTGATCACCGCCAAGGGCGAGCTCAAGGGCTACCAGTTCTACCCGGCCGTGATGCATTCGACCGCGCGCCTGACCTACAACGAGGTCTGGTCGGTGCTGTCCAACACCAAGGGCCCCGAGGCGCACAAGCGCGGCGAGCTGGTGCCGCACCTGCAGAACCTGTATGAGCTGTTCCAGGTCCTGCTCAAGGCACGGCGCGCGCGCGGCGCGATCGACTTCGACACCACCGAGACCTATATCGTCTGCAACGCGCAGGGCAAGATCGAGCAGATCCTGCCGCGCACGCGCAACGACGCGCACCGGCTGATCGAGGAGTGCATGCTGACCGCCAACGTATGCGCGGCCGACTTCCTCGAACGCTTCAAGCACCCGGCGCTGTACCGCATCCACGCGGGCCCCAGCGAAGAGAAGCTGAAGAACCTGCGCGATTTCCTGCGCACCGCCGGCCTGTCGCTGGGCGGCGGCGACAAGCCGCAGGCATCGGATTACGCCGAGGTGATGGACAAGATCAAGTCCCGCCCGGATGCGCCGATGCTGCAGACCATGCTGCTGCGCTCGATGCAGCAGGCGGTCTACAGCCCCGACAATATCGGCCACTTCGGCCTGGCGTACGAGGCCTATGCGCACTTCACCAGCCCGATCCGCCGCTACCCTGACCTGCTGGTGCACCGCGCGATCAAGGCGGTGCTGGCACATACCAAGTACCAGCCGGCGTTTGCGCACGGGACCGAGCTGAATACCGCGATCTCGCCCAAGGCGCGCCGGCTGCAGGCCAAGGATGCCGAGCAGAAGGCAGAACTGACCGCGGCGCGCGCCAGGCGCAATGAGGCCATCTGGGACGAGCTCGGCCTGCACTGCTCGGCCAATGAGCGCCGCGCGGACGAGGCTTCGCGCGATGTCGAGGCCTGGCTCAAGTGCTACTTCATGCGCGACAAGCTGGGCAGCGACTACGCCGGCACCATCAGCGCCGTGACCTCGTTCGGCATCTTCGTGCAGCTCGACGAGCTGTATGTGGAAGGCCTGGTCCACGTGACCGAGCTGGGCAGCGACTACTTCCAGTACGACGAGGCCCGCAACGAACTGCGCGGCGAGCGCACCGGCATCCGCTACCGCCTGACCGACCGCGTGCGCGTGCAGGTGTCGCGCGTGGACCTGGATGCGCGCAAGATCGACTTCCGCCTGGTGCAGGAGCCGTCGGCGAAAACCCTGCGTGCTCGCGCGGGCGGCACCGAGACCCAGCCGCGCGTGCCCGCCGCCCATGCGGTGCCGGCGCGCAAGAAGGGCCGCCAGCTGGCGGCGCTGCTGGGCGGCTCGTCCAAGCCGGAAGAGTCGTTCGACGAGACGCTGGACCGCGTGATCGAGGAGCAGCCGGTGTTCGAGGCGGTGATCACGCCGCTCAGGCCGCATGTGAAGACCGGCGGCAAGCCGGCCAAGCGCGCGGCCAAGCCCAAGCCGCCGCACCTGGAGAAACCGCGCAAGCCGGCCTCCAAGTCGCACCAGGCCAAGCCGGCGGGCAAGACGCCGGCCAAGGGCCCGCGCACCCCGCGCAAGCGCTGAAGCCTGCGGCGGCCGCCATGCCGCCGCCTCTCGCCCCCGGCCGGCTGCCGGGGGCGGGTACAATCGCGCCATGGCTAAAAACAAACTCCTGATCGGCTTTCACGCCGTCACCGCACGCCTGCGCCAAGATGCCAAGGGCGTGACCGATGTCTATATCGAATCCGCCCGCCGCGACCGGCGCATGCAGGACTTCGTGCGCCTGGCCGAGAGCCTGGGCGTGCGCCTGCATCCGGTCGATGCCGAGCGCCTGCGCGGCATGGCCGGCACCGACCGCCACCAGGGCGTGGTGGCGCGTGCCGAAGACGTGGCACTGGCGCTGAACCTGGATGAACTGCTCGACGGCATCGAGGGCACGCCGCTGCTGCTAGTGCTGGACGGCGTCACCGACCCCCACAACCTGGGCGCCTGCCTGCGCGTGGCCGACGGCGCCGGCGCGCATGCCGTGATCGCCCCCAAGGACCGCAGCGTCGGCCTCAATGCCACCGTGGCGAAGGTCGCCAGCGGCGCCGCCGAGACCGTGCCCTATATCACCGTCACCAACCTGGCCCGCACCCTGCGTGAACTGCAGGAACGCGGCATCTGGGTCATCGGCACCGCCGACGGTACCGAAAAGTCGCTGTATGACATCGACTTCAAGGGCCCGACCGCGATCGTGATGGGCGCCGAAGGCGAGGGCATGCGCCGCCTGACGCGCGAGACCTGCGATGAGCTGGTCGGCATCCCGATGGCGGGTGGCGTGGAAAGCCTGAACGTCTCGGTCGCCAGCGGCGTATGCCTGTACGAAGCCGTGCGCCAGCGGCGCCTGCCGCGATAAGTCCATGGCCGCTGATTCCGGTCTCTTTGAAATGCCGGGGCTTGAGGAAGCACGCCGGCTGATCGCGGCCGCCGGCAATATCTTCGTGCTGACCGGCGCCGGCATTTCCGCCGAATCCGGCGTGCCGACCTTCCGCGACGCGATGACCGGGCTGTGGCAGCAGTTCGACCCGGAAGAGCTGGCCAGCGAGGAGGCCTACCGCCGCCAGCCGGCGCTGGTCTGGGAGTGGTACCTGCACCGGCGCGAGCTGGTCGCAGCCGTGCATCCCAACCCGGCGCACTATGCGCTGGTCGCTCTGGCTGCGCAGAAACCTTTCACGCTGGTCACGCAGAACGTGGACGGCCTGCACCAGCGCGCCGGCTGCGCGGGCGTGGTCGAGCTGCATGGGAACCTGTTCGCCAACAAATGGCTGGACGGGTGCGGACGCTGCAACGAGGCAACCGCGCTGCCCGGCATGCCGCCGCGCTGCGACCTATGCGGCGCGCTGATGCGTCCGGGCGTGGTGTGGTTCGGTGAGGACCTGCCGCGCGTGGCGCGCTACCGCGCCGAGCATGCGGCGCAGAACTGTGACCTGTGCCTGGTGGTCGGCACTTCGGGGCTGGTCTATCCGGCGGCGGGGCTGCCGGGCCTGGCGCGCGAGCATGGCGCGCCGGTGATCGTGGTCAATCCGCAGCCGTCGGCGCTGGACCAGACCGCGGATATCGTGCTGTCCGCCGCGGCGGGCGCGTGCCTGCCGCGGCTGTGGCCGCAGCTGGCGCCATCGGCCGGCTGAGCCTCGGGTCCGGGCTTTGCCGCCCGGGCCTGTCTTGCGCTGAACTGGCGCTTATTTCGCAATCTCGCCGATCAGCTTCTCCAGCTTGACCGCATCCGCCGCAAACAGGCGGATGCCTTCGGCCAGCTTCTCGGTCGCCATCGCATCCTCGTTCAACTGCCAGCGGAAGGACGCCTCGTCGGCCGCGATGCGGGCGATATTGGCGGCCTGGGCCTGGTCCACCGAAAGATTGTGCGCCACCGGGCCCTGGCCGGCGGCCAGTTGCTCGAGCAGCTCGGGGCTGATGGTCAGCAGGTCGCAGCCGGCCAGCGACAGGATCTGCGCGGTGCTGCGGAAGCTGGCGCCCATCACCTCGGTCGGGTAGCCGAACTTCTTGTAGTAGTCGTAGATCTGGCGCACCGAGCGCACACCGGGGTCGTTGTCGCCGCCGTTGGCGGCCGCGTCCCATTGGTCGCCGGCCTGCTTCTTGTACCAGTCGAAGATGCGGCCGACGAATGGCGAGATCAGCTGCGCGCCGGCCTCGGCGCACGCCACCGCCTGCACCAGCGAGAACAGCAGTGTCATGTTGCAGCGGATGCCGTCGCGCTGCAGGATCTCGGCCGCGCGGATGCCTTCCCAGGTGGAGGCGACCTTGATCAGCACGCGCTCGCGCGCGATGCCGCGCTGCTCGTACAGCTGGATCAGGTGGCGCGCCTTGGCCACGCTGGCCTCGGTGTCGAAGGACAGGCGCGCATCGACCTCGGTCGAAACGCGGCCCGGCACGATCGCCAGGATCTCGCAGCCAAAGGCGATCAGCACTTCGTCCATCACCGCATCGACGCCGCCGTTGCCGTGGTGGTCGCGCACGGCCCGCTCCAGCAGGTGGCGGTATTCGGGTTTCTGTACCGCCTTCAGGATCAGCGACGGATTGGTGGTCGCATCCTGCGGGGTGTATTGCTTCATCAGCTGGAAGTCGCCGGTATCGGCCACCACCGTGGTGAACTGCCTGAGTTGTTCGAGCTGGTTCATGGTCGCTAGTTGGTCTGCTTGAGCGTCTGCAAAATCGTTCGCGGGCATCAGGGGGCGCGCAGGTCGCATACGGGGCGCGCACCCGGCACCCTAGCCTGATCCATTGTACCGTCGCCCGCGTGACCTGCCGCCGCAATCCGCTACACTACGCGTTTCCCCCAACGCAATCTGGCTGTTGTCATGACTCAGGATGAACTCAAGGCGCTGGTCGCGCAAGCCGCCGCCGACTACGTGAAGCAGGAAGTGCCCGAAGGGGCGGTGCTCGGCGTGGGCACAGGCTCCACCGCCAATCTCTTCATTGACGCCGTGGCGGCATTCAAGGAGCGCTTCGCCGGTGCGGTGTCGAGTTCCGAGGCGTCCACGCGCCGCCTGCAGCAGCACGGCTTCAAGGTGCTGGACCTGAACGAGGTCGACGAGATCCCGGTGTATGTCGACGGCGCCGACGAGATCGATGCCAGCGGCGCCATGATCAAGGGCGGCGGCGGGGCGCTCACGCGCGAGAAGATCGTGGCCTCGGTCGCAAAGCGCTTTGTCTGCATCGCCGACGGCAGCAAGCTGGTCCAGACCATGGGCACCTTCCCGCTGCCGGTCGAGGTGATCCCGATGGCACGCGCCGCGGTGGCGCGCAAGCTGCAGGCCCTGGGTGGCCAGCCGCGCCTGCGCATGACCAAGGAAGGCGGCATCTACAAGACCGACAACGGCAATGTGATCCTGGACGTGGTCGGCCTGAAGATCGACGATCCGCGCGGCCTGGAGCACGCCGTCAACCAGGTGCCGGGCGTGGTCACGGTGGGCCTGTTCGCGCTGCGCGGCGCGGATGTGCTGCTGCTGGGCACCGGCGACGGCGTGCAGCGCACGGACTACTGAGCAAAATCGTCCGCTGCCAAGCAAAAAGGGGTGCCTGAGGCACCCCTTTTGTCATTGGCCGGTCCGGTTCAGGACTGCGGCGGCACGTAGCCCTGGGCCTGGTCGGCGCCTTCACCGAAGAAGTACTTTTCGGTCTGCTTGAGCAGGTACTGGCGCGCGCGCGCATCGGCCATGTTCAGGCGGTTTTCGTTGATCAGCATGGTCTGGTGCTTGAGCCAGCCAGCCCAGGCTTCCTTCGACACGCTTTGCCAGATCTTCTTGCCCAGTTCGCCGGGCAGCGGCGGGAAGTCGAGGCCTTCGGCTTCCTTGTTCAGCTTGATGCATTGGACCATGCGGGCCATGGGGACTCCTTGGTATGTTCGTTAGAGCTTCGGCGCTGGCGCTATTGTAGCCAAGCGGGGCACCGGGGCCGCGGCGCGGCGGCGATTGCCCCTACGGCATCACAGCTTTTTCATCAGCACCATGGACTTGCGCTGCCAGTTGTAGAGCTTGCGCTTGTCTTCGGGCAGGTCGTCGACGTTGGCGTGGACGAAACCGCGCTTCAGGAACCAGTGTTCGGTCCGGGTGGTGAGCACGAACAGCTTTTCCAGGCCGAGCGCGCGGGCGCGGCGCTCGATGCGCTTGAGCAGGCGCTCGCCGTCGCCGGTGCCCTGGGCTTCCTGCGATACCGTCAGGCAGGCCATCTCGCCCATGTTCTCGCGCGGGTAGTCGTAGAGCGCCGCGCAGCCGAACAGCACGCCGTCGTGCTCGATCACCGAGAAGTTGGCGATATCGCGCTCGATCAGGTGACGTCCGCGCGGCACCAGCGTGCCGTCCTGCTCCAGCGGGGCGATCAGCTGGACGATGCCGCCGACGTCGTCGAGCGTGGCTTCGCGCAGGCTTTCCAGGTCGGTGTCGGACAGCATGGTGCCGACGCCGTCGTGCAGGAACAGTTCCAGCAGCACCGCGCCGTCGAGCGAATAGGGGATCAGGTGCGCACGCGGCACGCCGCCCTTGAGCGCCTTGACCAGGTGCTGCAGGTAATTGGCCACGTCCGGCGGCAGGTGCTTGTTCTGCAGGCGCTCCACCGCGGTGCGCAGCGACATTTCCTGCATCATCTTGCCGACCGGGTCGGGCACGCCCGGCACCTCGGTGATGAAGATCAGCTTGTCGGCCTTGAGCGCCGTGGCGGTGGCGCTGGCCACGTCTTCCATCGACAGGTTGAAGGCCTGGCCGGTGGGCGAGAAGCCCAGCGGCGACAGCAGCACCACCTTGCCGTGCGACAGCGACATGCGCACGGACTCGGCGTCGATCTTGCGAACCAGGCCGGTGTGCTGGTAGTCAGTGCCGTTGACGATGCCGACCGGGCGCGCGGTGACGAAGTTGCCGGAGATCACCGACAGCTGGGCGCCGGCCATCGGCGTATTGGGCAGGCCCTGGCTGAAGGCGGCCTCGATGTCCAGGCGCAGCTCGCCGGCAGCCTCCTTGGCGCATTCGAGCGCGGCGTTGTCGGTGACGCGCACGCCATCGACGAACTGTGACTCGACATGGCGCAGCGCCAGCTGTTCTTCCACCTGCGGGCGCGAGCCGTGCACCAGCACGATCTGCATGCCCATGGCGTGCAGCAGCGCGACGTCGTTGACCAGCGCATTGAGCACGCCCGACTTGACCAGCTCGCCGGCGAAGGCGATCACAAAGGTCTTGCCGCGGAAGGCATGGATATACGGCGCCACCATGCGCAGCCAGTCGACGAACTGCTGGTGGTCGGGGCCGCTGCGCTCGGGCTCGGCCGCCGTGGGCGCCGCGGTGGCGGGCACGGGAGAGGTCGGGGCAGGCGCGGGGAGTTCAGCCGCGGGCGGCTCCGCCGGCACGGGGGCGGCGGGTGAGGAGGCAGGCGCCGTCTGCGGCGCGTCGGTTCTGGCGTTCATCCCGCGGATTATAATCCCGGCCAATGTCAGAACAACGCCCCGTCAAGCCTAAACCACCCGCCGCGCCGAGCCAGCGCGCCGGTGCCGGCCAGTCCGCCTCCCCAACCCAGTCCCGGCCGGCCCCAGGCCCGGTCAGGAAGCCGGACGTCCGTGCGCAGCCAGCCGCTGCCCGGCCGGCCGGTGACGCCGGGCAGCGCCCGCCACGCGGGCCCCGCGAGCCGCGTGCGCCGCGTGCGCCAAGGCCGGTCAACCCGCTGCCGCCAATCACCTTCCCGGAGGCCCTGCCGGTCTCCGGCCGCCGCGACGAGATCGCCGCGGCGCTGCTGGCCAACCAGGTGGTGATCGTCTCGGGCGAGACCGGCTCGGGCAAGACCACCCAGCTGCCCAAGATCTGCCTGTCGATCGGGCGCGGCCCGGGGCGCGAGGGTGGGGGGCTGATCGGCCACACCCAGCCGCGGCGCATCGCCGCCACCTCGACCGCCAAGCGCATCGCGCAGGAAATCGGCACGCCGCTGGGCGAGCATGTGGGCTACCAGGTGCGTTTCAACGACACCATGTCGTCGGGGGCGTCGGTCAAGCTGATGACCGACGGCATCCTGCTGGCCGAGACCCAGAACGATCCGCTGCTGCGCGCCTACGACACGCTGATCATCGATGAGGCGCACGAGCGCAGCCTGAACATCGACTTCCTGATCGGCTACCTGCGCCAGATCCTGCCAAAGCGCCCGGACCTGAAGGTGATCATCACCTCTGCCACCATCGATGCCCAGCGCTTTGCCCAGCATTTCGCTTCGGGCGACAAGCCGGCGCCGGTGATCGAGGTCAGCGGCCGCTTGTACCCGGTGGAAGTGCGTTACCGTCCGATCACCGAGGACGTGCCCGCGGGCGCGCCGCGCAGCCCGCAGGCACGCGAGCGCGACCTGTACGACGGCATTGTCGAGGCGGTCGACGAGCTGTGCCGCGTCGGCCCGGGCGATGTGCTGGTCTTCCTGCCTGGCGAGCGCGAGATCCGCGAGGCCGCCGAGGCGCTGCGCAAGCACCACCCGCCGCATACCGAGATCCTGCCGCTGTTTGCGCGGCTGTCGGTGCAGGAGCAGGAGCGGGTGTTCAAGCCGTCCAACGCACGGCGCATCGTGCTGGCGACCAACGTCGCCGAAACCTCGCTGACGGTGCCGGGCATCCGTTATGTGGTCGATACCGGGCTGGCGCGGGTCAAGCGCTACTCGTATCGCAACAAGGTCGAGCAACTGCAGGTAGAGTCGATCTCGCAGGCCGCCGCCAACCAGCGCGCCGGCCGTTGCGGCCGGGTTGCCAACGGCGTGTGCATCCGCCTGTATGAAGAGTCCGATTTCACCGGCCGTCCGCGCTTTACCGACCCCGAGATCCTGCGCTCGTCGCTGGCCGCGGTGATCCTGCGCATGAAGGCGCTGCGGCTGACCGAGATCGAGTCGTTCCCGTTTATCGAGCCGCCGCTGGGCCGCGCCGTTGCCGACGGCTACCAGCTGCTGCAGGAACTGGGTGCGGTCGACGACGCCAACCAGCTTACCGCCACCGGGCGCCAGCTGGCCAAGCTGCCGCTGGACCCGCGCGTGGCGCGCATGATCCTGGCCGCGCGCGAGCACCAGTGCCTGCGCGAGGTGCTGGTCATCGCCAGCGCGCTGTCGGTGCAGGACCCGCGCGACCGCCCGCAGGAAGCGCAGGAAGCCGCCGACCAGGCGCATCGCAAGTTCATGGACGAGAAGTCCGAGTTCCTGGGCTGGGTCAAACTGTGGAAGTGGTTCGAGGACGCGGTCGCGCACAAGAAGTCCAACCGCCAGTTGCAGGACCAGTGCCGCGCCCACTTCCTTTCGCACCTGCGGCTGCGCGAGTGGCGTGACGTGCATTCGCAGCTCATGACCACGGTGACCGAGCAGGGCTGGCGCCTGAACGACAGCGAGCCCACCTATGAGCAGGTGCACAAGGCGCTGCTGACCGGCCTGCTGGGCAATGTCGGCTGCCGCATCGAGGACGGCGACGGCAAGGGCCGCGAATACCTGGGCGCGCGCGGCATCAAGTTCCACCTCTGGCCGGGCTCGCTGATCGCGCGCAAGGTCGGGCGCTGGATCGTGGCCGCCGAGCTGGTCGAGACCAGCCGGCTGTTCGCGCGCACGCTGGCGCGCATCGAGCCGGAATGGCTGGAACAGGTGGGCCGCCACCTGCTCAGGGTCAGCTGGAGCGATCCGCACTGGGAAAAGAAGGCGGGCCAGGTGCTGGCGCTGGAGCGCGCCACGCTGTACGGGCTGGTGGTCTACCAGCACCGCCGCGTGCACTACGGCCCGATGAACCCGCAGGAAGCGCGCGAGATCTTTATCCGCCGCGCGCTGGTCGAGGGCGAGTTCGATACGCGCCTGCCGTTCTATGCGCACAACCAGCGCCTGGTGCGCGAAATCGAGAACCTGGAGCACAAGTCGCGCCGCCAGGACGTGCTGGTCGACGACGAACTGATCTACGCCTTCTACGATCGCGCGATTCCCGCCGACATCTGCCAGCAGGCCACCTTCGAGCAGTGGTACCAGGCCGACAGCGCCAAGGACCGCAAGCTGCTGTACCTGAACCGCGACGAGCTGATGCGGCACGAGGCGGCCGGCATCACCACCGACCTGTTCCCCAAGGCCATGAACGTGGCCGGGGTGGACATGGGGCTGACTTACCACTTCGAGCCAGGCAGCCACCGCGACGGCGTGACCCTGACCGTGCCGCTGTACGCACTCAACCAGGTGCGCCAGGAGCGCGCCGACTGGCTGGTGCCGGGCATGATCAGGGAGAAGGTGCACCTGCTGCTCAAGTCGCTGCCGCAGAAGCTGCGCCGCCACTGCGTGCCGCTGCCGGAATATGCGGCGGGCTTTGTCGCACGCCAGCCGCTTGGCGAGGGCGAACTGCTGGATGTGCTGATCGCCGATATCCGCGAGCAGACCGGCACCATGGTAAAGCGGGCCGACTTCAAGCTGGAAACGCTGCCCGCGCACCATACGATGAACTTCAAGGTGGTCGACGAGCACGGCCGCCAGCTTGAGATGGGCCGCAACCTGGCCCAGTTGCGCGCCGAGCTGGGCGGGCAGGCGCAGCAGTCGTTCCAGCGGGTGGCCGCGCAAGCCGCGGCACAGGCGGCAACCCAGGCGCCGGAGCAGGCGGTGCCGCTGGCCGCGGCCGAGCCCGGCAAGTACGAGGGCCTGACCGGGTGGACCTTCGGTGAGCTGCCCGAGCTGCTGGAGATCCGCAAGGGCAGCCAGACCCTGTTCGGCTACCCTGCGCTGGTCGACCGCGGCACGCACTGCGACGTGGAAGTCTTTGACGACCCGCAGGAAGCCGCCCGCGTCCACCACCTGGGGCTGCGCCGGCTGTTTGCGCTGCAGCTGCGCGAGCAGGTCAAGTTCATCGAGAAGAACATCCCGGGCCTGCAGCAGATGGCGATGCAGTACATGACGCTGGGCACGCAGGAGATGCTGCGCGAGCAGATCGTGATGCTGGCGCTGGAGCGTGCCTGCATGCAGGCGCCGCTGCCGCGCAACGAGGCCGAGTTCAATGCGCGCAAGGACGAGGGCCGCACCCGGCTGTCGCTGCTGGCGCAGGAGATCGCGCGGCTGGTGGGGACGATCCTGGCCGAGTACGCCGGACTGCCGCGCAAGCTGCTGCAGGCCAAGCCGTTCGCCGGGCCCCATGCGGACATGGAAGCGCAGCTCGGGCGGCTGATGGGCAAGCGCTTTGTCGACGAGACCCCGTACACGCAGCTGGTCCATTTCCCGCGCTACCTGAAGGGCATCGCCATGCGGGTCGACAAGCTCAAGGGCGACCCGGCGCGCGACACGCAGCGCACGCAGGAGATGGCGCCGCTGGTACAGCAGTGGCAGCGGTCCGAAAAGCAGCTGCGCACCCAGGGCCGCGGCGGCGAGGACGCGCGGCTGGAGGAATTCCGCTGGATGCTGGAGGAACTGCGCATCGCGCTGTTCGCCCAGGAGCTGCGCACACCGGTGCCGATGTCGGTCAAGCGGCTGCAGAAGGTGTGGGAATCGATGCAGCGCTGAACGTCGGAATGCCGGGGCGAACCACAATTGGTCGCTCCGGCGCAACAATCTGCCAAAATCTTGATGGTGATCAGTCTGGACGTCAGCGGATTCTCATGCTCAACCGTTAGAATCGCCGGTTCAGTCTTCTTCTGGCGGGTCTTATGTTTGCGCTGCAGTTCGCATTGCGTCGTGTTGTAGCTGGTGGTTTCACGGTGGGCGCCCTGGCGCTGGGCCTGCTGGCCGCACCGGCATCGGCGGAAGTGGTGGTGATCCTGAATTCGGGTGATGCAACTGTCACTCTGATCGACAAGGATACCCAGAAGGTGCTGGAGACCTTCCCGATCGGCAAGGAACCGCACCACCTGATCGCCACGCCGGACGACAAGTCGCTGATCATTGCCAACGCGGTCGGCAACGACCTGGTGTTCCTGGACCCGGTCTCGGGCAAGGTCCAGCAGCGCGTGCCCAATGTCGACGACCCGTACCAGATCGGCTTCTCGCCGGACCAGAAGTGGTTTGTCGCCACCGGCAACCGGCTCGACCGTGTCGACCTCTACCGCTGGGACGGCAAGGCGCTGAAGCTGGCCAAGCAGTTCCCGCTGGCCAAGACCCCCAGCCATATCGCCTTTACCGCCGACAGCCGCATCGCCTTCATCACGCTGCAGGACTCCAATGAGGTGGTAGCCATCGACCTGGTCACGCAGAACGTGATGTGGCGCATGGAAACCGGCTCGGCGCCGGCGGGCATCTGGGTCACGCCGGACCAGAAATACCTGCTGGTCGGCATGACCGGGGCTGATTACGTGGCCGTGATCGACTGGCGCACGCGCACGGTGGTCAAGCAGATCCAGACCGGCAAGGGCGCGCACAACTTCCGCGCCGTCGGCGACAAGCGCCATCTGTTCCTCAGCAACCGGGTCACGGGCAGCATCAGCATCATCGACCAGCAGACGCTGGCCAAGGTCGGCGACATCACCGGCCTGCCGCCGGGCCCGGACGACATGGAGCTGACCGCCGACGGCAAGACGCTGTGGGTCACCTTCCGCTGGGCGCGCTCGGTCGGCCTGGTCGACGTGGCCAGCCGCAAGCTGGTCAAGACCGTGCGCGTCGGGCGCTCGCCGCACGGCATCTATTTCCGCACGCGCGCGCCGCTGTATTGACCGGGCAGGGCAGGGACCATGGACCACACCAGGGCATCGCGATCCGCATGGCTGGGCAAGCTGCTGGCTGCGCTGGCGCTTGCCTGCGGCCTGCCGGCCGCGCTGCAGGCGGCTGATGTCCCCAAGCCCGCCGCCAAAGCGTGCCTGGCCGGCACGCTCTACCTGACCTTCGACACCGGCAGCATGAGCCAGGCGCAGCTGATCGCCGACACGCTGCGCCGCCACCATATCCGCGCCACCTTCTTCCTGGCCAATGAGCCGACCGTGCGCCAGGACAGTTCGCTGGACCCATCCTGGGCGCCGTACTGGAAGGCGCTGGTGGCCGACGGCCACGCCTTCGGCACGCACACCTTCGACCATGTCTACCTGCGCAGCGTGCGCGCCGGGCATGTGACCATGCGGCCGCAGTTCGGCACGCAGGCGGGCAAGGACATGGCCATGGACGCCGCTGGATTCTGCCAGGAGCTGCGGCGCAGCGCCGACGCTTTCCACGGTATGACCGGCGCCGACATGGTGCCGCTGTGGCGCGCCCCCGGCGGGCGCACCGCGCCGCAGACTGTGCAATGGGCCGAACGGTGCGGCTTCCGCCACGTCGGCTGGGCGCCGGCGGGGTTCCTGGGCGATGAGCTGTCGTCCGACCGCTATCCCAACGCGGTGCTGCTGGAGCGCGCGCTGGCCAGCCTGCGCGACGGCGATATCACCATGGCGCACCTGGGCATCTGGTCGCGCAAGGATCCGTGGGCGCCTGGCGTGCTGGAGCCGCTGCTCGCCGGTCTTGAGCGCAAGGGATTCTGTTTCGCGACGCTGCGCGAGCACCCGGCCTACCGCGACTGGATCGCCAGGCCGCAGGCAGTGGGGCAAAAGGAGGGCAGGCGGTAATGTGGGAGACGCTGAACGGCTGGATCGGCCAGGTTGAGGGCACGCTGTTCCAGGACGTGGTGCTGCCCGTGGTCTATGACCTCGGGTTTGGCCGCTATGCCGAGGAAGCCTTCACCGGCACCGAATGGCTGCTGGTGGGCCTGGTGCAGATCGTGGTGATGGCATTGATCCTGGGACCGCTGGAGAAATGGCGCCCGGTCGAGCCGGTATCCGACCGTGCCGCCATCCGCACCGATATCTTCTACACGGTGATCCACCGGCTCGGGCTGTTCCGGCTGGCCATGTTCTTCCTGCTGGCGCCGCTGACCGACGCCCTGGAAGGCGAGCTGCGGCTGATGGGCTGGCACCGCATCAATGTGGAAGACTGGTGGCCGGGCGTGACCTCGGTGCCGCTGGTCAGCTTCTTTGTCTACCTGCTGCTGTTCGACCTGCTCGACTACTGGTACCACCGGCTGTCGCATACGTTCCGCTGGTGGTGGCAACTGCATGCGGTGCACCACAGCCAGCGCCAGATGACGCTGTGGAGCGATAACCGCAACCACCTGCTGGACGACATGCTGCGCGACCTGGTGTTCGCGCTGGTGGCGCTGGGCGTGGGCGTGGAGCCGTCGCAGTACGTGCTGCTGGTGGCGTTGTCGCAGCTGCTGCAGAGCCTGCAGCATGCCAACGTGCGGTTGCACTTCGGCGCCATCGGCGAGCGGCTGCTGATCTCGCCGCGCTTTCACCGCACCCATCACGCCGTGGGCATCGGCCATGAGGCCGACGGCGCACCGGCCAGCCTGGGCGGCTGCAACTACGGCGTGATCTTCCCGTGGTGGGACATGCTGCTCGGCACCGCGGTCTTCACCGAGACCTACCACCCGACCGGCATCCGCGACCAGCTGCCCCCGCCGCTGGGCAAGGGCCACGACTACGGCGCGGGCTTCCTGGCGCACCAGTGGTACGGCATCAAGCGGCTGCTGAGGCTGCGCTGAAACGACAGGTCTGGAGGCAGCCCTCTACCCGCGGCGCAGCACGGCGCGCCGCGGCGGCAAGCGGCGTATGCTAGTGTTTCGGATTGCCGCCGGTCCGGCCCAGTCGGACTACTGCCGCGCCCGGCGCCTTTCCTCCTGTTTGCCTTCGACTGCATGAACGATATCTTCCGCTCGTTTGGCCGCGCGCTGGTCAGCCAGCTGCATCCCCGCATGCTGATGCTGACCGTGCTGCCTTTCGTCCTGGTCACGCTGCTGTGGGGCGGCCTGCTCTGGTGGGGCTGGGACCCCATCATGGGCGCCACGCGCAGTTTCCTGGAAACCTCCATCCTGACCAGCTGGATCTACAGCGCGCTTGACTGGTTCGGCCTGCAGTCGATGCGCACTATCGTGGCGCCGCTGTTCGTGGCGGCGCTGGCGATCCCGCTGGTGATCGCCTCGATGCTGATGTTTATCGGCGTGTTCTCGGTGCCGGCGGTGGTGCGCCACCTGGAGCGCAGCTACCCGGACCTGGCCAAGGCCCATGGCGGCAGCATCCTGGGCAGCGTGTTCCAGTCGCTGGGCAGCACGCTGGTGTTCCTGGTGCTGGTGCTGGTGACGCTGCCGCTGTGGCTGATCCCGCCGTTCTTTGCGCTGATCCCGCCGGTGCTGTGGGGCTGGCTGACCTACCGCGTGATGACGTATGACGCGCTCGCCGACCACGCCAGCGCCGAAGAGCGCAAGACGCTGGTGCGCCGCCACCGCACGCCGCTGCTGGTGATCGGAGTGGCGGTGGGGCTGCTAGGTTCGGCGCCGACGCTGCTGTGGGTGTCGTCGGCGGCGGTGATCTTCCTGTTCCCGTTCGTGCTGGCCGGCACGCTGTGGCTCTATGTGCTGATCTTTATCTTCTCGGCGCTGTGGTTCGGCCACTTCTGCCTGCGCGCGCTGGCGCAGTTGCGGGCCGAGCGCGCGGCGGTGCCGGCCCAGCCGCCGGCGCATCAGCCGGGCAAGCCGGCGCTTGACGGTGACGTCATTGACCTGGCGCCGACCGACGTGCGCCGCATCGAAAATTCCTGAAGCGAGGGCAATATGGGTTTTGGCCTGATCGTCATTGGCGACGAGATCCTGTCGGGGCGGCGTGAAGACAAGCATCTGCGCCGCACCATCGAACTGCTGGGCGCGCGCGGCCTGGCGCTGGACTGGGCCGAATACGTCGGCGACGACCGCGCCCGCATCACTGCCACGCTGCGGCGCACGCTGGCCGGCCCGGACGTGGTGTTCTGCACCGGCGGCATCGGCGCCACGCCGGACGATCACACCCGCCAGTGCGCGGCCGCCGCGCTGGGCGTGCCGCTGCTGCTGCATCCCGAGGCGCGCGAGCTGATTGCGCTGCGCATTGCCGAGACTGCCGGCGGCGACCCGGTCAAGGCCGACTTGAACCAGCCGGAAAACCAGCACCGTTTCAAGATGGGCGAGTTCCCCGAAGGCGCGCGCATCATCCCCAACAGCTACAACCGCATCCCGGGCTTTTCGGTCGGTCACCACCACTTCATGCCGGGCTTCCCGGTGATGGCATGGCCGATGATGGAATGGGTGCTGGACCACGACTATGCGCACCTGTTCCATCAGGTGCAGCAGCAGGAGCGGGCCTTCTACGTGTTCGAGGCGCCGGAGTCCACGCTGACGCCGCTGATGGAGACGGTCGAAGCGGCGCATCCGGGCATCCGCGTGTTCAGCCTGCCGTCGGTCGGCGACGTGCAGCGCGGCGACCGCTTCGCGCGCCGCCACATCGACCTCGGGGTCAAGGGCCCGGCCGATCTGCTGGCGCCGGCCTATGCGATGCTGCTCGAAGGCGTGCAGGCGATGGGATTCGAGACCGTGGAGCAGCCGCCGCGCGAAGCGGCGCAGGCTTAGAACCCGTTTCACAAAGAAAAGGTTCTTCAGCAGGACTGGTCGCAAGAAAGAAGAAGGGGCAGCCAAGGCTGCCCCTTCTTCTATTCATGCCCGACAGCGATCAGGCGCCGTGCCACGGCAGTCCGCGCACGCACCAGCCTTCAACAGTCTTGCGGTGGTGGTGGTCGTCGCGGTTGCCCTCGAAGCCTTCCAGCACGTCCATGGCGAAGTGGTAGCCGGCTTCGGTGGCCACGCGCGCGGCGTGCTTTGAGCGCGCCGCGCTGCGGCACAGGAACAGCACCGGCACGTCGGCCGGCACGCGCGCCTTCAGCTCTTCGACGAAGCGGGCATTCTGCGCACCTCCCGGATAGGACATCCATTCGACATGGGCGAATTGCGCGTCCGGCACGTCAACGCCGCCGACCCAGTCCAGCTCGGCCTGGGTGCGTACGTCGACCAGCACGGCGGAAGGGTCGTTCTGCAGCAGCGCAAAGGCTTCCTGCGGCGACAGCGCGCCGAAATACGGGAGCTGGTTCTGTTGCTGGCGCTGGCGGGCGGCCTGGAGGAGATCGTCTCGGGTGGTCATCTGCGTGACAAATTTGAGGAATGGAATGGGTGCGGCAAGACCGCAACACAGTATTCTATAGCGCCGGGCCGGTTCGAAGCCTGATTGCCGGCTGCCGGAGCGCTGCATGACTCTTTTTGGTGCGGCTGCACTGTTACAGTGCGCCTCCTTGCTGAATGCACCATTGTGGTGTTTTATTAGGAGGCGCTATGGCGGGATGCGTGTAACCGCTGCGCCACTCGCCACCGAAGCAGCTACTTGCGTGACGGACACTGACGCCGCCGCGGTGCGCGGTTCGCCGACGTTGCACATTTTTCGGGCTATCGGCGGCAGTGGGGCGTTTGCATGGCACGCTTTCTGCTAACATTCCTCGTCCTTTCGTGGCTGGTCGGGACGGCGCGGCAGAGCATGCATCGGCGCCGGTGACGACAGGCCCAAGAATTGGCTTTCTCAGACTTCCGCCGAATATCCAGGAGATTGGCATGGCCCACAGCGTTGCAGACGTGATGAAGCTTGTGAAGGAAAACGACGTCAAATTCGTCGATTTCCGTTTCACCGATACCAAAGGCAAGGAGCAACACGTGTCCGTGCCCGTGTCGCACTTCGATGAAGACAAGTTCGAAAGCGGCCACGCCTTCGACGGTTCGTCGATCGCCGGCTGGAAGGGTATCGAAGCTTCGGACATGCTGCTGATGCCGGATCCGAATACCGCCAACGTCGATCCGTTCTACGAAGAACCCACGCTGGTGCTGACTTGCGACGTAGTCGAGCCGTCGGACGGCAAGGGCTATGACCGCGATCCGCGCTCGATCGCCAAGCGCGCCGAAGCCTACCTGAAGAGCACTGGCCTGGGCGACACCGCCTACTTCGGCCCGGAACCCGAATTCTTCATCTTCGACGGCGTGACGTGGAACGTCGACATGCAAGGCTGCTTCGTGAAGATCCACTCCGAAGAAGCCCCGTGGTCGTCGGGCAAGGAATTCGAGCACGGCAACAGCGGCCACCGTCCGGGCAAGAAGGGCGGCTACTTCCCGGTCGCCCCGATCGACACCTTCCAGGACATGCGTTCGGAAATGTGCCTGATCCTGGAATCGCTGGGCATCCCCGTTGAAGTCCACCACCACGAAGTGGCTGG
This sequence comes from Cupriavidus sp. UYPR2.512, assembly GCF_000379565.1. NCBI lineage: Bacteria > Pseudomonadati > Pseudomonadota > Betaproteobacteria > Burkholderiales > Burkholderiaceae > Cupriavidus > Cupriavidus sp. UYPR2.512. The sequence continues at coordinate 121,260 of NZ_KB902853.1, read as the reverse complement.
CCAGGGCCAGAACGAAATCGGCACCAAGTTCAGCACGCTGGTGCAGCGCGCCGACTGGACCCAGCTGCAGAAGTACGTGATCCAGAACGTCGCCCACACCTACGGCAAGACCGCCACCTTCATGCCGAAGCCGGTGGTTGGCGACAACGGTTCGGGCATGCACGTGCACCAGTCCGTGTGGAAGGACGGCCAGAACCTGTTCGCGGGCAACGGCTACGCCGGCCTGTCGGAATTCGCGCTGTACTACATCGGCGGCATCATCAAGCACGCCCGCGCGCTGAACGCTATCACCAACCCGGGCACGAACTCGTACAAGCGCCTGGTGCCGGGCTTCGAGGCTCCGGTCAAGCTGGCTTACTCGGCCCGCAACCGTTCGGCTTCGATCCGCATCCCGTACGTCGCCAACCCGAAGGGCCGCCGCATCGAGACCCGCTTCCCGGATCCGCTGATGAACCCGTACCTGGGCTTCTCGGCGCTGCTGATGGCCGGTCTGGACGGCGTGATGAACAAGATCCACCCGGGCGAAGCCGCAGACAAGAACCTGTACGACCTGCCGCCGGAAGAGGATGCAAAGATCCCGACCGTCTGCTCGAGCCTCGACCAGTCGCTGGAGTACCTGGACAATGACCGCGAGTTCCTGACCCGCGGCGGCGTGTTCTCGAACTCGATGATCGATGCCTACATCGAACTGAAGATGGAAGAAGTCACGCGTTTCCGCATGACCACGCACCCGGTCGAGTTCGAAATGTACTACTCGCTGTAAGCGGCCCTTGCCCGGGAATGACGCAGGTTGCGACCGGGCAACAGTTGCACCAGAAAGGGGCGGCTTCGGCTGTCCCTTTTTGCTTTGCTCGCTAGAATGGGGAATCCTGTTCCACCCCGTTCAAACCTAACGCCATGTTCATGGACGCCTCTTCTCGCACGGCCCGCCGGACCCTGACCTTGCACCAATCTCTGCACCAATTTCGTCTCGGATTCCCTGTTCTGGTGAGTGCCGTGGCGCTGACGCTGGGCGCATGGGCCGGGCAGTCTTCCGCGCAGTCCTCGGACGTCTATGTCTGCACCGGGCCCAATGGCGTGCCCGAGTATCGCAATGGCAACGCCGGCAAGGGCTGCAAGAAGCTGAACCTGCCGGAGGTGGTGACGGTCCCGGGCGGGCGCATTGCTGCGCCGGCCAAGGGCGCTGGCAGCACGGCCGGCGCGGCTGCTGGCGGCACCAGCTTCCCGCGCGTGGACAGTGCCACGCAGAAGAGTCGCGACGGCGAGCGCCGCGCGGTGCTCGCGCAGGAGCTGCAGGCCGAAGAGGCCAAGCTGCAGGCGCTGCGTGCCGAGTACAACAACGGCCAGCCGGAGCGCCAGGGCAATGAGCGCAACTATCAGAAATACCTCGATCGCACGGCAGCGCTGCGCGATGACATCGCCCGCAGCGAAGCCAACGCGGCGTCGCTGCGGCGCGAGCTTGGCAATTTGAAGGACTAGTCTTATGCGTCGCCTGATTCGCGGAGTGTCGCGCAAGGTCAGCGGTGCCGACGGCGTCCGTGGCGAATCGCCGGCGGCTGACGCGGCACTGGCCGAAGGCAGCGCCCAGGTGCTGACCATGGGCGCCGTGGCGTTTCATGCCGGCCTGGACGTGGTGGCCAACCCGGTGCTGCTGGTGCAGCAGCCGGGGCTGCGCGTCGTCTTTGCGAACCCGGCGGCTGAAGCCACCTTCGGCGTGTCGCGCAAGGGCATGGTGGAGCTGACGCTGCCTGACCTGTTCGGGCGTTCCGATGAGCTGCACAGCATGATCGACACCGTGGTCACACGGCAGTTCGACGTGCGCCGGCAGGACCTGATCCTGCACCCGCCGCTGCAGGAGCCGGCCCATGTGCACGTGGTGATCGCCGCGCTGGAAGCAGTGGGCGACACCGTGGTGGTGGAGATCCTGCCCAATGAACAGAAGGTGCGCAGCGAACGCGAAGAGCGCATCCTGGACCTGACCTCGGCCAACAAGGAACTGATCCGCAACCTGGCCCACGAGATCAAGAACCCGCTGGGCGGCATCCGCGGCGCGGCGCAGCTGCTGGAGTTCGAGCTGCCGGAGCGCTCGCTGCGCGAGTACACGCAGGTCATCATCAAGGAATCGGATCGACTGCAGACGCTGGTGGACCGGTTGCTGGAGCCACACCGGCATCCGCATATCGTATCGAGCCTGAATATCCACGAAGTGCTGGAGCGCGTGCGCTCGGTGGTGCTGGCGGAGTTTCCCAACGGGCTGGAGATCGTGCGCGACTACGACGCCAGCCTGCCCGAGCTGCAGGGCGACATGGAGCAACTGATCCAGGCCGTGCTCAACATCGTGCACAACGCCGCGCAGGCGCTGGCCGACCGCATGGCGCGCGGCGATGCGCAGATCGTGCTGCGCACGCGCGTGGCGCGCCAGGTCACGATTGCCAAGCGCTTGTTCAAGCTGGCATTGGACTTGCATGTCATTGACAACGGCCCGGGAATTCCCGAAGACATCCGCGAACGCATCTTCTATCCGCTGGTATCGGGCAGGGATGGCGGCAGCGGACTCGGTCTCACACTCGCTCAAACCTTCGTGCAGCAGCACGAGGGCTTGATCGAATGCGAGAGCAGGCCGGGCTGTACCGACTTTCGCATCCTGTTGCCGCTGCACTAGCTTTTGCTGGCGTCCGCGAGCGATGGTGCACCCGCCGTGGCCGGGCATGCGGAAGACCAAATGACACCGAGCAGACAAGCGACGCACATGAAGCCGATCTGGATAGTCGACGACGATCAATCAATCCGCTGGGTCCTGGAAAAGGCCCTTGCCCGTGAAAGCCTGCTCTCGCGCAGCTTCACCAATGTGCGGGATGCGCTGGCCGCGCTGGAAGACGACCAGCCGCAGGTGCTGATATCGGATATCCGCATGCCCGGCGGATCGGGCCTGGACCTGCTGCAAGCCATCAAGGCGCGGCATCCGGGCCTGCCCGTCATCGTGATGACGGCATACTCGGACCTGGACAGCGCCGTGGCCGCGTTCCAGGGCGGCGCCTTCGAATACCTGGCCAAGCCCTTCGATGTCGACAAGGCGGTCGAGCTGATCCGCCGCGCGCTGGAAGAAAGCCTGCGCGAGGAAGAGCTGGAAGACCGCCTGGTCGACGCGCCCGAGATCCTCGGCCAGGCGCCGGCGATGCAGGACGTGTTCCGCGCCATCGGCCGGCTCTCGCAGTCCAACGTGACGGTGATGATCACCGGCGAGTCCGGCACCGGCAAGGAACTGGTCGCACGCGCGCTGCACAAGCACAGCCCGCGCGCCAACGGGCCCTTCATCGCGCTCAATACCGCAGCCATCCCCAAGGACCTGCTCGAATCCGAACTGTTCGGCCATGAGCGCGGCGCCTTCACCGGTGCGCAGACCATGCGGCGCGGCCGCTTCGAGCAGGCCGAGGGCGGCACGCTGTTCCTCGATGAAATCGGCGACATGCCGTTCGACCTGCAGACACGCCTGCTGCGCGTGCTGTCCGATGGCAATTTCTATCGTGTCGGCGGCCACAACCCCTTGCGCGCCAATGTGCGCGTGATTGCCGCCACCCACCAGAACCTGGAGCTGCGCGTCAAGGAGGGGCTGTTCCGCGAGGACTTGTTCCACCGCCTGAACGTGATCCGGCTGCGCCTGCCGCCGCTGCGCGAACGCCCGGAGGACATCACGCTGCTGGCGCGTCATTTCCTGCAGAAGAGCGCCAAGGAACTGGGCGTCGAGCCCAAGCGCATGTCGGACGAAGCGCTGGCCTATGTCAGCACGCTGCCGTTCCCAGGCAACGTGCGCCAGCTGGAAAACCTGTGCAACTGGCTGACCGTGATGGCGCCGGCGCAGACCATCGAGGTCAAGGACCTGCCGCGCGAGATGCTGGAGGCCGGCACCAGCGAGCCGGTCAATGCGCCGCGGCCCGAGCGCGTTGCTGAAGTGCGCGCGCCCGAGTATGAAAGCGCACCTGACCTGGCCGACTACGGCGGGTACGCGACGACGGTGGCAGAGGCCGATACGGCCACCGCAGTCCGGCCCGCGTCCGTGGCGACGGTGGTCCCGGTCCCGGCCTCGGCCGGCTGGGAAAGCCTGCTTGCCGGCGAGGCACGGGCGATGCTCGAAGCCGGCCAGCCGGAGGTCATGGATGTGCTGACGCGCCGGTTCGAGAAGGCGGTGCTGGAGGCCGCGCTGGGTGTCACGCGCGGGCGCCGCGTCGAGGCGGCGACCCGGCTCGGGATCGGGCGCAATACCATCACGCGCAAGCTGCAGGAATTGGGGTTCGACTGAGCCAGCGCAGGCACGCGGCAAAGAAACCGGCCGGGACTTTCCTGGCCGGTTTTTTTTGCGCGGCGTATTCAGCCGCGCGCTTCGACCAGCCGCTGCGCCATCTCGGCAAAGCCCTCGCCACCGGCTGCTGCGGTGATATAGGCCGGCGGCACCGGCAGCCGAGGCAGGATGTCGCGCACATTGGCCACGCCAACCGACAGCGGAAAGTGGGCGAACATGCTGGCATCGTTGGCCGAATCGCCAATAAACAGCCATTCGTCGCGGCACGCGTCCAGGTCTTCGCCCAGCAGTTCGGCCACGCACAGCTTGCTCATCGACAGCTTGTCGTGAAGGCCAAACCAGCCGTTGACATGGATTGAGCTGACCGTGGCGGTCATGCCGGCCTCGAGCATGATGGCGGCGATGCGGGCCACGGCGTCTTCAGGCAACGGCGCGACGTCCTCGGCATGGTCGATGGCCAGGTCGGCGGCATGCCAGGCCTGGTCCGAGGCCAGCGCGCAGCCCGGCACTTCGCGCACGATGCGCTGGCCCAGCGCGTGGATGCGCTCCAGGTTGCGCGCGCGCGTGGGGGCATCGTCCAGGAAGCGGGTCTGCAGGCGGCCGTTGTGCAGGTGCGAATAGAACGCACCGTTCTCGCCGATGATGGCGTCGACCGGCCACAGCCGGGTCAGGATCTCGGCCCAGGCGATGCAGCGCCCGGTGACCGGGATCACGTGCAGGCCCGCGCGGCGCAGGCCGTCGAGCGCGAGGTAGGTCGAGGCCGGCAGCCGCCCTTCGGTGGTCAGGGTGCCGTCGATGTCGGTCAGCACGCCGCGCACGCTGCGCAACGCCGTATTAGAGAGCTTGTTCAGAGATTGCATGGCGGGCCATTGTAACCGTGGATCTGGCGGCAATTTCTCTTATTGCACTGCAAAACTCACCGTACTGGCCATACTGGTGAATCTGCTGATTTGCTAGCCCAGGTGCGACAGGCGTAACATGCCGCTGTCATAAAAGAATCACATGCTGTCGGATTTTCGACCGACCGGAACAGACAGACCAAAGGAGAGCCACCGATGTCCTTTTCCCGTACCGTGCTCAAACTCGCAGCGCTGACAGCCCTGACCGGGGCCGGCAGCGCCCACGCCGCCGTTGAAATCCAGTGGTGGCACGCCATGCAGGGCGCCCTGAACGACAAGGTGAACGAGATCGCCAACAAGTTCAACGCCAGCCAGTCCGAATACAAGGTGGTGCCGGTCAACAAGGGCAATTACGACGAAACCATGGCCGCGGGCATTGCGGCCTTCCGCGCCGGCGGCTCGCCCGCCATTCTGCAGGTGTTTGAAGTGGGCACCGCCACCATGATGAGCGCCAAGGGCGCGATCAAGCCGGTGTCGGCCGTGATGAAGGACGCCGGCGAGAAGTTCGACCAGAAGGCCTATATCCCGGCGGTGGCGGGCTACTACACCTCGTCCAAGGGCGAGATGCTGTCGTTCCCGTTCAACAGCTCGACCACGGTGTTCTACTACAACAAGGACGCCTTCAAGAAGGCCGGCCTGGATCCGGAAAAGCCGCCCAAGACCTGGCCCGAGGTGATGCAGTACTCGGCCAAGCTCAAGGCCTCGGGCACCAACTGCGCGTACACCACCGACTGGCAGGGCTGGGTCCACCTGGAGAGCTTCTCGGCCTGGCACAACACCCTGTACGCGACCAAGAACAACGGCTTCGGCGGCACCGATACGCGCCTGCTCTTCAATAGCCCGCTGCACGTCAAGCACATCACCAACCTGCAGGACATGGTGAAGAAGGGCTACTTCAGCTACGGCGGGCGCAAGGCCGAGTCGCAGGCCAAGTTCTACAACGGCGAGTGCGCGATGTTCACCGGGTCGTCGGCATCGCTGGCCAATATCCGCAAGAACGCCAAGTTCGCGTTCGCGGTGGCGCAGCTGCCGTATTATCCGGAGGTGCAGGGCGCCCCGCAGAACACCATCATCGGCGGCGCGTCGCTGTGGGTGATGGGCGGCAAGAAGCCCGACGAGTACAAGGGTGTGGCCAAGTTCTTCAATTTCCTGTCGCGCCCCGAGATCCAGTCTGACTGGCACCAGGCCACCGGCTACCTGCCGGTGACGATGGCCGCCTACGAGATGACAAAGAAATCGGGCTACTACGACAAGAACCCGGGTGCCGATGTGTCGGTGCAGCAGATGGTGGTCAAGACCACCGACAAGTCGCGCGGCGTGCGCCTGGGCAACATGGTGCAGATCCGCACCGTGGTGGACGAAGAGCTGGAAGCCGTCTGGGCCGGCAAGAAGGAGCCCAAGGCGGCGCTGGACTCGGCCGTGGCCCGCGGCAATGATCTGCTGGAGCGCTTCCAGAAGACTGCCCGCGAGTAACCCGGCATTGCCAGCAAGCTGATGTGACAAGCGGGCGGTGGCGAAACCTCCGCCCGCTTGCATTGTGGAGGGCCCTGTCGCACCGATCGGGGCTGCCTGCAACTCCGTACCTAGTCTGATGCCGAGACCCGCGGCATCCGCCGGAATCCGTTTATGGAAAAACGCGTCGTTTTCCGTTCGCCGTGGCTGCCGTATCTGCTGGTCTTGCCGCAGATCGCGATCACGCTGATCTTCTTCTTCCTGCCCGCCGGGCAGGCGTTGTACCAGTCGATGCTGCAGCAGGATGCCTTCGGCATCAACCTGGAGTTCGTCGGCCTGGACAACTTCCGCATGCTGTGGAACGACCCGCTGTATGTGGAGTCGTTCCAGACCACTGCCATCTTTGCGGTGGGCGTCACGGTGGTGGGACTGACCACCGCGCTGGCGCTGGCCTATTTTGCCGACCGCATCATCCGCGGCGCCGTCGGCTACAAGACGTTGCTGATCTGGCCGTATGCGGTGGCGCCGGCCGTGGCCGGCGTGCTGTGGATGTTCATGTTCAACCCGACGCTGGGCGTGGTCTCCTACGCGCTGCGCAAGCTCGGCGTCGAATGGAACTTCCTGCTCAACGGCGACCAGGCATTGCTGCTGGTGGTGCTGGCCGCCGCCTGGAAGCAGATCAGCTATAACTTCCTGTTTTTCCTGGCGGGGCTGCAGAGCATCCCGCGCTCGCTGATCGAGGCCGCCGCCATTGACGGCGCCGGCCCGTGGCGCCGCTTCTGGTCGATCGTGTTCCCGCTGCTGTCGCCGACCACCTTCTTCCTGATGGTGATCAACGTGGTCTACGCGTTCTTCGATACCTTCGCGATCATCGACGCGGTCACCCACGGCGGCCCGTTCAATTCGACCAACACGCTGGTCTACAAGGTCTTCCATGACGGCTTCCGCGGCATGGACATCGGGGGCTCGGCCGCGCAGTCGGTGGTGCTGATGGTGATCGTGATCGGCCTGACTGTGGTGCAGTTCCGCTACGTGGAACGCAAGGTCCAGTACTGACGGAGACAACACATGGTAGAACGTCGCCCCTTCCTGGATTTCCTGAGCCACGCGGTGCTGATCCTCGGCATCGTGATCGTGGTGTTTCCGGTGTACCTGACCTTCGTAGCGTCCACGCTGACCGCCGAAGAGGTGCTGGACGCGCCGATGACGCTGATCCCCGGCAGCCACCTGATTGAGAACTATCGCACCGTGCTGTTCCAGGGCGTGGGCGAGGCCGCATCGCCGGTCTCGACCATGATGAAGAACAGCCTGATCATGGCGCTGGGCATTGCGCTGGGGAAGATCGCCATCTCGATCATCTCGGCCTTTGCCATCGTCTATTTCAAGTTCCCGCTGCGCAAGACCTTCTTCTGGCTGATCTTCATCACGCTGATGCTGCCGGTGGAGGTGCGCATCCTGCCGACCTACAAGGTGGTGTCCGACCTGGGCATGCTCGACAGCTACTTTGGCCTGACCGTCCCGATCATCGCGTCGGCTACTGCCACCTTCCTGTTCCGCCAGTTCTTCCTGACCATCCCGGACGAGTTGGCCGAGGCCGCGCGCATTGACGGCGCCGGGCCGCTGCGCTTCTTCTGGGATGTGGTGCTGCCGTTGTCGCGCACCAGTATCGCGGCACTCTTCGTGATCCAGTTCATCTACGGCTGGAACCAGTACCTGTGGCCGTTGCTGATCACCACGCAGAAGTCGATGACGCCGGTGGTGGTGGGCGTGACGCAGATGATCTCGCGCTCGGGCGATGCCGCCACTGACTGGAACCTGGTGATGGCCACGGTGATGCTGGCGATGATCCCGCCCGCGGTAGTGGTGGTGCTGATGCAGAAGTGGTTCGTCAAGGGCCTGGTCGAAACGGAAAAATAAGGCATTGCGCGCCACCGCGCGCAACGCAGGACAACAGCAATGGCAAAACTGTCGCTACGCAACGTACAGAAAACCTACGCCGGCAACGTCAAGGTGGTGCACGGCATCGACATGGAGATCGCCGACGGCGAGTTCATCGTCATCGTCGGCCCCTCGGGCTGCGGCAAGTCCACGCTGCTGCGCATGGTGGCGGGGCTCGAAACCATCACCGGCGGCGAGATCGATATCGGCGACAAGGTGGTCAACGACCTGGAGCCGGCCGAGCGGGACATCGCCATGGTGTTCCAGAACTACGCGCTCTATCCGCATATGAGCGTGTACGACAATATGGCCTACGGCCTGAAGATCCGCGGCATGGCCAAGGCCGAGATCGCGCAGCGGGTGAACCATGCCGCCGGCATCCTGGAGCTGGCGCCGCTGCTGGACCGCAAGCCGCGCCAGCTCTCCGGCGGGCAGCGCCAGCGCGTGGCCATGGGCCGCGCCATCGTGCGCGAGCCGGCGGTGTTCCTGTTTGACGAGCCGCTGTCCAACCTGGACGCCAAGCTGCGCGTGCAGATGCGGCTGGAACTGAAGGAGCTGCACCGGCGTCTGGGCACCACCAGCCTGTACGTCACGCACGACCAGGTCGAGGCAATGACGCTGGCCGACCGCATGATGGTGCTCAATGCCGGACGCGTGGAGCAGATCGGCACGCCGCTGGAAGTCTATTCGCGGCCGGCCAGTACCTTCGTGGCTGGCTTTATCGGCTCACCGCCGATGAACCTGATCCCGGTGGCGCGCAACGCCGGCGGCGACACTGGCGCGCAGATGCGCGTGGTGGCGAAGGAGGGCGAGGCCGCCAACGCCACGCTGGGGCACCTGCCGATGGGGCTGCACCTGCCGGAGCAGGCACTGCTGGGGCTGCGCCCGGAACATATCGAGCCGTGTGCCGCGCATGAGGCCATCGCCGAAGTCGATGTGCGCGTGGTCGAGGCGCTGGGCGCGGATTCCTTCGCCTATGGCGCGCTCGGCGGGCAGCCAGTGGTGGTGCGGCTGGACAGCCATGCGCACGTGCGCGCCGGCGACCGGCTGCCGGTGACGTCGTCGGCGGAGCACCTGCATTTCTTTGCGCCCGATACGGGCAAGCGCATCGAGGCCTGATCATGGCAGACGAACAGACCAACTGGCCAGGCGCGGTGACCACCGACAACTGGCCGTATCCGCGCCATATCGCGCACCGTGGCGCGGGCAAGCTGGCGCCGGAGAATACGCTTGCGGCCTTCCGCCACGGTGCGTCCTTCGGTTACCGGATGTTCGAGTTCGACGTGAAGCTGACGGCTGACGGCAAGCCGGTGCTGATGCATGACGCCACGCTGGACCGCACCACCTCCGGCAACGGACGGGTGGACAGCCTGACGCTGGGCGAAGTGGCGCAGCTGGACGCCGGCAGCTGGCACAGCGCCACCTTTGCGGGCGAACCCGTGCCAACACTCAGGGCGATCGCGCGCTACACCTGCGCCAACGGGTATTGCATCAATATTGAGATCAAGCCTGTCCCGGGCCGGGAGACCCTGACCGGCGCAGCCGTGGCGCTGGACGCACAGAGCCTGTGGCGCGGCGCGCCGGTGCCCCCGTTGCTGTCATCCTTTTCCGAAGACGCACTGGCGGCGGCGCGCCGGGTTGCGCCGGACCTGCCGCGGGCGCTGCTGCTCGACAAGCTGCCCATGGACTGGCTGGACCGGCTGCGCGAGCTCGATTGGGTGGCGCTGGATGCCAACCACCGTGTGCTCAATGCCAAGGTGATTGCCGACGCGCATGCTGCCGGCTTCAGGGTCCTCAGCTACACGGTCAATGACCCGGAGCGTGCTGAGCAGTTGCTGGCCTGGGGCCTGGACGGGCTGATCACCGACGCCGTCGACCAGATAGCGCCTTGATGCAAATTGTTGTGCGGATGTTGCTAACTTGCTGATTGCGCGCTGAATTGTGGTGGGAGACTGTTTCGTATCGCGAAAAGTCCACATTGATCCAAGGCAATTCATGCTATTCTTAGCGCCGTGAAGACTTTAGGTCCTTCCCCGCACAACTTGCCCTTTCGGGCCTTCGTGAGGAAGCCATCACATGCGGCACCCGAGCGGTGCCGTTTGCGTAGGCGCCTCAGTCGGGCTCCCAAGAGTTGTTTGCGATCCGCTAACCGGTCAAGCCGTGTCGCGGAAGGTTGAATAACCCGCTGAACTCCGGCATTCCCGGAGAATAGTGAGCGTCCCATGATGCAGCAGTATCAGAGCAACTCGTACCTCTTCGGCGGTAACGCCCCGTATGTCGAAGAACTGTACGAAGCCTACCTCCAGAACCCCGCCTCGGTTCCCGACAATTGGCGCGCGTATTTCGACGCCATGCAGAACGTTCCTGCGGTCGACGGCACCAGCGCCCGGGACATCGCCCACGCGCCCATCGTTGCCTCGTTCGCCGAGCGCGCCAAGCAAGGCCCCATCAAGACCATCGTTGCCTCGGCCGATTCCGACATGGGCCGCAAGCGTGTCGCTGCCACCCAGCTGATCGCTGCCTACCGCAACATCGGTTCGCACTGGGCCGACCTGGACCCGCTCAAGCGCCAGGAGCGTCCGCCCCTGCCGGACCTGGACCCGGCGTTCTACGGCTTCTCCGAAGCAGACCTCGACATCGTCTTCAATGCCAGCAATACGTACTTTGGCAAGGAGTCGATGAGCCTGCGCGAGCTGCTCAACAACCTGCGCGAAACCTACTGCGGCACCATCGGTTTCGAATTCATGTACGTGAGCGACCAGGCGCAGAAGCGCTGGTGGCAGGAGCGCCTGGAAACCACGCGTTCCAAGCCGGTGTTCACGCTGGAAAAGAAGAAGCACATCCTGGACCGCCTGACCGCGGCTGAAGGCCTGGAGCGCTTCCTGCACACCAAGTACGTCGGCCAGAAGCGCTTCTCGCTGGAAGGCGGCGAAAGCTTTATCGCCGCCATGGACGAACTGGTCCAGCACGCCGGCAGCAAGGGCGTGCAGGAAATTGTGATCGGCATGGCCCACCGCGGCCGCCTGAACGTGCTGGTCAACACCCTGGGCAAGATGCCCGCCGATCTGTTCGCCGAATTCGAAGGCAAGCACGTCGACGACCTGCCGGCCGGTGACGTCAAGTACCACAAGGGCTTCTCGAGCGATGTCTCGACCGAGGGCGGCCCGGTCCACCTGTCGCTGGCGTTCAACCCGTCGCACCTGGAAATCGTCAACCCGGTGGTCGAAGGCTCGGCCAAGGCCCGCCAGGAACGCCGCGGCGAAGTCGGCCACAAGGAAGTGCTGCCGGTGCAGGTGCACGGCGACGCGGCCTTTGCCGGCCAGGGCGTGGTGATGGAGACGCTGAACCTCGCGCAGACCCGCGGCTACGGCACGGGCGGCTCGATGCACATCGTCATCAACAACCAGATCGGCTTCACCACCTCCGACCCGCGCGACGCGCGTTCGACGCTGTACTGCACGGACGTGGTCAAGATGATCGAGGCCCCGGTGCTGCACGTGAACGGCGACGATCCCGAAGCCGTGGTGTACGCCATGCAGCTGGCCGTGGACTTCCGCATGGAGTTCAAGAAGGATGTCGTGGTCGACATCATCTGCTTCCGCAAGCTGGGCCATAACGAGCAGGACACCCCGGCAGTCACGCAGCCGCTGATGTACAAGAAGATCGCCCAGCACCCCGGCACGCGCAAGCTGTACGCCGACAAGCTGGCCGCGCAGAACCTGGTCCCGGCCGAGTTCGGCGACGAGAAGGTCAAGGAATACCGCGCCGCGATGGACGCCGGCAAGCACACCGCCGACCCCGTCCTGTCGAACTTCAAGAACAAGTTCGCCGTGGACTGGATGCCGTTCCTGAACCGCAAGTGGACCGACGCCGCCGACACTGCCGTGCCGGTGACCGAGCTCAAGCGCCTGGCCGAACGCATCACCACCACGCCTGAGACGCTGAAGCTGCACCCGCTGGTGGAAAAAGTCGTCAAGGACCGCGCCAACATGGGCCGCGGCGACCAGCCGCTGGACTGGGGCATGGGCGAGCACCTGGCCTTCGCCTCGCTGGTGTCCTCGGGCTACCCGGTGCGCATCACCGGCCAGGATGCCGGCCGCGGCACCTTCACCCACCGCCACTCGGTGCTGCACGACCAGAACCGCGAGCGCTGGGATGCCGGCAGCTATGTGCCGCTGCAGAACGTGTCGGAAAACCAGGCACCGTTCACGGTGATCGACTCGGTGCTGTCCGAAGAAGCCGTGCTCGGTTTCGAATACGGCTACTCGGCCGCCGAACCGAACGCGCTGGTGATCTGGGAAGCCCAGTTCGGCGACTTCGTCAACGGCGCCCAGGTGGTGATCGACCAGTTCATCTCGTCCGGCGAAGTGAAGTGGGGCCGTGCCTCCGGCCTGACGCTGATGCTGCCGCACGGCTATGAAGGCCAGGGCCCGGAACACAGCTCGGCCCGTATCGAGCGCTTCCTGCAGCTTTGCGCGGACCACAACATGCAGGTCTGCCAGCCGACCACGCCGGCTCAGATCTTCCACCTGCTGCGCCGCCAGATGATCCGTCTGTTCCGCAAGCCGCTGGTGATCATGACGCCGAAGTCGCTGCTGCGTAACAAGGACGCTGTGTCGCCGCTGTCCGATCTGGCCAAGGGCCACTTCGAGACGGTGATCGGTGACCACGAGGAACTGAACGCCGGCAAGGTCAAGCGCGTCATCATGTGCTCGGGCAAGGTCTACTACGACCTGGTCAATACGCGCAAGGAACGCGAGGCCAACGATACGGCGGTCATCCGCCTGGAACAGCTGTATCCGTTCCCGCACAAGGCCGTGGCAGCAGAACTCAAGAAGTATCCGAACGCCACCGAAATCGTGTGGTGCCAGGACGAGCCGCAGAACCAGGGCGCCTGGTTCTTCGTGCAGCACTACATCATGGAAAACATGACGGATGGCCAGAAGCTCGGTTATGCCGGTCGTCCCGCTTCGGCTTCGCCGGCAGTGGGCTACTACGCAAAGCACAACGAGCAACAGAAGGCACTGCTGGATGCTGCCTTCGCCAAGCTCAAGGGCTTTGTTCTGACCAAGTAATCAAGCGGCAGCCGCGGCGGCGCGCGCAGATGGCCGCCGTGGCATAGCCAGCATAAAGACAACACGCATAACACGAGGAATTCACAACCATGGCTATCGTTGACGTCAAGGTTCCGCAACTCTCCGAATCGGTCGCCGAAGCGACCATGCTCAACTGGAAGAAGAAGCCGGGTGAGGCTGTTGCCCAGGACGAAATCCTGATCGAGATCGAAACCGACAAGGTCGTGCTGGAAGTGCCGGCCCCGTCGGCTGGCGTGCTGTCGATCATCGTCAAGAACGATGGTGACACCGTCGTGGCCGATGAAATCATCGCCAAGATCGACACCGAAGCCACCGCTGGCGCCGCCGCACCGGCCGCTGCCGCACCGGCTCCCGCCGCCGCTGCTCCGGCACCGGCCGCCGCAGCTGCTCCGGCCGCCGCTGGCGCCGTGGCGATGCCGTCGGCTGCCAAGCTGATGGCCGAAGCCGGCCTGTCGGCTGGCCAGGTTGCCGGCACCGGCAAGGACGGCCGCATCACCAAGGGCGACGCGATTGCCGCCGCCGCTGCTCCGGTCGCCAAGGCTGCCCCGGCCCCGGCCGCGGCCAAGCCGGCGCTGCAGCAGGTTTCCGCTCCGGTCGACTTCGCCGCGCTGGGCGACCGTCCGGAAGAGCGCGTGCCGATGAGCCGCCTGCGCGCCCGTATCGCCGAGCGCCTGCTGCAATCGCAATCGACCAACGCCATCCTCACCACCTTCAATGAAGTGAACATGAAGCCGGTGATGGACCTGCGCAACAAGTACAAGGACCGCTTCGAGAAGGAACACGGCGTGAAGCTGGGCTTCATGTCGTTCTTCGTCAAGGCCGCGGTGCACGCGCTGAAGAAGTTCCCGCTGATCAATGCTTCGATCGACGGCAACGACATCGTCTACCACGGCTACTTCGACATCGGCATCGCCGTGGGCTCGCCGCGCGGCCTGGTGGTGCCGATCCTGCGCAACGCCGACCAGATGAGCCTGGCCGACATCGAGAAGAAGATTGCCGAGTTCGGCGTCAAGGCCCGTGACGGCAAGCTGTCGCTGGAAGAACTGAGCGGCGGTACGTTCTCGATCTCCAACGGCGGCGTGTTCGGCTCGATGCTGTCGACCCCGATCATCAACCCGCCGCAATCGGCCATCCTGGGCGTGCACGCCACCAAGGACCGCCCGGTGGTGGAAGACGGCCAGATCGTGATCCGCCCGATGAACTACCTGGCGATGTCCTACGACCACCGCATCATCGACGGCCGTGAAGCCGTGCTGGGCCTGGTCGCCATGAAGGACGCGCTGGAAGATCCGGCCCGCCTGCTGCTGGACCTGTAATAAACGGTCCCCCCGCGCACGCGCTGCCGTGCGCGGGGAGCGCACTCCCCGTGATGACGGCGCGCCGGCACGAGCTGCCGCCGGCGCCCAATAAGGAATTCCCATGAGCAAACAATTCGACGTGCTGGTGATCGGCGCCGGCCCCGGCGGCTATATCGCCGCCATCCGCGCCGGCCAGCTGGGCCTGAACGTGGCCTGCTGCGAAGGCAATCCGTATGACGATCCCAAGGGCGAAGCCCGCCTGGGCGGCACCTGCCTGAACGTGGGCTGCATCCCCTCCAAGGCGCTGCTGGCTTCCTCGGAAGAGTTCGAGAACGTCCAGCACCACCTCGGCGACCACGGCATCACCGTGGGCGACGTCAAGGTCGACGTGGCCAAGATGCTCAAGCGCAAGGACGACATCGTCGGCAAGATGACCAAGGGCATCGAGTTCCTGTTCCGCAAGAACAAGGTGACGCTGCTCAAGGGCTACGGCAAGTTCGTCGGCAAGACCGCCGACGGCTTCCAGGTCGACATCGCCGGTGAAGTGGTGACCGCCAAGCAGGTCATCATCGCCACCGGTTCGAAGGCTCGCCACCTGCCGGGCATCGCCGTGGACAACGACCTCGTCAGCGATAACGAGGGCGCGCTCAAGTTCCCGACCGTGCCGAAGAAGCTGGGCGTGATCGGCGCCGGCGTGATCGGCCTGGAGCTGGGCTCGGTGTGGCGCCGCCTGGGTGCCGACGTGACCGTGCTGGAAGCGCTGCCGGCGTTCCTGGGCGCCTGTGACGAAGGCGTGGCCAAGGAAGCGCAGAAGCAGCTGACCAAGCAGGGCCTGAAGTTCAGCCTCGGCGTGAAGGTTGACGAAGTGACGACCGGCAAGAAGGGCGTGACCGTCAAGTACACCGACAAGGACGGCGCAGCCCAGACCCTGGAAGTCGATCGCCTGATCGTGTCGGTCGGCCGCGTGCCCAACACCGACAACCTGGGCCTGGATGCCGTCGGCCTGGCCGCGGACCAGCGCGGCTTCATCGAGGTGGACGACCACTGCGCCACCAAGGTGCCGGGCCTGTGGGCCATCGGCGACGTGGTGCGCGGCCCGATGCTGGCGCACAAGGCCGAGGACGAAGGCGTGGCCGTGGCCGAGCGCATCGCCGGCCAGAAGCCGCACATCGACTACAACTGCGTTCCGTGGGTGATCTACACCTTCCCGGAAATCGCATGGGTAGGCAAGACTGAAGCCCAGCTCAAGGCCGAAGGCCGCGAGTACAAGGCCGGCCAGTTCCCGTTCATGGCCAACGGCCGTGCGCTGGGCATGGGCCATGCCGACGGCTTCGTCAAGATGCTGGCCGACGCCAAGACCGACGAGATCCTGGGCGTGCACATCGTTGCCGCCAATGCCTCTGACCTGATCGCCGAAGCCGTGGTGGCGATGGAGTTCAAGGCCGCCAGCGAGGATATCGGCCGCGTCTGCCATCCGCACCCGTCGATGTCGGAAGTCATGCGCGAAGCCGCGCTGGCCGTCGACAAGCGTCAGCTCAATATGTAAGCCCGATGGCTCACATAGCCTGAGTACCGGCGCGCCGCACCAGTGGCGCGCCGTTTTCACTTGCGGCCCGGCCGCACGACCCAGCCAGCATGAACGTCACTGAGTACTACGAGAAGGAACTGAAGGAGCGCGGCTACCAGTCTGACGAGGCGCAGCTGCGCGCCGTGGCCCGGCTGCAGCAGTGCTACGACGAATGGGTGGCCTACAAGAGCCGCCGCAACAATGCCCTGAAGAAGCTGCTGGTCCGTCCCGACGTGCCCAAGGGCGTCTACTTGTGGGGTGGGGTGGGGCGCGGCAAGTCCTTCCTGATGGACAGCTTCTATACCTGCGTGCCGGTGGTGCGCAAGACGCGGCTGCATTTCCACGAGTTCATGCGCGAGGTCCATCGCCAGCTCGAAGAGCTGCGCGGCCGTCCCGATCCGCTGGATGAGCTGGCCAAGCGTATCGCGCGCCGCTTCCGGCTGATCTGTTTCGATGAATTCCACGTCAGCGACGTCGCCGACGCGATGATCCTGCATCGCCTGCTGCAGCAGATGTTCGAGAACGGCGTGCAGTTCGTGATGACTTCCAACTACCGCCCGGACCTGCTGTATCCGGATGGCCTGCACCGCGACCGCGTGCTGCCGGCTATCGCGCTGCTGCAGCAGAAGCTCGACGTGCTCAACGTCGACGCGGGCATCGACTATCGCAAGCGCGCGCTGGAGCAGGTGCAGGCGTACCACACGCCCCTCGGCGCCAAGGCGAGTTCCGCGCTGCGCGACGCCTTCACCTCGATCGCCGGTGTGGCCGACGAGTCGCCGCTGCTGCATATTGAGCACCGCGAGCTGCGTGCGCTGCGCAAGGCCAACGGCGTGGTGTGGTTCGACTTTGCCACGCTCTGCGGCGGCCCGCGCTCGCAGAACGACTACCTGGAACTGGCGTCCCAGTTCCATACCGTGATCCTGTCCGACGTGCCGCGCATGACGCCGCGCATGTCGTCCGAGGCACGCCGCTTCACCTGGCTGATCGATGTCTTCTACGACCACAAGGTCAAGCTGCTGATGTCGGCGGAAGTGCCCGCGGACGAGCTCTACACCGAAGGCCAGATGGCCAACGAGTTCCATCGGACCGTATCGCGCATCATCGAGATGCAATCGCGCGAATACCTGGAATCCGAGCGCCGCACCATGGATACCACGCTCACCTGAGCGTTGTTTTCCGGCCCGGCGCGACGATAGCCGGGCCGCATTGACCTATATCAAGGTCGATTCGGGGAGCCGCATATACCCTCCATCGGGTAGAAAAAGGTCCCCATGTCGTCGCCCCCAGTCACCAGTCCTTCAGCCAGCTTGCTGGCACCGTACCCGCCGGCCGCGCTCCGTGACGCCGTGGGCCCGGCTGCGTCCGGTGCCGGTGCGCGGCTGGCCTGCTTCCATTGCGGCCTGCCCGTCATGGACACCGAACCGCTTGCCGCCGAGCTGGACGGCAGCCGCCGGGTGTTCTGCTGCGGCGGTTGCCAGGCACTGGCGCAGACCCTCCATGCGGCGGGCTTTGCCCACCTGTACGGGGATGAAGCCCGCTTCGCCCGCCCCATCGACGACGATGCCCGGCGCGAGGCCGAGCCGATCTGGGCCGCCTACGACACCCCTGAGCTGCGCTCCCAGTTTGTCCGCCCGCTTGACGGCGGCCGCGCCGAGATCACGCTGGCGCCCGAGAACATCCGCTGCGCCGCCTGCGCGTGGCTGATCGAACAGCACCTGAGCCGCCAGCCGGGCGTGGAGTCCGCGGTCGCCAATGTCGCCACGCGGCGCGTGGTGGTGCGCTGGCGCGATGGCGCCCAGACCGTGGCGGGGCTGCTGGCCGCGCTGGCCGGGATCGGCTACATGGCCTGGCCGTTCGAAGTCTCGCGCACTGACCAGCAGGACCGCCGCGCGCGCCGCGGGCTGTTGATGCGCATGGCGGTGGCCATGCTCGGCATGATGCAGGTCATGATGTACGCGTGGCCGATCTACACCCATGAGGCCACCATCGACCCTGGCCAGCTCCAGCTGATGCGCTGGGCCAGCTTTGCCCTGACGCTGCCGGTCGTGTTCTATGCCGCCTCGCCGATCTTTGCCGGTGCCTGGCGCAGCCTGCGCCATCGCCATATGGGCATGGACGTGCCGGTGGCGATCGGCATCGGCGCCGGCTTTGCCGCCAGCGCGCTGGCCACGGTGCGCGCCGTGGGCGAGGTGTATTTCGATTCGGTGACGATGTTCGTCGCCTTCCTGCTGCTGGCACGCTACCTGGAACTGCGTGTGCGCCAGGCTTCGCGCAGCGGCGCAGAGATGCTCGCGCGCCAGCTGCCGGCCACCTGCGAACGGCTGGCCGCCACCGGTGCCGCCGGCGAGCGTGTCCCGGTCGCGCGCCTGCGTGCGGGCGATCTCATCCGCGTCAAGGCCGGCGAGATCGTCCCCGCCGATGGCGCCGTGGTGGCGGGCGCCAGCGAACTGGATGAATCCATGCTGACCGGCGAGAGCCGCCCGGTGCGCCGCGCCGCCGGCGAGACCGTGCTGGCCGGCAGCTTCAATACGGCAAGCCCGCTTGAGCTGCGGATCACGCGCGTCGGCGCCGGCACCCGTCTGGCCGAGATCGTCGCCGTGCTGGACCGCGCGCTGGCTGAAAAGCCGCGCCTGGCCACGCTGGCCGATCGCGTCGCGGGCTGGTTCGTGGCGACGCTGCTGGTGCTGGCGGCGCTGACCGGGCTGGTCTGGGGCCTCTGGATCGATCCGTCGCGCGCCTTGCTGGTGACGATTGCGGTGCTGGTGGTCAGTTGCCCGTGCGCCTTGTCGCTCGCCACGCCGGCCGCACTGGCCGCGGCTGGTGCGGCGCTGTCGCGCCGCGGCGTGCTGCTGACACGCGGCCACGCGCTGGAGACGCTGGCGCGTGTCACCGACGTGGTGCTCGACAAGACCGGCACGCTGACCGAAGGCCGCTTTGCCGTGGCCGCGGTCGAGCCGCTGGCTGACGCCGATCGGGTGCAATGTCTGGCACTGGCCGCCGCGATGGAGCGCGGTGGCGAACATCCGATCGCGCGCGCCCTGGTGGCCGCGGCGCAGGGCAACGCCGGCATGCCGCTCCAGGTGTCCGACATGCGCAACGTCCCGGGCCAGGGCCTGGAGGCGATCGTCGATGGCCGACGCCTGCGGCTTGGCCGCGCCGACTTTGTCGCAGCGCTGAGGCCCGACAACGGTCACGCGCCGGACCCCGGGCGCAGCGACGCAGACCATCCTGGCGCCACCGTGGTGTGGCTGGGCGCGCCAGCGGGCACGCTGGCGCGCTTCGTCCTGGCCGATGCCGAGCGAACGCAGACGCCGCAGCTGCTCGCGCGGCTGAGCGAACTGGGCGTGCGCTGCCACCTGGTGTCGGGCGATCACGCCGATGCGGTCCACTGGTGGGCATCGCACTTCGGCATCGATTGCGTGGCCGGCGCGGTCACCCCGGAAGGCAAGCGCGACTACGTCGCGCGGCTGCAGCAGGGCGGGGCGGTGGTGCTGGCCGTGGGCGATGGCATCAACGATGCGCCGGTGCTGGCGCAGGCCCAGGTGTCGATCGCCATCGGCAGCGGCGCGCCGCTGGCCCAGGCCGGCGCGGACGCGGTGCTGACGCACGGCGGCGTGGCCGAGATCGCCACCGCGCTGGCGGTGTCGCGCCAGACGCGCCGGGTGGTGCGCCAGAACCTCGGCTGGGCCTTCTTCTACAACGTGGTTGCCATCCCGCTCGCAGCGACGGGGCTGGTCACGGCCTGGATGGCCGGCATCGGCATGTCGTTGTCGTCGTTGCTGGTAGTGGCCAATGCCTGGCGCCTGCTGCGCGCCGGCAAGCCGCGGCGCAAGGGAGTCTGACTGATGGAAACGCTTTTCCTGCTGGTGCCGATGAGCCTGGTGCTGGTCGTGGTCATCGCGGGCGCGCTGTGGTGGGCCCTCCATGCCGGGCAGTACGACGACCTGGACCGGCCCGCCGAATCGATCCTGCTGGACAACGACAAGCCCTGAACCCGCCGGGCGATGTGCCCTCCGACCGGGGCCCCGCACGCAGGTTCCATGCATGCTCTGAGCGACTTGATAAAGATCAACGCACGCGCAGCATGGTTTTTCTAAAGTCACACTGTCAGTAGGTTTTTTCTCTTCTCTAAGCTTTGGGGGTCTGAATGGATGTCACTGCCGCGTCTTCACGCGTCGACACCTTCAATTACGGCGTCGTAAGACAGTTCGCTGTCATGACGGTAGTATGGGGGATCGTCGGCATGGCCGTCGGCGTGCTGCTGGCAGCACAGCTGATCTGGCCCGAACTCAACTTCAACACACCCTGGCTGTCGTTTGGCCGGCTGCGACCGCTGCATACCAATGCGGTGATCTTTGCCTTCGGCGGCAGCGCGCTGTTCGCGACCTCGTACTACGTGGTCCAGCGCACCTGCCAGGCCCGCCTGTTCTGCGGCCCGCTGGCCGCGTTCACGTTCTGGGGCTGGCAACTGGTCATCGTCGCCGCCGCCATCACGCTGCCGCTGGGGATCACCAGCTCAAAGGAGTACGCTGAACTGGAATGGCCGATCGACCTGCTGATCACCGCGGTCTGGGTGGCCTACGCGGTCGTGTTTTTCGGCACCATTGTCAAGCGCAAGACCCGGCATATCTACGTCGCAAACTGGTTCTTCGGCGCCTACATCCTGACCATCGCGCTGCTGCATATCGTCAACAACATCGAGATGCCGGTGTCGTTGTGGAAGTCCTACTCGGCCTATGCCGGCGTGCAGGACGCAATGATCCAGTGGTGGTATGGCCATAACGCCGTAGGCTTCTTCCTGACCACCAGCTTCCTGGGGATGATGTACTACTTCATTCCCAAGCAGGCCGAGCGCCCGATCTACTCCTACCGCCTGTCCATCGTCCACTTCTGGGCGCTGAACTTCACCTACATGTGGGCCGGCCCGCACCATCTGCAGTACACCGCGCTGCCGGACTGGGCGCAGTCGCTGGGCATGGTGTTCTCGCTGATCCTGCTGGCGCCCTCGTGGGGCGGCATGATCAACGGCATCATGACCCTGTCGGGGGCCTGGCACAAGCTGCGCACCGACCCGATCCTGAAGTTCCTGGTGGTGGCGCTGTCGTTCTACGGCATGGCCACGTTCGAAGGCTCGATGATGTCGATCAAGACCGTCAACGCGCTCTCGCACTACACGGACTGGACCATCGGGCATGTGCACTCGGGCGCGCTGGGCTGGGTCGCGATGATCTCGATCGGCTCGCTCTACTACCTGATCCCGCGTCTGTTCGGCGAGAAGCAGATGTACAGCGTCCGCCTGATCGAGTGGCACTTCTGGATCGCGACCATCGGCGTGGTGCTGTATATCGCCTCGATGTGGATCGCCGGGGTGATGGAAGGCCTGATGTGGCGCGCCACGCAGCCTGACGGCACGCTGACCTATGCCTTCGTCGAAGCGGTCAAGGCCAAGTACCCGTTCTACCTGATTCGCTTGCTGGGTGGCCTGTGCTTCCTGTCCGGCATGCTGCTGATGGCCTACAACGTGCTCAAGACCATCGTCGGCAAGCCCGCCGTGGATGCGCCGATCCCGGCCAGCATCCCTGCCGCTGCCCACTGATCATTCCAGGATAGAAAGATGTCCGACAAACAACGCTTCTTTTCCCACGAAACGCTGGAGAAGAACATCGGCTGGCTGATCATCTGCACGATCCTCGTGGTCAGCATCGCGGGTCTGGTCCAGATCGTGCCGCTGTTCTTCCAGCACTCCACCACCGAGCCGGATCCGGGCATCACGCCGTATTCGCCGCTGCGGCTGATGGGGCGCGATATCTATATCCGTGAAGGCTGCGTCGGCTGCCACTCGCAGCAGGTCCGCACGCTGCAGGCCGAGACCGAGCGCTACGGCCACTTCTCCACGGCGGGCGAGTCGGTCTACGACCACCCGTTCCTGTGGGGCTCCAAGCGCACCGGTCCCGACCTGGCGCGCGTGGGCGGACGCTACTCGGAGGACTGGCAGCGCATCCACCTGCGCAATCCGCGCGACGTGGTGCCGGAATCGGTGATGCCATCGTACCCCTGGCTGGAAAAGGCCGAGCTGCCCACCAACGATATCCAGGCCCGCATGCGCGCGCTGGTGCGCCTGGGCGTGCCGTACACGGATGCCGAGATCGCCAAGGCACCGGACGAGCTCAAGGGCAAGACCGAAGAGGATGCGCTGGTTGCCTACCTGCAAGGCCTGGGCACCAACCGCCGCAACGTCCGCGTGGATTCCGCCGCCGCCGCGGCACCCAAGGAGTAAACCATGGCCATGATCACTGCCATTGCGACCGTCGTGTCGATGGTTGTCTTCCTGGGAATCTGCTGGTGGGCCTGGTCCGCCGGCCGGCAGGCCGCCAACCGGGAATCCGCCATGCTGCCGTTCGCGCTGCCTGACGAAACTACGACAACATCGAGCCGGAACACCTAGCCATGAGCGATTTCATTTCCGAATTCTGGAGTTATTACATTGCCGCCATCGCGCTCATCGGCATCGTCTGGTGCGTGTGGCTGTTGTTCTCGCAACGCAAGGTCACCAAGACCGCCGGCGGCACTGAAGACACCGGCCATGTCTGGGACGGTGACCTGCGTGAGCTGAACAACCCGCTGCCGCGCTGGTGGATGTGGATGTTCCTGCTGGCCTGCATCTTCAGCCTGGCCTACCTGGTGCTGTACCCGGGGCTGGGTTCGTATGCCGGTTTGCTGAAGGTCTCCACGCAGGGCGAACTCGCCGCGCATCGCGCAGCGCAGGAGAAGATGCAGAACGAAATCTACGCCAAATACCTGAAGATGGACGTCAAGCAGGTGGCGGCGGATCCGCAGGCGCGCGAGATCGGCCAGCGCCTGTTCCTGAACTACTGCGCACAGTGCCATGGCTCGGACGCACGTGGCAGCCGCGGCTTCCCGAACCTGACGGACAGCGACTGGCTCTATGGCGGCGAACCCGACACCATCCGGCAGACCATCACCAAGGGCCGCAATGGCGTGATGCCGCCGTTTGCCGCGACCATCGACGCCAAGCAGGCGGGCGACGTGGCGCAATACGTGCGCTCGCTGTCGGGGCTGTCGTCGGACCCGATCCGTGCGTCGCGTGGCGAGGGCACCTTCAAGACGACCTGCGTGGCATGCCACGGCGCCGGCGGCAAGGGCAACCAGGCGCTCGGTGCGCCCAACCTGTCGGACAACGTGTGGCTGTATGGCAGCTCGGAAGGCAGCATCGTCGACGCCATCCTGAAGGGTCACAACAACCACATGCCCGCGCATGAGGAGATCCTGACGCCTGAACGCATCCGCATGCTGACGGCCTATGTCTGGGGTTTGTCGAACACCGGGGGCGGAGCCGGGCAATGATCGACGACTCATGTGAGCGGGCGCTGGTGGCTCGCGGGAGAGCATGTCCATGAATGCACCCGGGACCGAAGAAATGGCCCGGGCGGCCGACCTGCAACGGTCGGCCGCTGCGCCGGGCGAGACCTCTGACGAAACGCTCTACGAGGTCCGCCGCAAGATCTACCCGCGCTCGGTGACGGGTGCCTTCTCCAGCTGGCGGGTCTGGCTGGTGATCCTGACCCAGCTGATCTACTACGGCACGCCCTGGCTCCAATGGAATGGCCGCCAGGCCGTGCTGTTTGACCTTGGCGCGCGCAAGTTCTACATTTTCGGGCTGGTGCTGTGGCCGCAGGACGTCATCTACCTGGCGGTGCTGCTGGTGATCTCGGCGCTGGCGCTGTTCCTGTTCACGGCGATCGCGGGACGGCTGTTCTGCGGCTATGCCTGTCCGCAGACGGTCTACACCGAGATCTTCATGTGGATCGAGCGACGGGTCGAAGGCGATCGCATCGCCCGCATCCGGCTCGATGGCGATCCGTGGAGCCTGCGCAAGCTCCGTCTCAAGGCGACCAAGCATTTCCTGTGGGTGCTGATTGCGCTCTGGACCGGCTTTACCTTCATCGGCTATTTCGCGCCGATCCGCGGGCTGGGCGGCGAGGTGCTCAGCCTGTCGCTGGGGCCGTGGCAGTCGTTCTGGATGCTGTTCTACGCGTTCGCCACCTGGGGCAATGCGGGCTTCATGCGCGAACAGGTGTGCAAGTACATGTGTCCGTATGCGCGCTTCCAGAGCGTGATGGTGGATCGCGATACCTATGTCGTGACCTACGACGTCGGCCGCGGCGAGCCGCGCGGCAGCCGATCGCGCAAGACCGACCACCACAAGACGGGGCTTGGTGACTGCGTCAACTGCAGCATCTGCGTGCAGGTGTGCCCGACGGGCATCGATATCCGCGACGGCCTCCAGTACGAGTGCATTGGCTGCGGCGCCTGCATCGACGCCTGCAACCAGGTCATGGACAAGATGGACTACCCGCGCGGCCTGATCCGGTACACCTCGGAAAACGCGATGCGCAAGGCCTTGTCCGCGGCGGCATCGCGCAAGCGCCTGCTGCGTCCGCGCGTCATCATCTATTCCGTGATCTGGGTGGTGCTGCTGGCCGGCTTCATGGCGTCGATCGCGCTGCGCACGCCGCTGAAGGTCGACATCATCCGCGACCGTGGTGCGCTCGGCCGTGAAGTGGAAGGCCGCTGGATCGAGAACGTCTATCGCCTGCAGCTGATCAACACCACCGAAGCGCCGATGAAGATCACCGTGCGCGCCGACAGCGACGAGCTGAAGAACCTGAAGGTGGAGTACGACAAGCAGGCCGAATCGCTGGCGCCGACGTCCAACCGGTTGCTGCCGATCCGGATCCGCGTGCCGATCGAGGCCGCGGCGCAGGGCACGCACAGGATCGACGTGACCGTGACGAGCGAGGGCACGGAGCGGGGGCATGCCGAAATCCGGCAATCCACCAGTTTCATCGTTCCGCGCGATTTGTGAAGCTAGGCAGGCGTAGACGTAGTCGTCAAGATGAAGGGGGCAAGATGAGTCAGCAAGGCAATCCGTGGTGGAAGGAGCCGTGGCCGTGGCTGTTGATGAGCGGCCCGCTGGTTGCGATGGTGGCATGCGGCGTGACGATCTGGCTGGCATCCACGCATCCGGACATGCCGGTGCAGGGTGCAACGCGCCATGGCCTGGTCGTGGAGAAGGCCGATGCCGCGCCGCCCAGGGCTGCTGCAGCGAGGCAGCCATGAGGTTGCGCTGGCTGATGTGGGTACTCTGGCCGGCGTTCCTGATGGCTGGGTTTGCGACCGCAACGGTGTTTTCGGTGGTGGATCCCGGTGACCTGAATTTCTTCGGCCAGCCGATCGAAGCGTCCCGCGAATCGGTCTACACCGTCGGCTTCCTGATGGCCTGGGCGTTCTGCGCGTTGTCCAGCGGACTGACGCTCTACACCATGCCAACGCGGCTCAGCGATACCGACGAACTGGAATGAGCGGACTGGCGTGAGGTCTGCGCTGCCATGGCCGGATGCGGCACTGGCAGCGCTTGGCCGCTTAGCAGGAGCGGGTGTAGAGTTGCTTGATGCCGTCGATGTCCACCAGCTTGACGTGGCGCTGGCGAATCTGGATCAGGCCGGCTTCGGCAAAGCGAGAGAACAGGCGGCTGACGGTTTCGAGCTTCAGGCCCAGGTAGCTGCCGATCTCTTCCCGGCTCATGCGCATCACGAACTCGGACGCCGAATAGCCGCGCGCCGACAGGCGCTCAGAGAGATTGATCAGGAAGGCAGCAAGGCGTTCCTCGGCACGCATTGAGCCCAAGGTCACGAGCATCAGCTGGTCGTGCGTGATTTCCTTGCCCATCAGGCGCAGGAACTGCTGCTGCAGCGACGGCAGGTCTGACGACAGCGTCTGCAGTTCGCTCATCCGGACCACGCAGACTTCGGTATCTTCCAGCGCGACGGCATCGGAGGCGTGCTGCATCTCGCCCAGCCCGTCGAGACCGACGATTTCGCCAGGCAGATGGAAGCCGGTAATCTGCGAGCGGCCGTCTTCAGTGGTGACGTGGGTCTTGAGCGTGCCAAAGCGCACGGCATAGACCGCGGTGAGCGGATCGCCCATGCGATACAGGGTTTCACCCTTGTGCACGCGGATGCGTTCCTGCACCAGCGTGTCCATCTTGGCGAGGTCTTGCTGCGACATGCCAACCGGAAGGCACAACTGCCCCATCGCACAGGTGGAGCAGCGGGGTGACATCTCGGTAATGGGAATGGAGGTAAGCAATTGGAACCTGCTAGAAATGGCAGCGAGGGCGCGATTGGGACATTTTACCGTGCGATGTGATGTGGTAGGGAGTGAGAATTGACATTTGGCGTGCTGATCAGCGTTTTTCTGCTGGCTTTGCTGGGCGGGGTCCACTGCGCCGCCATGTGCGGCGGCGTGGCGCTGGCCGTGGAGCAACGCCGCGGCGCGACGGCGACGATCAGCTTGGTGCCCAGCCGCGCCGCCTGGCTGGGCGAGCTGCTGACAATGCACGTGGGCCGGATTTCGACCTACATGCTGCTTGGTGCCGCGCTCGGCGCGGTCGGCGCCTCGGCGTGGAAGCAGGACTACCTGCCGGTGCAGCGCTGGCTGTTTGGCGCGGGCAGTGTCATGCTGCTGTGGTCGGGCTGGCGGTTGCTGCGCGGCAACACCTTTACCGTCAACTGGCTGGAGCGGCTGGCGGCGCATGCCGGCGCCGCGGTGGCGCGGCGGCTGGACGGCCTGGCAGGTGGCATGCCAGCCTTCATGCGGGCGCGCGGCGGCCTGGCGCGGCGCTATGGCGTGGGCCTGGCATGGGGCCTGGTGCCCTGCGGCATGGTCTATGGGGCGCTTACACTGGCGCTGCTGGCGGGCAACGCGGCGTCTGGGGCACTCGTGATGGGCGTGTTCGGGCTCGGCACACTGCCCAACCTGCTGGTGCTTTCCGGCCTGTCGGGCTACTTGCGTACGCTGTCGCGACGTCGCGGCATGCGCCTGGGGGCCGGCCTGGCGGTGATGGCATTCGGCGCCCTTGGCATTGCCCGAGCGGTGCTGCTGCCACATTCGCTGGCCGAGCATGGGTTCTGCCTGGTGTTCTGAGGCGCCGGCGACACCCGGGCAACGGATGATGGTTGCAGGCGGAGGCGGGAATGCCATACAATCGCCAACATTGCGGTATCGCGCGGTGTAATATGAGCCGCGGTAAGCAGCGGGCGAGCAGCGCCAGGCGGCCTTCATACCAGAAGGCGCGTTCAGGGCAGGGGAAGCGGAAGGTTTTCGATGCCCGTCCCGTCCCCACAGTCCATCCGGTTCAAAAGATCTGGTTCAAAAGTCCGGCTGGCACTGCGGTGTTGGCGATGCCGGCCTTGCTCCCGATACCCGTTTTTCTTG
Organism: Cupriavidus sp. UYPR2.512; assembly: GCF_000379565.1. NCBI lineage: Bacteria > Pseudomonadati > Pseudomonadota > Betaproteobacteria > Burkholderiales > Burkholderiaceae > Cupriavidus > Cupriavidus sp. UYPR2.512. The sequence goes on along the minus strand of NZ_KB902853.1, from coordinate 93,415 downwards.
CGTCCGAGGCCTTCAGTTCGCTGACAGCGACGTCCGATGTGCGGACGCGCTACGCAAGAGGTTCGCTGGCCGGCCCATAACGGCATGCGAACGATCTTCTGCCGGAACGGCAACTCGATGCAAAGATAGGGAAGTGCACGGCTTGGATGCAGCAGGTATCCGGCTAGCTGCGCAATGAGATGGCGGTGGCTTTCGCACCGCTGTATCCAAAATCTCCGGTGCCCCGGATTCGTCCGGGAGCAGGTGCAAAGACAGGCTGCACACCATCAACATGAATACCCAAGAGGCGAAGATCGTCCTCGAGACGGCGCTGATCTGCGCGCAGGAACCGTTGCGCGTCAACGATCTGCGGCGGCTGTTTGACGACGACGTCGGCGCAGACACCATCCGCGTGCTGCTTGAGGAACTGCGCCAGGACTGGCGGCCGCGCGGCGTGGAACTGGTGGCCCTGGCCAGCGGCTGGCGCTTCCAGAGCCGCCCGGAAATGCGTGAATACCTCGATCGTCTGAATCCTGAAAAGCCGCCAAAATATTCGCGCGCCGTGATGGAAACGCTGGCAATCATTGCCTACCGGCAGCCGGTGACCCGCGGCGATATCGAGGAAATCCGCGGCGTGACGGTCGGCACGGAAGTCGTCAAGAAGCTTGAGGACCGCAGCTGGATCGAGGTGATCGGACACCGCGACGTGCCGGGCAGGCCGGCGCTGTATGCAACCACCAAGGCATTCCTGGACGATCTTGGCCTGCGCACGCTGGATGAGCTGCCGCCGCTGGAAGATGCCCAGGCGCAGGCGCAGGCAACCCTGCTGGAACAGCAGGCCATCAATTTTGAAGACCTGGCGGCAAACAAGGCGGCCAGCGCCGACGAAGAGGCATTTGCCGACTCCGCCGCGCAGGGCGGGCCGCCCGCAGTGCAGGCGGCGGATGCGGCCGAAGCATCCGTCGCAAACGAAGCCGAGACGACCGACCCGGCCGACGAAGGCGCCAATGGCTCTGACGTGCAGCCGCTGCAAGCTGCAGCCGACGATGCCGCCGAGGCCGCTTCCACCGAACCAGCCGCACCCAATCCGGACGGGGCGCGGGGCGATTTGCCGGACAACGGCACCCCGCCGCACCCGAGCGAGCACGACGAGCGCGTGCCGAACTGAACAACATGCAACATCCGATAGTGAATATCTTGTCTGATTCCGTTGAGCAAGACACCCGCAATGCGGGCGCACCCGCCGATACCGGCGCCGCAGAACCCGGATCGGGCAGCGAAGCTGCGCCGCGCCGCAAGGGGCTGCGCCGCGGGCTGAGGAACCTGGTGGCATCGCGCCGCCAGGCGGCGCAGGACCGTGGCGAGGGCGCCGAAGGCGCCAGCGCCGGCGGCCAGGCCGATGCCGGTGAACCGGGCGCCGCACAGGCGGCGGGCGGTGCGCGCGGTGGCCAGCGCGGCCGCGGCAAGCGCAAGACGGGGCCGGGCGAGGGCGGCCAGAGTAGCCAGGGCGGCCAGGGCGCCAGCAAGGCGGACAAGGTGGACCGCGCGGCCAGGGCCGAAGGCACCGACAAGCCCGAGCAGCCCGGCCGCAAGCGCAAGCCGGTCCAGCGTTCAGGCAAGGCGGCAGTGCCGGGCGAGGCGCAGGGCGCCGGCGCGCGGCAGCAGGGCCGCCGCAAGGACGGCGGCAAGCCGCAGGCGCCCCGCAAGGGCCAGGGCGGCGGGGACAAGACCGCGGCGAGCAGTGAAGACCTGTTCCGCTTTGTGATCTCCGAGCAGTACGACAGCGAAGACACCGTCATCCCGCGCACCAAGGCCAAGCCGGTGCGCGAGCTGTCGGCCGACGACGACGCGCCCAAGCTGCACAAGGTGCTGGCCGAAGGCGGGCTGGGCTCGCGCCGCGAGATGGAAGAACTGATCCTGCAGGGTCGCGTTTCGGTCAACGGCCTGCCGGCCCATATCGGCCAGCGCATCCTGCCGGCGGACCAGGTCCGCGTGAACGGCAAGCTGATCCACCGCAAGGTGTCGACCAAGCCGCCGCGCGTGCTGCTGTACCACAAGCCCGCCGGCGAGATTGTCAGCCAGTCCGATCCGGAAGGCCGTCCGACCGTGTTCGACAGCCTGCCGCGCATCAAGTCCGGCAAGTGGGTCGCGGTGGGCCGCCTGGACTTCAATACCGAAGGCCTGCTGATCTTCACCACCTCGGGTGACATTGCCAACCGCTTCATGCACCCGCGCTATGGCGTGGAGCGCGAGTACGCGGTGCGCACGCTGGGCGAGCTGGCCGAGGCCGACCGCCAGCGCCTGCTGCACGGCATCAAGCTCGATGACGGCGAAGCCAACTTCCTGCGCATTGCCGACGGCGGCGGCGAAGGCGTCAACCAGTGGTACCACGTGGCCCTGACCGAAGGCCGCAACCGTGAAGTGCGCCGCATGTTTGAGGCGGTCGGGCTGACCGTGTCGCGCCTGATCCGCACCCGCTACGGCCAGTTCCTGCTGCCGCGCGGCCTCAAGCGCGGCCGCTGGCAGGAAGTCGAGCCGAATGACGTCAAGGCGCTGATGGCCGGTGTCGGCCTGAAGGTGCCCGGCAAGGGCGAGCAGGCCCCCAAGGGTGCCACCAAGGTGGGCGGGCGCAAGCAGCGCACCGAAGCCGCGATTGCCGGCATGCCGATGCCCACGGGCATGGACGGCCTGCCGCGCTTCGACCAGGGCGGTGCCCGGGGTGGTGGCGGTGGCCGCAGCAGCCAGCCGGATCCGATGAAGACCTCGATGGGCTATATCAGCCACGGTCCCACGTTGCTGACCTCGCACGCGGCCAACCTGGGCGGCGGGCGCGGCACTGGCGCGCGCCAGGGGCGCGGTGGCGCCGGCATGGGCGGCATGGGTGGCATGCGCGGTCAGGGTGGCCAGGGTGGTCTGGGTGGCCAGGGTCAGGGCAAGCCGCGTCGCGGCGGTGGCGAAGCCAACGGCAATGTGATGCCGAAGGCGTCGAAACCGGGTGGTAACCGTTCCCCGCGCGGCGGTAGTGGCGGTGGCGGCGGCAACCGTGGTGGCAGCCGCGGCGGCAACCGATAAGCGCTGCTTGCGGCGTACGGCGGGCTGAATGCCTGCCGGCGCCGGGTTCAGGGCGCGGAAATGTCTGGCTTTTGCGTTTTCGACATAATCCGCGTATAATTCAAGTCTATTCAAAAAGCCATCCTCGTCGAGGATGGGCGAATGATGGGCATTGCGCCCATTTTTTTTTGGTTCGCCCGTTTTTCGGTTCTCTCCGCTGGGGCGGGGGGATGGCGGACAGGCAGGGCTGCAGCAGGGTCGTCCCGGACGGCACCGGCGGGTTTGCCTGCCACGGTGTTGATGGCCATTACTCGGGATAACAGTGCATCTGGCAGATTTGATCGAAACCACCCTAAGCGGCATGGGATATGAGCTGGTCGAGCTCGAGCGTGCCCCGGCCGGATTGCTGCGTGTCTATATCGATCAGCCTGAAACCGGCATTGCCATCGAGGATTGTGAAAAGGTGAGCCGCCAGCTCACCCACGTGTTCACGGTCGAGAACGTGGATTACGAACGCCTCGAGGTCTCGTCACCCGGACTGGACCGGCCGCTGAAGAAGCTGGCCGACTACGTTCGCTTTGCCGGCGTGGAGGTGCGCGTGACGCTGCGCCTGCCCGTCAATGGACAGAAGAACTTCACAGGCATCCTGCGCGAGCCCACCGGCGCGGCGGGCGAGGAGAAGATTGGCCTGGAGTTCGAGGGCAAAGATGGCCCGGCGCTGCTGGAATTTGCCGTATCCGATGTCGACAAGGCACGCCTGGTGCCGGTGATCGACTTCAAAGGAAATCAAAGAAAAGGGAACAAGCAATGAGCCGCGAAGTTCTGTTGCTCGTCGATGCGCTTGCGCGTGAGAAGAACGTCGACAAGGATGTGGTATTCGGTGCCCTGGAGGCGGCGCTCGCCTCGGCCACCAAGAAGCGTTTCGAGGAAGACGTGGATATCCGTGTCGCGATCGATCGCGAGTCGGGCGAGCATGAAACCTTCCGCCGCTGGCTGGTCGTTCCCGACGAGCTGGGCCTGCAAGAGCCGGACAAGCAGATCCTGCTGTTCGAGGCCCGCGATGAAAACCCCAGCATCGAGCTGGGTGATTTTATCGAGCAGCAGATCGAGTCGGTCGAGTTCGGCCGCATCGGTGCGCAGGCTGCCAAGCAGGTGATCCTGCAGCGCATCCGCGACGCCGAGCGCGAGCAGATCCTGAACGACTACCTGGATCGCGGCGAGAAGATCATGACCGGCACGGTCAAGCGCGCCGACAAGAAGGGCCTGATCGTCGAGTCCGGCCGCGTGGAAGCGCTGCTGGCCCGCGACCAGATCATCCCCAAGGAAAACCTGCGCACCGGTGACCGCGTGCGTGCGTATATCCTGAATGTGGACCGCGCCGCGCGCGGCCCGCAGATTGAACTGTCGCGCACCGCGCCTGAGTTCCTGATCAAGCTCTTCGAGAACGAAGTGCCGGAAATGGAGCAGGGCCTGCTGGAGATCAAGGCGGCTGCCCGTGATCCGGGCGTGCGTGCCAAGATTGCCGTGGTGGCGCATGACAAGCGCATCGACCCGATCGGCACCTGCGTGGGCGTGCGTGGCACGCGCGTCACCGCGGTGCGTAACGAGATCGGCGGCGAGGCCGTGGACATCGTGCTGTGGTCGGAAGACCCGGCGCAATTTGTGATCGGCGCGCTGGCGCCGGCGCAGGTGCAGTCGATCGTTGTGGATGAAGAGAAGCACAGCATGGACGTGGTGGTCGACGAGGAAAACCTCGCGGTCTCCATCGGCCGCAGTGGTCAGAACGTGCGCCTGGCGTCCGAGCTGACCGGCTGGCAGATCAACATCATGACGCAGGAAGAGTCGGCGCAGAAGCAGGCCGAAGAGAGCGATGTCGTGCGCAAGCTGTTCATGTCCAAGCTGGACGTGGATGAGGAAGTTGCCGACATCCTGATCGAGGAAGGCTTCTCCACGCTGGAAGAAGTGGCTTATGTCCCCATCAGTGAAATGATGGAGATCGAGGCCTTTGACGAAGACACCGTCAACGAGCTGCGCAATCGCGCGCGTGATGCGCTCCTGACGATGGAACTGGCCCGGGAAGAAAAGGTGGAAGAGGTGTCGCAGGATCTGCGCTCGCTCGACGGCCTCAACCCGGAACTGATCGGCAAGCTGGCCGAAGGCGATATCCATACGCGTGACGACCTGGCCGAACTGGCCGTGGACGAGCTGGTCGAGATGACCGGTGTCAGCGAGGATGAAGCCAAGTCGCTGATCATGAAAGCACGGGAACATTGGTTCAACTGAGGGACACGGCCGGGCCGGCCTACACCTGGCCCGGGCGCGCTTTCCGCAACGATTTGTCCCGACGTAGAAACCAAGCATTGAAAGGGTTTGAATGGCAAGCACAACAGTTGCCCAACTGGCCGCAGAACTGAGTCGCAGCGCAGCTGCCCTGCTGGAACAATTGCAGGCGGCTGGGGTGGGCAAAGCGACGCCAGAAGACATCATCACGGAATCGGATAAGACCAGGCTGCTGGACTATCTGAAGCGTTCGCACGGCCAGTCCGACGACAGCTCCCGCAAGAAGATCACACTGACCAAGCGCGAAACCTCCGAGATCCGCCAGTCGGATGGTACCGGCAAGACCCGTACGGTCCAGGTGGAAGTGCGCAAGAAGCGCGTGCTGATCAAGCGCGACGAAGCTGCGCCCGATGCCCAGGCCGACGCGGCCGAAGCCCACGCGCCTGTCGTCGATGCTGCCGATGAGGCGCGCCGCGACGAGGAAGAACGCCAACAGGCCGAACTGCTGGCGCGCCAGGAAGCTGAAGCCAAGGCCGCCCGCGAGGCAGCCGAGCGTGAGGAAGCCGAGCGCCGCACCCGCCAGGAAGCCCTGGAGGCTGAACAGCGCCGCCAGGCCGAACTCGCCGCCCGCAAGGCGGAGGAAGAGGCTGCCGCATCGCGCGCCGTGACCGAGGCCAACGAGGATTCCTCGCGCAAGAAGGCAGAGGACGAGAAGGCACGCGTCACCGCCGAACGCGCCGAGGCGCAGAAGGCTGCCGACGAGGCCAAGGCTGCGGCCGACAAGGCCCGCGCCGAGCAGGAAGTCGCTGCGCGCAAGCGCCGCGAGGCTGCCGAAGCCGAGGCCCGTGCGATCCAGCAGATGCTGAACGCCCCGCCCCGCGTGCTGAAGGCGCCGTCCGAGCGCAAGGCTGAAGAGAAGAAGGCCGAGCAGACCGGTACGCTGCACAAGCCGGTGAAGCCGGCTGGTGCGACCACGGAAGCGAAGAAGGACGACAAGAAGCCGGCCACCACGACCACGACTACGGCGACCGCCGACAAGAAGGGCAAGGTCGTGAAGGCGGGCTGGCAGGACGACAGCAGCCGCAAGAAGGGCAGCGGCCTGAAGACGCGCGGCGATTCGTCGGGCGGCGTAGGCGGCTGGCGCGGTGGTCCGCGTGGCCGCGGCGGCAGGCAGCAGCAGCATGACGACAGCCGCAGCAGCTTCCAGGCGCCGACCGAGCCGGTCGTGCGTGAAGTGCACGTGCCGGAAACCGTCTCGGTGGCCGACCTGGCTCACAAGATGGCCGTCAAGGCGTCCGAGGTCATCAAGCAGATGATGAAGCTCGGCCAGATGGTGACGATCAACCAGGTGCTGGACCAGGAAACCGCCATGATCGTGGTGGAAGAAATGGGCCACAAGGCGTATGCCGCCAAGCTGGACGATCCGGAAGCGCTGCTGGTGGTGGGCGGTGAGGAACACACCGACGCCGAGCTGCTGCCGCGTCCGCCGGTGGTGACCGTGATGGGTCACGTCGACCACGGCAAGACCTCGCTGCTGGACTACATCCGCCGCACCAAGGTGGCCGCGGGCGAAGCCGGCGGGATTACGCAGCACATCGGTGCCTACCATGTGGAAACCGACCGCGGCGTGATTACGTTCCTGGATACCCCCGGTCACGAGGCCTTCACGGCCATGCGTGCCCGCGGTGCCAAGGCAACCGACATCGTGATCCTGGTGGTGGCCGCCGACGACGGCGTGATGCCGCAGACCAAGGAAGCGATTGCGCATGCCAAGGCTGCCGGCGTGCCCATCGTGGTGGCGATCAACAAGATCGACAAGCCCGATGCCAACCCGGACCGTGTCAAGCAGGAACTGGTGGCGGAGCAGGTGGTGCCGGAAGAATACGGCGGCGATTCGCCGTTCGTGCCGGTGTCCGCCAAGATGGGTACCGGTGTGGAAGACCTGCTCGAGCAAGTGCTCCTGCAAGCCGAAGTGCTGGAACTGACGGCACCGGTGGATGCCCCGGCCAAGGGCCTGGTGGTGGAAGCCCAGCTCGACAAGGGCAAGGGCCCGATCGCAACCATCCTGGTCAGCAGCGGCACGCTCAAGCGTGGCGATGTGGTCCTGGCTGGCAGCGCCTACGGCCGCGTGCGTGCCATGCTGGACGAGAACGGCAAGCCGACCAAGGAAGCCGGCCCGTCGATCCCGGTGGAAATCCAGGGTCTGTCGGAAGTGCCTGCCGCCGGTGAAGAAGTGCTGGTGCTGCCGGACGAGCGCAAGGCACGTGAAATCGCGCTGTTCCGCCAGGGCAAGTTCCGCGACGTGAAGCTGGCCAAGCAACAGGCCGCCAAGCTCGAGAACATGCTCGAGCAGATGGCCGAAGGCGAAGTCCAGACGCTGCCGCTGATCGTCAAGGCCGATGTGCAGGGTTCGCAGGAAGCGCTGGTGCAGTCGCTGCAGAAGCTGTCGACCGCCGAAGTGCGCGTGCAGATCGTGCACGGCGGCGTGGGCGGCATCTCGGAGTCCGACGTCAACCTGGCGACGGCTTCGAAGGCAGTCATCATCGGCTTCAACGTGCGTGCCGATGCGGGTGCGCGCAAGCTGGCCGAGCACAACGGCATCGATATCCGCTACTACAACATCATTTACGATGCGGTAGACGAGATCAAGGCGGCGATGTCGGGCATGCTGGCGCCGGAGAAGCGCGAAACCACCATCGGCACGGTCGAGGTACGCCAGGTGTTCCGCGTACCGAAGATCGGTGCGGTGGCCGGCTGTATGGTCACCGACGGCATGGTCAAGCGCAACTCGCTGGTGCGCGTGCTGCGCAACAACGTGGTCATCCACGACGGCGAGCTGGATTCGCTCAAGCGCTTCAAGGATGACGTCAAGGAAGTCAAGCAAGGCTTCGAGTGCGGTCTGTCGATCAAGAACTTCAATGATGTTCAGGAAGGCGACCAGCTCGAAGTGTACGAAATCACCGAGGTGGCGCGTACGCTGTAAGGCGATACGCAAAACGGCAGGCTCCGGCCTGCCGTTTTCACTTTGGAACTAGACAGCATTGAATGGCCAAGAAAGGCAATATCTCCTCCCGCAATCTGCGCATCTCCGACCAGATCCAGAAAGAACTGGCCGAAATGATCCAGCGCGAAATCCGTGATCCGCGTCTGGGGCTGGTGACGCTCCAGTCTGTGGCGCTGACGCCGGACTACGCGCACGCCAAGGTGTATTTCACCGTGCTGGGTGCGGAGCCCGAAGTGGCCGCCGCCATTCTCAAGGAGAAGGCTGGCTACCTGCACTCGCTGCTGTTCAAGCGCCTGCACATCCATACCGTGCCGACGCTGCATTTCCATCATGACACCTCGGTCGAACACGCGATCGAGATGTCCAGGCTGATCAACGAAGCGAACGCCACGCGTTCGAAAGACGACTGAGCCGGTGCCCATGCCGCCAGGCATGGGCTTCGCGGCCTGACCGCGACCTGATTGTTGCAGCCATCCGCGCCGCGCCGTCGCCTCCCGCTTTATTTTCCGATGACCGATTCCAACGCCAACCGTCCGCCGCGCCTGCCGCGCCGCGAGGTCCATGGTGTGCTGCTGCTCGACAAGCCGCTGGGCCTCTCGTCCAACGACGCGCTGGTGCGCGCCAAGCGCCTCTTGCGCGCGGCCAAGGCCGGCCATACCGGCACGCTGGATCCGCTTGCCACCGGGCTGCTGCCGCTGTGCTTCGGCGAAGCCACCAAGTTTTCGCAAGACTTGCTGGAAGCGGACAAGACCTATGACGCCGTAGTGCGGCTGGGCGCACGCTCGAGCACGGGCGACGCCGAAGGCGAGCTGCTCGACGTGCGCGAGGTCACCTGCGACCGCGCCGCGGTGGAGCAGGCGCTGGCAAGCTTCCTCGGCGAGATCGAACAGGTGCCGCCGATGCATTCGGCGCTGAAGAAGGACGGCCGCCCGCTGTATGAATACGCGCGCGCCGGCCAGACCGTGGAGCGTGCGGCGCGCCGCGTCACCATCCGTTCGATCGCGCTGCTGGACTGCGCCTTGCCCGATACCCCGTCGTTCACGATGCGGGTGATGTGCAGCAAGGGCACCTATATCCGCACGCTGGCCGAGGACATCGGTGAAGCGCTGGGCTGCGGCGCGCACCTGACCGGATTGCGCCGCATCGCCGTGGGCGACCTGACGCTGGACGGCGCGGTGACGCTGGAACAGATCGAACAGCAGGACGACGCGCAACGCCCGGCCATGCTGGCACCCGTGGACGCCTTGCTGCACAAGTGTGCGCCGGTGCATCTGGATGAGGCCGCGGCAGCGCGCTTCCTGCAGGGCCAGCGCATCGCCCAGCGCGACCTGCCGGCCGGCACCGGGCTGGCCGAGGATGCGCTGGCGCGCGTCTATGCCGGCGAGCCGGCCCGGCTGCTGGGCGTGGCGCGTATGCGCGAAGGCGCGTTGCGGCCGGAGCGGCTGGTCAAGCTGTAATTTGCGTGAGGGGCGTAAGCGGCCGCCCCGTCAGCAATTACTCCAGCGTGATGTTGGCCGTCTTGATGACATCGGCCCACATCTTGCGATCCTGGGCGACGAACCCGGCGAAATGCTCCGGTGTATCGCCCACGGGCTCGGAGCCGAATTCAGCCATTTTCTTCCTGACTTCCGGGTTCGCCAAGGCCTTGACCAGCGCCTGGTTGTAGCGGACCACGATCGCCTTCGGCAGGTCCTTCGGACCGAAGATGCCTTGCCAGGTCGGCATGTTGAAATCCTTCAGGCCGCTCTCGGCGAGCGTCGGCACCTCCGGCAACAAGGGCGAGCGCTTGCTGCTGGTGACCGCCAGCGCCTTGACCTTGCCGGTCTTGGCCAGCGTCGCCGCGGTGGTGATGTTGTCGACTGTCATGGCGATATGCCCGCCCATCAGGTCGGTGATCACCGGGGTGGCACCCTTGTACGGCGCATGGACCATGTCGATGCCAAGGCGGTGCAGCATGGTTTCGGCAATCAGGTGATTCGACGTGCCGACGCCTGCGGTGCCGTAGGTGACCTGCGGCGTCTTTTTGACGTAGGCGACGAAGTCGGCCATGGTCTTGACCGGCAGGGCCGGATTGATGATCACGACATTCGGCTGAGTGGCCAGCATGGCGATGGGCGTGAAATCATCCGCCTTGTATGGTGTGCCCTTGGGGTTGAGCAGGTGAGTCACCGCCATCGCGCCGGCGGCGCCCATGCCGATGGTGTAGCCGTCGGCCGGGGCCTTGGCCAGCTTGTCGGCGGCGATATTGCCACCCGCACCGGGCACGTTTTCCACCACCACCGGCACCCCCAGGCTTTCCGACAGCGGCGCCTGCACCAGGCGCGCCAGCAGATCGGCCGAGCCGCCGGGCGCAAAGCCCACCAGCAGGCGCACCGGCCTGGCCGGCTTCCACTCCTGCGCCTGCGCACCCGGGATCACCGCCGCGCCCACGCTCATCCACATCATGCCGCGCACCAGCGGCCCCATCCACTTCGCCACCTTTTCCATTGTTACTTCCACTCCAGCAGTGTCATGGGCAATCTGTAAGCGGGCTTGCCCTTACCCGGAAATGCGTTCGCTTAGCGCCCTGATTCAGGCCGCGGCACCGGCCAGCACCTGCCCCAGCAGCCTTGCCACCATGCGGTTGGAGAGCAGCACCGGGGCGCCGGCATGGCGCGCCACCTCGGCCCGCATGGCCTCGGTGTAGCCCATGCAGTGCATCACCACCAGGTCGCAGCCGCGCAGTGTCTCGCCCGCCTGCGCGAAGCGGGCGGTGCTGGTGTCGGTATAAGGCGAGGCATGCGTGACGCGCAGTTCGCAGGGCACCGGCTGGATCAGATGGAAGCCGCTCACCTGCGCCTCCAGCGGCAACACGATGCCGAGCCGCTGGCAGCCCTGCGCCAACGCCACGGTCAGGTGGTCCACCACCTGCTGCGGTTCGATGACCAGGGTCTGCATCGGCGGCACGGCGGTGCCGGTGCACAGTGGCACCAGGGCGTCGAAGCGGCCGTCGTCCAGCGAGGTCATCAACCGGGCCAGCATCGCCTCGGCCACCGGCTTGCCCATCACCGCCTGCGTGCCGTCACGCAGCCGGCTGGCAAAGCGGTATTCGCCGGGCGCCGGCGCCAGCGCGGCAATGTCTTGCGGGCCCAGCGCGTCCAGGATGCCGAACTCTTCCACAGTGGCCGGCAGGCCCAGGTCGGCAATCATCTGCGGGACCACATCTGTCCTGGGCGCCTGCCCGATGGTGACGAAGGCCAAGCGTGGCTGGCGTGCGGCGGGCGTGTTCATGCCTCGGTTCCCACGGTCTGCAGATGGGCCAGCGAGCCATAGCGGCGCTGCAGCTCGGCCCACTCGGCAGCGTCGTAGAAGTCGCACTGGCCCTGGCCGAACTGCTTTGCCACCTCGATGCAGAAGCGCGTCGCCACGTCGATGTCGAAGGCGTTGGTGACGCCGGTTGCGCAGCCTGGCACCGTGGTCTGCGCGGTCAGCGCCACGCCCACGACCGGGGCAGAGGTCACGATGGCCGGCTGCATGATCGAGTTGACATGCCACAGGCCGTTCTCATACGGCGTGATGTCCTGGGTGGTCAACGGCAACACCATCGGCAGTTCGCCGCTGACCCATCCCATCAGGTCCAGCATCCGCTCCGGCAGGCGCAGCAGCCAGCCTTCCTTGGCCACCGGCGTCAGCGCCACGCCGCGGCGGTTGACGAAGCGGTTGCCGCGCGTGGTGTCGACCGAAAGGATCGCCGCCATCCGCGGGTGCACTTCATGCGACATCATCTTGCGCATCGCAAAGGGCGATTTCATCATCGGCACCGGCTGGTGCGGCCGCGTGGCGGCATGCGGGCAGATATGGGTGTGGATGCGCACCGGCCCGGCCAGCACGTCGCCGGTGGCGGCCATGTCGGCCAGCTTCAGCGCGCTGGCGACGGCCACGATGGCGCCGTCGGCATCGGACACCAGGCCCGTCACGGCCGGGCGCGCGCCGACGCCGCCCAGCCGGCCCACCACGCCAAGTGCTGGCGCATCCGGGTTTTGTCCGGGGATCGTGCAGGCGAGGAAATCGGTGTAGAGGCCGCTCTCTTCCACGCGCGTGACGGTGACATCGTCCAGGCCGCGCGAGCGCAGCAGTGAGGCGACAGCTTCGCCGTCGACATTCGCTGCCGACAGCAGCTCGATCGATTCAATAACCTGCTTGATAGACATCTTGCTCCAATTCCTGGGTTGGGGGGCCGTACGCTGGGCTCAGGCCAGCAAATTAGCGCGGCAGCGACAGCGCGCCGGGCTGCACGTCGGCAATGTCCGCGCCCCTGAACCATCGCGCCGCATGGGCGCCGCCCATTTCAAGGCGATCGTCCGAGACCCGCACCCAGTTGCCTTCGGGCAGGCCGAGCACCGGCATGTCGGGCTGCAGCACGGTGAATTCGGCCAGGCGCTGGTCGCGCGTTTCGCCGCGGAAGCCGGGCACGACCAGGTTGAAGTAGTGTGGGTTGATCTGGAAGGGGACTAGCGCCAGGGCGTCGAGGCCGCCCGGGTCGGCCACCGGCATGTCGTTGGTGGTGCGGATGGTCGGGCAGGCCAGGTTGGCGCCGGCGCTCCAGCCGATATAGCGCGCCGAACCGGACCGCACCCGCGCTGAGATCGCCGCCAGCAAGCCGCGCTCGCGCAGGCACTGCAGCAAGCGGAACGTGTTGCCGCCGCCGACGACGATCAGTTCGGCCACCTCGATGGCGCGCACGGCTGCAGCCGGCTCGGCCAGCCGGTGCAGTGATTGCACCGCGATGCCGACCGGTGCGAAGGCGTCGCGGACCAGCGTCTCGTAGGTGTCCCAGTCGCGCGTGACGCCGGCGAACGGGATGAAGCAGGCAGTCTTGCGGCCGGCGGCCAAGTCGCGGATTGCCGCCTGGGCGTGGACCAGGTAGCCGGCGTCGCTGCTGGAGTTGCTGAGTAACAGGAGTTCCATGGGTCGTTGCGGCGAAGTCTAGGTAAGTGGGGCGGCGTCGAGCCACAGGGGGTCGCCGACGCGCTGTCCCACGGGTGCCACGGCCTGCATCAGCGTCGCGCGCAGCGCCTGGGCCTGGGCCTGGCTGACCTGCATCGCGGTGAAAGACAGGCACAGTCCGCGCACGTCGCCTGAAAGCGGGTCTGCCAGTGTGGTGGCCACCGCGCCGATGCCCGGCATGCCTTCATTCACGGCGATGGCGCTGCGCTCGGCGCGGGCCGTGGCCACGCGTTCGCGCAGCTCGGCAACCGTGGCGGGACAGCCGGCGGGTGCATCCGGCAGCTTGCGGGCGCCGGCGGCGCCGTAGCGCGCGCTGAATTCAGGCTTGGGCAGGCGCGACAGCAGCACCCGGCCCATTGCCGTCGTGAATGCCGGCCGGCGTGCGCCGGGCGGCGACAGCACCTGCACCGGGTTGCTGCCGTTCAGGCGTTGCAGCACGACCGTGTCGGTGCCGTCCAGCATCGACAGATAGGCGGTGAAGCCGGTGGCATCGGACAGCGTGGCCAGGATCTCGCGGCATTGCTCGTCGAAGGGATGCGCCTGCGCAGCAGCCTGCGCTGCGCGGATCAGCAGCGCCCCAGGGCGGTAGCGCCGCGTGGATGGCTGCAGTTCCAGCAGGCGGTAGCGCACCATCTGGGCGAGCAGGCGCGAGGCCGAACTCTTGGCAAGGCCCAGTTCGTCCAGAACATCGTTAAAAGTGATCTCGTGCCGGTGATGCCCGAACATGTCCAGCACGCTTTCCACGCCTTCAAGAATGCTCACTCAGCCACTCCACGCTCGTCTCTTTTACTCGTTGGGTTCCGTTTTTAGGAACCACGGTTCCGTAATTCGGTTTTCAAATAATAGAGGGACGAAGACAGGAACACAAGGGGGGCATCCCCGGCGCAGCAACCCGGCGGCGAAGCAAAAAAAATGGCCCCGATCAGGGGCCAAGTCTTGAAAACCGGAGAGGTCGGGTCAGTGCGCCGCCATCGCATCCGCCGACCCGCCGCCGCCCTTGGCCGGCCGCGTCAGCCAGACAAAGCCGATCAGCACGAAGAACAGCATCCCCGAGATCCAGAAGATATCGTTGGCGCCGAGCATGGCCGCCTGCTGGGAGATGTTGCGCTCGATTACGCCCATTGCCTGGGCCTGGCTCATGCCCATCTGCATCAGGTGGCTGAGCTGGTCGTGGTAGGCGGGGTTGTACGGGTTGACCTGTTCCACCAGTTGCGCGTGGTGCAGGGCGGAGCGGTTTTCCCACACGGTGGTCGAGATCGAGGCGCCGATGCCGCCGAAGGTGATCCGCACGAAGTTCGACAGGCCCGAGGCGGCGGGGATCTTCTCTGGCGGCTGGCCCGACAGGATGATCGAGGTGAGCGGGATAAAGAACATCGCCATGGCCGCGCCCTGGATCAGCGTGGGCACCATCAGCGTCCAGGTATCCACCTGCGTGGTGAAGCCCGAGCGCATCAGGCTGACGATGCCGAAGGTGATAAAGGCTGCGGTGGCGACCCAGCGCGCGTCCATCTTCGGCAGGTTGCGCCCGATCACCGGCGACAGCAGGATCGCGAAGATCCCGACCGGCGCCATCACGATGCCCGCATCCGTCGCGGTATAGCCGACGATAGTCTGCAGCCACAGCGGCAGGATCACCAGGTTGCCGAAGAACAGCCCGTAAGCCACCGAGATCGCCACCACACCGGAGCTGAAGTTGCGGCCCTTGAACAGGCTGATGTCGACGATGGGATGCTTCTCATAGGTTTCCCACGCCAGGAAGAACAGGAAGCCGACAATCGCCACCAGCGTCAGCACCACGATCTCGGTCGAATGGAACCAGTCCAGCTCCTTGCCCTTGTCGAGCATCAGCTGCATCGAGCCCACCCAGATCACCAGCAGCGCCAGGCCGATGCGGTCGATCGGCAGTACCTTGGTCGGGGTTTCGCGGTCCTTGTAGATGGCCCAGGTGACATAGGCAGTGATGATGCCCACCGGCACGTTGATGTAGAAGATCCACGGCCAGGTCATGTTGTCGGAGATCCAGCCGCCCAGCAGCGGGCCCATGATCGGCGCCACCAGCGTGGTCATGCCCCAGAGTGCCAGCGCCATGGTGCTCTTCTGCGGCGGATAGCTCGACAGCAGCAGCGACTGCGACAGCGGGATCATCGGCCCGGCCACCGCGCCCTGCAGGACCCGCGCGGCCAGCAGCGTTTCCAGGTTGGGCGCGACCCCGCACAGCCACGATGCCAGCACGAACAGCAGGATCGAGGTGATGAACAGCCGCACCGCGCCGAAGCGCGTGGTCAGCCAGCCGGTCAGCGGCACCGAGATCGCATTGGCCACCGCGAACGAGGTGATGACCCATGTGCCCTGGTTGGGTGCCACGCCCAGGTCGCCTGAAATCGCCGGGATCGACACGTTGGCGATTGACGAGTCCAGCACGTTCATGAACGTGGCCAGCGACAGCGCGATGGTGCCGACCACCAGCTTGCCGCCGCTCAGCGGCTGCGGCTGCTGCGGCATGGCCCGCGCCGGCGCGTGGCTGGCGCCGGGCTGCACGCCGTGCGCGGCCTGTGCGGCCTGTGCGGCGGATGGGGAGTTCGCCATGATCAGGTGTTGGCAGGCTTGGCGTTGGCGGCGCTGGCCGAGGGCAGGCCGGTGCTGCGGCCGCCGTTGTTGGCGGCGATGATGCGCGCGATCAGCTGGTCGGCGTCCTGCGCAACCTTGTCATAGACATCGGTCTGCATCGGCCTGGCGGGCGCGGCGGCGGCCATGGCGGCGCCTTCCTCGCGGCGCACATCGACCTTGACGGTCATCGACAGGCCCACGCGCAGCGGGTGGTCCTTGAGCTGCTGCGGGTCAAGCGCGATGCGCACCGGCAGGCGCTGCACCACCTTGATCCAGTTGCCGGTGGCGTTCTGCGCCGGCAGCAGCGAGAAGGCCGAGCCAGTGCCGGCCGAGAAGCCGGCGACCTTGCCCTGGTATTCCACCTTGGAGCCGTACACGTCCGCTTCCAGCGTCACGGGCTGGCCGATGCGCATATGCGTGATCTGCACTTCCTTGAAGTTGGCGTCGACCCAAACCTGGTCCAGCGGCACCACGGCCATCAGGGGTGCGCCGGCGGCCACGCGCTGGCCGACCTGCACCGAGCGCTTGGCGACGTAACCGGTCACCGGCGCAGGCATGGCCGAGCGCGCGAACGACAGGTACGCCGAGCGCAGGTTGGCGGCAGCGCGCTGCACATTGGGGTGCTTCTCGACCGTGGTCTGGTCGGTCAGCACCTTGTTCGACGCCAGCTGTTCGCGCGCGGCCAGCAGCGCCGATTCCGCGCCCTTCAGCGCGGACTGCGCGTGCGAGATCTCTTCATTGGAGACCGCGCCCGAGCCGGCGATGGCCTGGCGGCGGCGCAGGTCGTCGCGGGCCTTGGCCACGTCGGCTTCGCGCAGCGCCACGTTGGCGGAGAGCGAGCCGTTGTTGACGTACAGCGTGCGCACTTCGCGCACGGCCTGTGCCAGCTGGGCTTCGGCCTGTTCGAGCGCCACTTGCGAATCGGCGCGGTCAAGCTGGATCAGCGGCTGGCCGGCGGTGACCAGTTGCGTGTCGTCGGCGGCGATCGACACCACGGTGCCGCCCACCAGCGGCGTGACCTGGACCACGTTGCCGGCGACATAGGCGTCGTCGGTGTTTTCAAAGTGGCGGGCGTACATGCCCCAGTAAACGCCATAGCCGATGCCGGCGACCACGATTGCCGCGGTCAGCGACAGCAGCATGCGCTTGCGCTTGCCGTTGTTGTTGGTGGTGGCCGGCGCTTGCTGGGCAGGGTGCTGGGTGGTGGTGGTGCCGGCCGCTTGCTGGTTGTTGCTCATGATGTTCTCTGGTGAATCTTGTCTGCAATTACTGGGTGCGCGGATCAGCCGCGGGCGCCCGCCTGGGTGTTGTGCTGTTGCTGCGCAGGATCGTGGCTGGCGCTCTCGTGGCCTTCCGCAGGCTCCTGGTAGCCGCCGCCGAGCGCCTTCATCAGGCCCATCTGCAGGTCCAGCCGCCGCGCCTGCAGGTCGGTTGCCAGGCGGCGCTGCTGCAGCACATTGCTTTCGGCATTCAGTACGGTCAGCTGCGTGCCCAGGCCGGCCTTGTAGCGGGTGGTGGCCAGGGCATAGGCGTGCTCGGCCAGGTCCAGGGCTTCGCGCTGGGTCTGGATCTGCTTGTCGACGCTGCGGATGCTGGTCATGGTGTCGGCGGTCTCGCGCAGCGCATCGACCAGGGCCTGGTTGTAGTTGGCCACGGCAATGTCGTAGCCGGCGTACTTGCCCTTCAGGTTGGCGCGCAGCTTGCCGCCTTCGAAGATCGGCAGGCGGATGGTCGGGCCGATGCCAAAGGTACGGCTGATGCCCATCAGCAGGTGGGACGGATCCAGCGCCGCCAGGCCGGCGAAGGCGGTCAGACTGACGTCAGGCAGGAACTCCTTTTTGGCGACATTGATGTCCTTGGACGCCGCCTCCACGCGCCAGCGTGCCGCCACCAGGTCCGGCCGGCGGCCCAGCAGGCCGATGGTCAGGTTGTCGGGAAGCGTCGGCGTGGCCTGCGCCAGCAGCACCGGGCGCTGGATCTGCAGCCCGCGGTCCGGGCCCTTGCCCAGCAGCGCTGCAAGCTGGTTGCGCGCCAGGGCGATTTCCTCGTCCACGCGCTGCAGATCGGTGCGCGAAGCAGCCACCGTGCCACGCGCCTGCGTGGTCTCGACCTGGGTGTCGAGGCCGGCGGCCAGGCGCTGGCGCGACAGCTCGGTGAGGTCGCTGCGCTGGGCGATGGCACGCTCGGCCACGTCGCGCTGGGCGTACAGCGCCGCCAGGCGGGCGTAGTTGCGGGCGATCGAGGTGGCCAGGATCAGGCGCGAGGCCTGGCTTTCAGCCTCGGCGGCACGGTCGTCGGAGAGCGCGGCTTCAAGCGCATCGCGGTTCTTGCCCCAGAAATCGAAGTCATAGGAGAGGCCCACCTGCAGGCGCGACTGGTTCTGCCACGATCCCGCCAGCGGGGTGCCTTCGAACAGGTCCTTCTCGGAGAAGCGCTGGCGGATCAGGCTGCCTTCGAACTCCAGGTGCGGATAGAGCGCGCTGCGGGTGGCATCGGCCATGGCGCGCGAGGCTTCCACGCGGGCGAACGCGGCCTGCAGGCTCGGGTTGTCCTTGACCGCCTCATCGACCAGGGCGCTCAGCTGGGGGTCCTTGAACTGCCCGACCCAGTCCTGCGAGGGCCACTGGCCGTGCTCGTCGGGCAAGATCTGCGAGGTGGCCATCGCAGCCGGGTCGGCCACGGTCTGCGTGCTGTGCGAATTGCCAAGGGCCGCGCAACCAGCCAGCACCGCCGCGGCCATGGCAGTCAGCGCAAGCGAGCTGGCACGGCGCGCCAGCTCGCGTGGGGTGGCGCGCTGGGGGGATTGGGGGGGGAGGGCTTGTGTCATGGTGTTGCTCCGTTGCCGGAGCCTTACGGTTTCTACGGGCTGATACGGTGTCAGGTTGAGGCCGGACTGACCGGACGATCTGGCGTGCCGGAGGCCGGCGCACAGCCCGCTACCCGCTGTTGTTATCAATGAGCCGGCGCAGCATGCTGCGCAGCAGTTGGATTTCGTCCTCGGAAAAACCGCGGAAGTGGTGTGAAAGTACCTTGCAGAAGATGGCGGGCAGCTGTTCAACCAGTTCCTGGCCTTGCGGCGTCACCGACAGGTCGACCACGCGGCGGTCAGCGTCACGGCGCCGGCGCTCGATCAGGCCGCGCTTTTCCATGCGGCTGAGCAGGCGCGTGACCGAACCCATGTCGGTATTCAGTTCGCGGCCCAGATCGGTGACGGTCGCGGCGCGGCCGGTGGCCAGCATCATCAGGCAACTGGCTTGCGCCTGCGTGATGTCCAGGTTGCTGACTTCCTGCTCGACGCCGTGCGCCAGCATGTTCTTGGCGCGCTGCATCAGGTAGCCGACGCTGTCGCACATCTGGTACTGGGCGGGATCGAACTGGCCGGCCGTGGATTCGGCTGGCGGATCGGAGGAAGGGAGCCGTGACATCTTTGCCTTTGCAATCTTTGCTGAGGCAAATATATGTTCACGTTTAACGATGCGCAAGAACGGAAATTGGTTATTCCATTTTTTGCAATGATATTCCCTTGGTAAGTGACGGTTCCGATCAACGCGTCTTGCGCTGCAACATGCTAGAATATTGGGTTACCTCAGATTCTCCAAAGCGAGACGCAGCAATGACCCGCGCCATCCGAAATATCGCCATCATCGCCCACGTCGATCATGGCAAGACCACCCTGGTCGACCAGCTCCTGCGCCAGGCAGGCACCTTCCGCGACAACCAGCAAGTCGCCGAACGGGTGATGGACTCGAACGACCTGGAAAAGGAACGCGGGATCACGATTCTCGCGAAGAACTGTGCCGTCGAATACAACGGCACCCATATCAATATCGTCGACACCCCGGGCCACGCCGACTTCGGCGGTGAAGTGGAGCGCGTGCTGTCGATGGTCGACGGCGTGCTGCTGCTGGTCGACGCAGTCGAAGGCCCGATGCCCCAGACCCGCTTCGTCACGCGCAAGGCGCTGGCGCTGGGCCTGAAGCCGATCGTGGTGGTCAACAAGATCGACCGTCCGGGCGCGCGTCCGGACTGGGTCATCAACCAGACCTTCGACCTGTTCGACAAGCTGGGCGCCACCGACGAGCAGCTCGACTTCCCGGTGATCTATGCTTCGGGCCTGAACGGCTTTGCCGGCCTGACCGAAGACGTGCGCGACGGCGACATGAAGCCGCTGTTCGAGACCGTGCTGGACAAGGTGCCGGTGCGTGACGACGATCGGGACGGCCCGCTGCAGCTGCAGATCATCTCGCTGGACTACTCCAGCTACGTCGGCAAGATCGGCGTGGGCCGCATCTCGCGTGGCCGCGCCCGTCCGCTGCAGGACGTGGTGGTCAAGTTCGGTCCGGAAGGCAACCCGATCAAGGGCCGCATCAACCAGGTGCTGAAGTTCCAGGGCCTGGAGCGCGAGATCGTGTCCGAGGCCGAAGCCGGCGACATCGTGCTGATCAACGGCATCGAAGAACTGGGTATCGGCTGCACCGTGTGCGCGCCGGACGCCCAGGACGCGCTGCCGATGCTGAAGGTGGACGAGCCGACGCTGACCATGAACTTCTGCGTCAACACCTCGCCGCTGGCCGGCCGTGAAGGCAAGTTCGTGACCAGCCGCCAGCTGCGCGAGCGCCTGGACCGCGAACTGAAGTCGAACGTGGCGCTGCGCGTGGCCGATACCGGCGACGACACCATCTTCGAAGTGTCGGGCCGCGGCGAACTGCATCTGACCATCCTGCTGGAAAACATGCGCCGCGAAGGCTACGAGCTGGCCGTGTCGCGTCCGCGCGTGGTGTTCAAGGAAATCGACGGCGTCAAGAACGAGCCGTACGAACTGCTGACCGTGGACGTCGAAGACAGCCACCAGGGCGGCGTGATGGAAGAGCTGGGCCGCCGCAAGGGTGAACTGCTCGACATGGCGTCGGACGGCAAGGGCCGTACCCGCCTGGAATACCGCATCCCGGCCCGCGGCCTGATCGGCTTCCAGGGCGAGTTCCTGACGCTGACGCGCGGCACCGGCCTGATCAGCCATATCTTCGACGACTACGCGCCGGTGCGCGAAGGCGGCCTGGGCGAGCGCCACAACGGCGTGCTGATCTCGCAGGACGACGGCGACGCCGTGGCCTACGCCCTGTGGAAGCTGCAGGACCGCGGCCGCATGTTCGTCAAGCCGGGCGATGCGCTGTACGAAGGCATGATCATCGGCATCCACAGCCGCGACAATGACCTGGTGGTCAACCCGATCAAGGGCAAGCAGCTGACCAACGTGCGCGCTTCGGGTACCGATGAAGCCGTGCGCCTGGTGCCGCCGATCCAGATGTCGCTCGAGTATGCGGTGGAATTCATCGCCGACGACGAACTGGTCGAGCTCACGCCCAAGAGCATCCGCCTGCGCAAGCGTCACCTGAAGGAGCACGAGCGCAAGCGTGCTTCGCGCGAAGGCGCATAAGCGCTGACGCCAGCCAAAAAAACCGCGCCTACCGGGCGCGGTTTTTTTCTTGCGTGCCAGGCAGCGGCGCCAGCGCCGGCGCGCGCGGGCTGCGCCATTCGGGCGGTTTCCAGAGATAGCGCGGGTCGCGGTCGCGCCAGGCATCGGCGAACATGTCGCGCCATTCGTGAAAGGTTAGCGTCAGCGGGTTATGGGTACACACCTGACGCGTGATGCCGTACACCGGTGCCTCGTGCTCGGGGATGAAGGTGCCAAACAGGCGGTCCCAGATCGTCAGCACCCCGGCGTAGTTGCGGTCGAGGTACTGCGGGTTCTTCGCATGGTGGACGCGATGAACCGATGGCGTATTCAGTAGCGACTCGATCAGCGGCCAGCGTTGCCCCAGCCGTGTATGCACAAAGAACTGAAAGGCCAGGTTCACGCCTACGGCCAGGATCACCCAGTCCGGCGTGAAGCCGATCCACGCCAGCGGAATCCAGAACAGCCACATGCCTGAGAGCGGATACGTCAGGCTCTGACGGAACGCCGTCGAGAAATTCATGCCTTCCGATGAATGGTGCGTCACGTGCGAAGCCCACAGCCAGCGCACGCGGTGGCTGGCGCGGTGGAACCAGTAATAGAGAAAGTCCTGCAGCAGCAATAACAGCGCGAATGACCACAGGGTCTCAGGCATGGCGTGCAGGCCGTGCTGGTAGCACCACGTGTAGACCGTGCGGATCATCAGCCAGAGGAAGAACGCATCCGACGCCTGGTGCATCAGCGCCAGCGCTGCGTTGGATACGGTGTCGCGCAGGCTGTAGACGGTCGGGTCGCGGCGGGCCCAGTACCAGGCCTCGGCGCCGATGGTCAGCAGGAACACTGGCGCAAAGGCCAGCAGCACGAGTCCGGGATCGACCGATTCAGTGTTCATCCCGCCAGTTTGCATATTCCGCATGGAATTGCCACGAGGGGTTCCTCCAAACGGCGCCGCGCGGGGTATCGCGGCGCATCCGCCACATGGTGGATTGCTGTACTGCCACGCAATTCTGTCACGCGTGGGAAGGCGGTCAATACCGGTAAAGGACGCGGCCAGGGCGCCGTAGTTGAACAGGGTGGCGGCGCGGCGTGCGCCCCCGATTTCCCTGATTCCTCTTCCCCCGGAGCCTTCATGTTCAAAAACACTACCATTGGAGCCAGATTGTGGTTCCTCACTATCGTCACAAACTTGTTGTTGTTGGTTGTCGGCGCAGTGGGCTGGCTCGGCATGTCGCGCAGCAACGAGGCGACGCACCAGATCTATGAGCAGCAGCTGTCGGCCGCGGTCAACCTGGCCGAAGCGCGTTCGAACCAGTTGCTCGTGCGTGTACTGCTGGACCAGGCGACCTTCGCCACGGACCCCGCCGATGCCAGGGC
The DNA here is from genome assembly GCF_000379565.1 of Cupriavidus sp. UYPR2.512. Taxonomy (NCBI): domain Bacteria; kingdom Pseudomonadati; phylum Pseudomonadota; class Betaproteobacteria; order Burkholderiales; family Burkholderiaceae; genus Cupriavidus; species Cupriavidus sp. UYPR2.512. The sequence goes on along the minus strand of NZ_KB902853.1, from coordinate 70,682 downwards.
GCGCGCCGCGACCGCGGAAGGCTTTGCGCGCGATTCCGAGAAAGCCTGGAAGGCCTATCTCGCCGTGCCGCGCTCGGCTGATGAAGCCAGGGCGGTGGAGGATGTCACCGCCAAGCGCGATGCGCTCTTCAAGCAGGGCGTCGCGCCAATGATCGCCGCGCTGCATGCCGGCGACCGCGATGGCGTGATGAAGGCCGTGCTTGAAACCATCCCACAGTTCGACATCGCCTTCACCGCCGTCAATACCGAACTGAACAAGCTGCAGGTGGCCAGCGCGAAGCAGGTCTACGAGGCGTCGCAGCAACGCTATCGCAACCTGTTCACGCTGTCGGCATGCGTGCTGGCAGTGGGCCTGGCCTTCAGCACCGTGGTGGCATGGCGCCTGCGCCGTTCGATCGTCCAGCCGCTGGAGACGGCGATCGGGCATTTCGAGAAAATCGCGGGTGGCGACCTGAGCGTCGCGGCTGCCGGCGGCGAGGTGCTGGCCGATGAGTCAGCGCGCAACGAGACCGCGCGCATGCTCGGCATGCTGGGCCGGATGCAGGCCAGCCTGGTGGCCATGGTGGGCGACGTGCGTGGCGGCGCGGACGCGATCGCCTCGGCCAGCAAGCAGATCGCCAGCGGCAACGCCGACCTGTCGCAGCGTACCGAGCAGCAGGCGGCCTCGCTGGAAGAAACCGCCTCCAGCATGGAGGAACTGACCAGTACCGTGCGCCAGAATGCCGACAGCGCGCGCGAGGCCCGCGGGCTGGCAACGGATGCCGCGATCCTGGCCGAGCGCGGCAGCGAGGCCGTGCTGCGCGTGGTCAATACCATGCAATCGATCGATGCCAGCTCGGGCAAGATCGTCGACATCATCGACGTGATCGAGAAGGTGGCGTTCCAGACCAATATCCTGGCGCTGAACGCGGCCGTGGAAGCCGCGCGTGCCGGCGAGCACGGCCGGGGGTTTGCCGTGGTGGCCGGCGATGTGCGCGACCTGGCGCAGCGCTGCGCCGGCGCATCGAAGGAGATCCGCGCGCTGATCGGCGCCTCAGTGGCCAATGTGCGTGAAGGCTCGGGGCTGGTCGATGACGCCGGCCGGGCGATGCAGGACATCGTCGATGCGGTGCAGCGCGTCAGCGCCATCATCGGCGATATCAGCGCGGCCTCGGACGAGCAGTCAAATGGCATCGAGCAGGTCAACGTGGCGGTGTCGCAGATGGACAGCATGACGCAGCAGAATGCGGCGCTGGTGGAGCAGGCGGCAGCAGCGGCGGTGGCGCTCGAAGACCAGGCGCAGCGCCTGACCTCGCTGGTGGCGACGTTCCGGCTGGCCTGACGGTGCAGGGCGCATGCGCAGGGCCAGCGCATGCGCCGCAAGCTGCCCGCAGGGGTGCGCTTGCCAATGCGACTGGCGTAAAATCGCGAGTTGCATTGGAGGAGTACGACATGACTGAATTCGTCACGACAGAGGTCCGCGGTGGCATCGGATACCTGACGCTGAACCGCCCGCAGGCGCTCAACGCCCTGTCGCTCGACATGATCCGCGCCATCACCCAGGCGCTGCAGACCTGGGCCGCCGCGCCCGAGGTGGTGGCGGTGGTCGCCGCCGGCGCCGGCGGCAAGGCATTCTGCGCTGGTGGCGATATCCGTTATTTCCACAAGGCCGCGCACGAAGGCGATCCGCTGCTCGACCAGTTCTTTGTCGAGGAATACGCGCTGAACTTCCTGATCCATCGCTACGCCAAGCCCTATATCGCACTGATGGACGGCGTGGTGATGGGCGGCGGCATGGGTATCTCGCAAGGTGCGCGGCTGCGCCTGGTCACCGATCGCACCAAGATGGCGATGCCGGAAACCAATATCGGCCTGTTCCCGGATGTGGGCGGCGGCTGGTTCCTGGCGCGCACGCCGGGCCACATCGGCGAGTACCTGGGGCTGACCGGCGCCGTGATCCATGCCGCCGACGCGCTCTACGCCGGGCTGGCCGACGCCTATCTGCCGGGCAACCGGCTGGCCGAGCTGGTCGATTCGCTGCGCACGCAGCAGTTTGCCAGCGGCGACGCCGTGCTGGCGCACATCGATGGTTTTACTGCGGCGCACCGCGATGACTGCGTGCCGGCGCAAAGCACGCTGGGCGGGCTGTCGGCGCAGATCGACAGCCTGTTCGCGGGCAACACCATGCCGGACATCATTGCCGCTGTCAGCGACGCCCCGGGTGACTGGGCCGCGCAGACCGCCGCCATGCTGCGCAGCCGCTCGCCGCTGATGCTGTGCGTGACGCTGGAGCAGATCCGCCGCGCGCGCAGCATGTCGCTGGAAGATGAACTGCGCATGGAACTGGACATGATGTACTACGTGTTCCGCAAGGGCGACGGTGTGGAGGGCATCCGCGCACTGGCTGTCGACAAGGACCACAAGCCGCGCTGGCAGCATGCGCGGCTTGATGATGTCAGCCACGAGAAGGTGCTGTCGTTCTTCGATAGTCCGTGGCGCGCCGAGGAGCATCCGCTGGCGGCGCTGGGCAAGGCTGTCTGACGTTCCCTGCGCAGGACATGCCGGCACCGACTCGGGTAGAGTGACGGTTGGACCGGCACACATGGCCAGGCCAACCCTGGCCGCGTGCGCCGTCCGCGTCATTCCGTCCACGCAGTCAAAGGAGCCGCAATGAGTAATCCTCGTGATGTCGTTGTACTGGTGGGGAGCCTGCGCAAGGAGGCATACAGCCGGAAGCTGGCCAAGGCGTTGATTGCACTGGCGCCGCCGCAGCTCAGGCTGGAAATCGTCGAGATCGGCGAACTGCAGCTGTACAACCAGGACCTGGAAGACAAGCCGCCTCAGCCCTGGACCACGTTCCGCGACCGCGTCCGCCGTGCCGACGCGGTGCTGTTCGTGACGCCGGAATACAACCGGTCCGTGCCCGCACCGCTGAAGAACGCCATCGACGTGGGCTCGCGCCCCTATGGCAGCAGCGTCTGGGACGGCAAGCCCGGTGGGATCGTCAGTGCATCGCCCGGCGCCGTTGGCGGGTTCGGTGCCAACCAACACTTGCGCCAGTCGATGGTGTTCCTCAATGTTCCCATGCTGCAGCAGCCTGAGGCCTATATCAGCGGCGTCGACAAGCTGGTCGACGGGGAGGGCGGTATTACCAATGAATCGACCAAGGGTTTTCTCGGCAAATACCTGACGGCTTTTGCCAGCTGGATCGAGCGGACTGCGCCGCGCTGAGGCTGCCAGGGCGGGGCGCAGCGATCCTTGACGCGGTAGCCTATACTCTCGTTTTTCCGTGGGCCGGCCGCTTCGCCAGAGGTGCAGTCCCCGGCTACCGGGTGCCGCGATCGCCATATGCCGACGCCGTGTGCCCCGGTTTCCAGTGGCCCTTCCTGGTCGCGCCGCCACGCCAACAGCCGTATTTCCATGAACGTAAATCCCCGCCGCATTTCGGTCGCTCCCATGATGGACTGGACCGACCGCCATTGCCGCATGTTCCACCGCCAGCTCAGCCGCCACACCTGGCTGTATACCGAGATGGTGACCACCGGCGCGCTGCTGCATGGTGACGTCCCGCGCCATCTGGATTTCGATGCGGCGGAGCACCCGGTCGCGCTGCAGCTGGGCGGCAGTGAGCCGGCCGACCTTGCCATGGCGGCCAAGCTGGGCCAGCAATGGGGCTATGCGGAAATCAACCTGAACTGCGGCTGCCCGTCCGAGCGCGTGCAGCGCGGGGCCTTCGGCGCCTGCCTGATGGCCGAGCCGCAACTGGTGGCCGACTGCGTGAAGGCGATGCGCGATGCGGTGGATATCCCGGTCACCGTCAAGCATCGGATCGGCATCGACAAGATCGAGCACTATGATTTCGTTCGGGATTTCGTCGGCCGGGTGGCCGAGGCGGGTTGCGGCACGTTTATCGTCCACGCGCGCAATGCGATCCTGAAGGGCCTGAGCCCGAAAGAAAACCGTGAGATTCCGCCGCTGCGCTATGAGGTGGCGTACCAGCTGAAGCGGGAGTTTCCGGACCTGGAGATCCTGATCAATGGCGGCATCGTCAGCTATGACGAGATGGCGGCCCATCTCGAGCACGTCGATGGCGTGATGATCGGCCGCGAGGCATACCATCAGCCCTATGTATTGGCCGAAATGGATGCGCGTTTCTATGGCGATGCGAGTGCGCCGGCACCGTCGCGGCTCGATGTCGAGCTGGCGATGCAGCGCTATATCGGCGATCTGGTGGAGCGGGGTGGCTATATGGGCGCGGTCACGCGCCACATGCTTGGCCTGCATCGTGGCATTGCGGGCGGGCGCGGCTGGCGCCGCGTGTTGTCGGATGCCAAGCGCATGAATGCGGTACGCACGCGTGCCGATGTCGATGCACTGTTCGAAGAGGCACGCGCGCACTTGCGGCCGCAGGCGCAAGTGCCATTGGCCGCGTAAGCGAGCGTGGGCCGTGCGCGCGCTGCCGAGGCCGCGTTCTAACTCCGAATCGTGTAAATGTGCATGGCTGCGCGGGGGTACCGCGCGCCTCACTTGAAATGCCTGATCGCCCGGAAACTGGCGCCAGGAAAGGGATTCCCCTAATTCGCTGAGGCAGGGCACTTTCATACACTGTGCCTGCCCTCGAATACAGGGCTTTCTTCAACTGATTATTAGCCCGCTTCGGCGGGCTTTTTTTTGTCGGCGCTTTCTGCTGCTACGCCAGGCTTGTTGCTCTTCGTTTACCCGAATGGTGCATTCCCGGGATGACAGTTACAGTGCAACCGCCTTCAGGGCATTTGAGATCGCTAAATTTAAGAGTCCGCGCTGCGGACTCTTTTTTTGCGCGCTCGCTTTGCATGCGCCAGACGAGGAAATTAGACGGTTGCCCTCGTAAAGAGTTCCATCGGTCACGCCAGCAGACTAGCGCGTATGGCTGATGCCTACGTCCAGCGTGCCATATGTCGTGATGCTGGATTCCCTGCCGTCGACCCCGCCGCCGGCGCATCCGCCGAGCAAGGCTGCCAATGCTGTCAGCGCAAGAATTCGCGCAGGCCATCTACACTTAATTTGCATTCCCGTTCCCTGCGCTCGTTGTCGTGTCGATTTTGTCGATGACGTCGTTTTGGCTCGCATATGCTCGTGAGGTTCCATCGCCAGGTGCTGGCGCCACGGCAATGAGAGGGCAGGGTGGCCAAAAAGAGGCAGGCGGCCCGATGGGGCGGGCCGCCTGACGGGAAGGTCGAGGGGGGTCAATGTCCCTCAGGCACAAGTATCGCTTCGCGCATTTGCGGCATGAACCCTGCAGAGGTAGGGGCTGTGCACAGCATATTTCCGCGAGCGATCGACGGCATGCGCTAAGGTGTCAGCCGGGCTGGGCGCCCTGGCCGGCGGCCGTGATACGATCCCTCGCATTGCCCCAGGCGAGACAAGGCATGGTGTGCGGACCGATGCCGGCAGGGGAGCAGCGTGGAAAAAGCAAACGTGGAAAACGAACCGCCGTTCGGCGTTGTCTATGAAGATTTCAGGGTGGTCTGGGTTGCCGAGCAACTGCAGGACGGCAAATGGACGGCACGCTACTGCTGGCACCCCGGCACTTCGGAAGCCGCTGGCAAGGCCTTGCAGGAAGCTGTGCTGAACGGCAAGTCGCGCCGCCTGTTGGGGCAGTTCGATACCGAAGCCGAGACTGTCGAAGCCATCAAGCAGGCAGTGCTGCTTGAGGCAAAGTGGAGCCCGTCCCGGACCTGAGCTTTCCTCTCAAAAAAAATTGTGCGGGATACTAGCCATCCCGGAAAACTGTTTGTATAATCTTGGTTTTCGTCGATCAGCAATGAAACGCGCTGATGACCTCTACGGTGGCTGTAGCTCAGTTGGTAGAGTCCAGGATTGTGATTCCTGTCGTCGTGGGTTCGAGTCCCATCAGCCACCCCAAAGCATTTTCCAGAACGGCGCCTCGCGAGGGCGCCGTTTTGCATTCCCGGGGGTGGTATGTCTGTTCGAGCAGCAGTGCTTGGCGTAGCGATGGCAGCCATGGTGGCAGGGTGTGCCACCGGTACTTCTGAAAAAGACATTCGCGCGCGTGCGCCTATGCGCTTGTTCACGCCCGCCAAGATGGGTGATGTTGCGAAATGCCTTCGCAACAATCTGGGCGATGATGCCGCGGTCGTCAACTATCCGGCGAGGAACCAGACTGAGATCCGCATCGGCCAGACCACGTCTGGCGGTGAATACCAATACGCCTATCTGATTTCGCTGACGGCAAAGCCGGATGGTACGGCGCTGGAGCTGCGCAAGAGCGATACCTGGTTCCCGCAGCTGACGCCGCAAGAGCTGGAAGCCGAAACCAAGGCGTGCGCGCGTAGCTGAGGGCAGCCCCGGGGCTACGCCGGCTGCGCCCGAGAGGTCAGGTCAGGCGGCCAGTTTTTCGGCGGTTTCGAGTTCAAGCATGCGGCAGATCGCCGCCATGCTGCCGACCATGGTGCGGCGCTGCGTACCCTGGTAGACGCGTACGCCCTTGCTCTGGCGGAACGGCACGGGCTTGACCGGGCGACGGGCGGCGACTTGGTGGATTTGCGGCATGGTGGCACCTCTTTTAGGCAAAGCGGGGTCAACACCCGGCAAGCCGGGCGGCGTCTGCAAAGCAATGGAAGCGGGTGGGCCCGCGCAGGCGGTTGGCCTGTGGTGCCCGGCTAGAAGCCGGAAGATCGGATCAGCCCGACGGCGATGCCTTCCAGCGAGAACTCCTCGCCAGGCTCCACGATGATGTTGGTGAAGTCCGGGTTTTCTGCGATCAGTTCGATATGGCCACCGCGCCGCTGCAGGCGCTTGACGGTCACGTCATCACCCAGGCGCGCCACCACGATCTTGCCGTTAGCGGCTTCGCTGGCGCGGCGCACGGCCAGCAGGTCGCCATCGAGGATGCCGGCATCGCGCATGCTCAGGCCGCGCACGCGCAGCAGGTAATCTGGGCGTTCGTCGAAGACCGAGGCGTCGACCTGGTACTGGCGGTCAATATGCTCGGCGGCGAGTATCGGGCTGCCGGCAGCAACGCGGCCCACCAGCGGCAGCGTCAGCTGCATCACGCCGGCCATCGGCAACGAAAACTGGTCGGGCATTTCCGAATCGCTGCGTGCTACTTTCAGGCGGATGCCACGTGAGGCGCCCGGGGTCAGTTCGATCACGCCCTTGCGTGCCAGCGCCCTCAGGTGTTCTTCTGCGGCATTGGGCGAGGAGAAGCCGAATTCAGCGGCGATTTCGGCGCGCGTGGGCGGAAAGCCGGTGCGGCGGATCGTGTTGCGGATCAGATCGAAAATCTGCTGCTGCCGGGGTGTCAGGGTCGCCATGGGATCGCCGTTCCGTGCGGGGCCGCGGGGATTCCGGGTAAGGATCGGTCGATCCTTTATCCTGTATCCGGCTGGCCAGGCACTGTATGTTTAAACAGTATGCTGTGATTTTATACAGTATCGGCCTGAGCGCAAGCAGAATTTTTGGGGCGTGCCGCATCGACGGAATATGGATCGCCAGCGCGGGCCGGCGGCGAGGCGGGGCGCGCCCGTTACAATCGGCATTCCCGTCTTCCCACATTCTTTGCACGCCCCATGACCCAATTGCCTCGCATCGTCGTACTGGCCACCGGCGGCACCATCGCTGGCGCGGCCGGCAACTCCGCCAGCAGCGCACGCTACCAGGCGGCGACCGTGCCGGTGTCGTCGTTGCTGGCAGCGGTGCCCGCGCTGCAGTCGGCGGCCCGCATCGAGGCCGAGCAGGTGGCCCAGGTCGACAGCAAGGACATGACCTTCATGCTCTGGCAAACGCTGGCGGCACGGGTTGAGCACTGGTCCGCGCAGCCCGACGTGGCCGGCATCGTGATCACGCACGGCACCGATACGCTGGAGGAAACCGCGATGGCGCTGCACGTGACGCAATCGTGTCCGGTGCCCGTGGTGATGACGGCGGCAATGCGCCCGTCGACGTCGCTGTCGGCCGATGGTCCGCTGAATCTGCTGGATGCGGTGCGCGTGGCCGCCCACCCCGATGCGCGCGGCAAGGGTGTGCTGGTGGTGCTGAATCAGCAGATCCACGCTGCGCGGGATGTGGCCAAGGCCCACACATCGGCGGTTGATGCCTTTGTCTCGGCCTGCGGGCCGCTGGGTTTCGTGCAGGATGACTACGTGCGCTTCGCCCGCGCGCCGCGCGCGGCGTGGGTGATCGGGCCGATGCCGGCGGCGTGGCCGATGGTGGAGATTGTGCCGAGCTACGCCCAGCCGGGCAGGGTGGCTGTGGATGCGCTGGTCCGTGCGGGCGTTGCCGGACTGGTGGTGGCTGCCGCCGGCAATGGCTCGGTGCATGAGGTGCTGGCCGAGGCGCTGGCCGATGCTGCTGCCGCGGGCGTGGCCGTGGTGCGCAGTTCCCGCACCGGGGCCGGCCATGTGGCGATTCCGCCCCAACTAAGCCCGGCGGATGGGGCTTTTGTCTCGGCAACGGACCTCAATCCCTATAAGGCGCGCGTGCTGCTGGTCCTGGCGCTGGCAGCCGATGCAGGGCTGGCGCAGGATCCGGCAAGGCTGCAGGCCTTGTTTGCCAACGCCTGATTTGCCTGTGTAAACAGCGGCTTGCGCACTTGCTGCCATGCGCGCTATAATTTAAGGCTATTCAACCTTGCCACACCGGACTCGTGACGCCCGGGTGGCTAATCCAAAAGGAGCGTCAATGCGTCATTACGAAATCGTCTTCATCGTCCACCCGGACCAGAGCGAACAAGTGCCGGCCATGATCGAGCGCTACAAGCAGCTCGTGACCTCGCAGAACGGCAACGTTCATCGCGTGGAAGACTGGGGCCGTCGCCAGATGGCCTACATGATCCAGAAGCTGGCCAAGGCTCACTACGTTTGTCTGAACATCGAATGCGGCAAGGAAACGCTGGCTGAACTGGAACACGCGTTCAAGTTCAACGATGCCGTCCTGCGCCACCTGATCGTGCAGACCAAGAAGGCCGAGACCGCACCTTCGCCGATGATGAAGGAAGTGCAGCGCGAAGAAGCCCGCAAGGCCGCGCAAACGACCACCGAAGGCCAGGCCGCCTGAGTGCGGACTGCGGTGCGCGCCATGGCTGACAGCGTCGGCCACGGCAGCACGGATTGCAACCAGCAAGAGGCCCCGCGTTGAACCAGCTTCGGCTTGCCGCCACCCTGGCGGAACGCGATGCCCTGCGCTATACCCCGGCCGGGGTCCCCGTCGTGAACTGCATTCTGCAGTACAGCGGCGAGGCCGTCGAGGCGCAAACGCCGCGGCAGGTCGAGTTTGCAATCGCAGCGATGGGCATCGGACAGGTTGGCCAGCGTCTGGAGCGGTTACCGCTCGGCACGCTGCTCGACTGCGAAGGATTCCTGGCCCGCAGGCACCGCAACAGCAAGGCTCTCGTCTTTCACATCACTGGATGTAAAGCATTCGAAAAGGATTGAATCATGGCATTCGTCAAACGTGACAACAAGAACAAGAAGCGCTTCCAGCAACAGAACCCGCTGTTCAAGCGCAAGCGCTTCTGCCGCTTCACCGTGGCTGGCGTGGAACAGATCGACTACAAGGATCTGGACACCCTGAAGGACTTCATCGGCGACAACGGCAAGATCACGCCGGCCCGCCTGACCGGTACCAAGGCTCACTATCAGCGTCAGCTGGATACGGCCATCAAGCGTGCGCGTTTCCTCGCGCTGATGCCGTACACCGACCTGCACAAGAACTGATCAGGCCCTAGGTCCGTTAAGGAGAGAATACGATGCAAATTATTCTGCTGGAAAAAGTCGTCAACCTGGGCAACCTGGGTGACATCGTCAAGGTGAAGGACGGTTACGCCCGTAACTTCCTGATCCCGGGCAAGAAGGCCCGCCGCGCTACGCAAACCGCGATCGCCGAATTCGAAGTCAAGCGCGCCGAGCTGGAAAAGGCCGCTGCCGAGAAGCTGGCTGCCGCGCAAGCCGAAGGCGAGAAGCTGAACGGCCTGACCGTCCAGATCAGCCAGAAGTCGGGTGTGGACGGCCGCCTGTTCGGTTCCGTGACCAACGCCGACATCGCTGAAGCCCTGGCTGGCCAAGGCTTCAAGCTGGAAAAGGCCCAGGTTCGCATGCCGAACGGCCCGCTGAAGATGGTGGGCGACCACCCGGTCAGCGTTGCGCTGCACACGGACGTCGTGGTCGACGTGACCGTGTCGGTCGTGGGCGAAAGCGTCTAAGGACGTGCCGCCTCGCCGGCGCGCTGCGCCGGCTGAAGCACCGCAAGCACCGCAAGCAAGAAAGGCAGGAGCCCTGGCTCCTGCCTTTTTTGTTGCCTGCTTGTCTTTGCAGGCGCCGTCGCTAAATGTCCGGCGAAGTGCGTCCGCCCGCCGTTATAATCCCTCCCCATGAACGCGCCCGTCGCCGACCCCCAACTCGAGAACCTCAAGGTCCCGCCGCATTCCATCGAAGCCGAGCAATCGGTGCTGGGTGGCCTGCTGCTGGACAACGCCGCCTGGGACCGCATTGCGGACTTCATTTCCGAGGCGGATTTCTACCGTTTTGACCACCGGATGATCTTCCAGAGCATCGCCCGGCTGATCTCGGCGACCAAGCCGGCCGACGTGATCACGGTCTATGAGATGCTGCAGGTGGCCGGCAAGGCCGAGGAGGTGGGCGGGCTGGCCTACCTGAATTCGCTGGCGCAGAACACGCCCAGCGCGGCCAACATCCGCCGCTACGCGGAGATCGTGCGCGAGCGCTCGGTGCTGCGCAAGCTGGTGACGGCGGCCGACGATATCGCCTCGGCCGCATTCGCGCCCAAGGGCCGAGAGGTGCGCGAGCTGCTGGATGAGGCCGAGTCCAAGGTCTTTGCGATTGCCGAAGAAGGCTCGCGCGGCCAGAAGGGTTTCCAGGAAATCCAGCCGCTGCTGACCCAGGTGGTCGAGCGCATCGACGAGCTGTATCACCGCGATTCCACCACCGACGTCACCGGCGTTCCGACCGGCTTCATCGACCTGGACAAGATGACCAGCGGCATGCAGCCGGGCGACCTGGTCATCGTGGCCGGCCGCCCGTCGATGGGTAAGACAGCGTTCTCGCTGAACATCGGCGAGCACGTGGCGGTGGAGCAGGGCTTGCCGGTGGCAGTGTTCTCGATGGAAATGGCGGGCACCCAGCTGGCCATGCGTATGCTCGGCTCGGTAGGCCGCCTCGACCAGCACCGGCTGCGCACTGGCCGCCTGCTGGATGAGGACTGGCCGCGGCTGACGCATGCGATCCAGCGCATGAACGACACGCAGTTGTTCATCGATGAAACGCCGGCGCTGAACCCGATGGAGCTGCGTGCCCGTTCGCGGCGCCTGGCGCGCCAGTGCGGGCAACTTGGCCTGATCATCATCGATTACCTGCAGCTGATGTCGGGTTCCGGCGGCGGCGAGAACCGCGCCACGGAAATTTCCGAAATTTCCCGTTCGCTCAAGGGCCTGGCCAAGGAACTCAACTGCCCGGTGATCGCGCTGTCGCAGCTGAACCGAAGCCTGGAACAGCGCCCCAACAAGCGCCCGGTCATGTCCGACCTGCGCGAATCCGGCGCTATTGAACAGGATGCCGACGTGATCCTGTTCATCTACCGCGATGAAGTCTATAACGCGGACTCCCAGGACAAGGGCACGGCCGAAATCATTATCGGCAAGCAGCGTAACGGCCCGATCGGCACGGTGCGCCTGACCTTCCTGGGGCAGTTCACGAAGTTCGACAACTTCAGCGGCGGCCCGGCTTTCTTCGACAACGACACCTGACGAAGTCAAGCCAGCCTGCAATAGGCTGTGCGGCGCCGTCTTTTGCGCCAAATTCGCGGGCAATGTCCCTGTAACCCTGTAAAATATTGCGCTTTGATGACAGCCGCTGCCCGCGACTGTCATGCAACGCGCCCGCTCAATCCTGCAACACAATCAGCAGCGTCACCACGCTGCCACAAGGAACATTCCATGTTCGGCCGATTCATGCCCACGGAGGGCAAGTTCTTCGAATATTTCAACCAGCACGCCGACTGCGCGGTGACCGCCGCCCATGAGCTCCAGGCACTGGTCAACGATTTGCCCAACGCCGAGGCACATGCCCGCCGCGTCCAGGCCACCGAAAAGAAGGCCGACCGGATCACGCACGACACCATCGACCTGCTGCACAAGACCTTCATCACGCCGCTGGACCGCGACGAGATCCACAAGCTCATCACGACCATGGACGACATCCTGGACCTGATGGAAGACGTGGCCGAGACCATCTCGCTGTACGACGTCACCAACCTCACCGACGAGGCGCTGCGCCTGGCGGCCATCTGCGTGCAGTGCTGCGACCAGGTCAAGATCGCGGTGGGCCTGCTCGAGGACATGGGCAACGCCAGCGCCATCCTGAAGACCGCGCAGCAGATCGACCAGCTTGAGTCTGAAGCCGACCGCGTGATGCGCTCGGCGATGTCCAAGCTGTTCCGCGACGAGACCGACGTCAAGCGCCTGATCAAGCTGAAGGCCATCTACGAACAGCTCGAGACGATCACCGACAAGTGCGAGGACGTCGCCAACATCATCGAAGGCATCGTCCTGGAAAACGCCTGAGGCGGCAATCGGCATGCAGACCATACAAATGAGCCTGTGGGTGATCGCCTTGCTGGTGGCGCTCGCGCTGCTGTTCGACTTCATGAACGGCTTCCACGACGCGGCCAACTCGATCGCCACGGTGGTGTCCACCGGCGTGCTCAAGCCGCACCACGCGGTGGCCATGGCCGCCATGTGCAACGTCGTTGCCATCTTTATCTTCCACCTGAAGGTGGCTGCCACGGTCGGGACCGGCACCATCGATGTCGCGATCGTCGATCACTACGTGATATTCGGCGCCCTGGTCGGGGCGATTGCCTGGAACATCATCACCTGGTACTACGGCATCCCGTCGTCGTCCTCGCACGCGCTGATCGGCGGGCTGGTGGGTGCCGCGGTGGCCAAGGCCGGCACCGGCGCGCTGGTGGGCAGCGGCCTGCTGAAGACCGTGGCCTTCATCCTGATTTCGCCGCTGCTGGGGTTCATCCTCGGCTCGATGATGATGGTGATCGTGGGCTGGACCTTCTTCCGTACGCCGCCGTCGCGCGTGGACCGCTGGTTCCGCCGGCTGCAACTGGTCTCGGCCTCGATGTACAGCCTGGGCCATGGCGGCAATGACGCGCAGAAGACCATCGGCATCATCTGGATGCTACTGATTGCCAGCGGCCATGTGGCGGCCGGCGGCGAGCCGCCGGCCTGGGTCATCGTCAGCTGCTACGTGGCGATCGGCATGGGTACAATGTTTGGCGGCTGGCGCATCGTGCGCACCATGGGCCAGAAGATCACCAAGCTCAAGCCGGTCGGCGGTTTCTGCGCCGAGACGGGCGGGGCCATGACGCTGTTCTTCGCTTCGGCGCTGGGCGTGCCGGTATCGACCACGCATACGATCACGGGGGCCATCGTCGGCGTCGGCTCGGCGCAGAAGATGTCGGCAGTGCGTTGGGGCGTGGCCGGCAATATCGTCTGGGCCTGGGTGCTGACGATCCCGGCGTCGGCCTTCATGGCGGCGATCGCGTGGTGGATCGGGCGGCATATCCTGTAAGGCAGGGGCCGCCGTACCAACAAAAAGCCAGGCTGATGCCTGGCTTTTTGTTGGGGTGCTTCACTGGTTGGCGAAGGCCGCGATGGGATCGTCGTCGACCGGAAGCGGTGCCGGGGCCGGCGTGGGCTCAGGCAGCGGTGGCGCGGCCGGGGGTGCCACCGATGCTGGCGGCGCAGTCGGCTGGTTGACCGCCGCGACCACGCGGCGCGCGCCGTCGTAGCGCGAGGCCCAGTAAGGCTTGCCCATGTCTTCGAGCCGGACCGTGCCGCCGGACGACGGTGCATGGACAAAGCGGTTCTGGCCGACGTAGATGCCCACGTGCGAATTGGCGCGGCCGGTGGTGTTGAAGAACACCAGGTCGCCGGACGCCACCTCGCTGCGGTCCAGCGAGCTGCCGCGGGCGCCCATTGCCTCGGTCGTGCGCGGCAGGCTTACATTGGCCGCGCGCGACACCACGTAGCGCACCAGCCCGCTGCAGTCGAAGCCGGAGTCCGGCGTATTGCCGCCGTAGCGATAGGGTGTGCCCACCAGCGACATCGCCTGGATGGAAATCTCTTCCAGTCCGGCGCTGGGATCGATCATGGGCTTGCCCGGCGTGCGCGGCAGGCCGGCGTGGCGGGAAGGCGGGGAGCTGGCGCAGGCCGCCAGCAGCGCGGCGGTGGCGCAGAGCAGCGGCAGCCGCGCCTGGGCAAGCAGGCGCTGCAGGCGCAGCGGATGGGAAGAAAGACGGGTACGGCGCAATGGCATCCTGGGTTTCCGGTCGCCGGCCTGCCGGCGCACCGGAAGCCTTGCCGCTACCAGCGTAGCTGGGCGTTGCGGGTACCGGTGCTGACCTTGACGGACTTGGCCTGGCCCTTGTAACTGGCCTCGATATTGTAGCTGCCTTCGGGCGCACGTATCAGGCAGCGCGGGCCGGCGGCGCGGAAGGTGGCGACTTCCTGTTCGTCCCGCACCAGCTTGACGTCCACGTCGGACAGGAATTCACCGTTGGCGCCCTGCGTGAACAGGATGCCGATATTGAAGTCTTTCTCCTTGGCCGCCAGCGCCTGGCGTTCGTCCTCGGCGACGCCGCCGCAGACGTAGCTGACCGGGCCCATGGTGCGAATCACCATTTCTTCGGCGGCGGCATGGGCCGGGCGCCAGCTGGCGGCCAGCGCGATGCCGGCGGCGGCCAGCATGGCCAGCGCAAGGCGCTGCCTGTGCCGGCTGCGGGCGGCGGCAGGCGACTGCCTGCCGGGCAGATGCTGGGTATTCATCGACGCCTCCAGTGGGGATGCGGGGCAACGGCAAACATGGGGCCATCATAGCCCCAAAGTGCTTGCCGTTGACGACGGCGCTCAGGCACTGCGGGCGCGCCCCGCCACCGGCAGGGCGCGCCGCAGGCTGCCAGTGTCAGAGCACGTCGCCGGCGTGATCGGCCAGGCGCGAGCGTTCGCCGCGCGCCAGCGTGATATGGCCGCTGTGGCTCCAGCCCTTGAAGCGGTCGACCACGTAGGTCAGGCCCGACGAACCTTCGGTCAGGTACGGCGTGTCGATCTGCGCGATATTGCCCAGGCAGATGATCTTGGTGCCGGGGCCGGCGCGGGTCACGAGCGTCTTCATCTGCTTGGGCGTCAGGTTCTGCGCCTCGTCGATGATGACGAACTTGTTGACGAAGGTGCGCCCGCGCATGAAGTTCATGCTCTTGACCTTGATGCGCGACCGGATCAGCTCCTGCGTGGCGGCACGGCCCCAGTCGCCGGCGCTGTCGTCGCTCTTCTGCAGCACCTCGAGGTTGTCGTCGAACGCGCCCATCCAGGGCTGCATCTTCTCTTCCTCGGTGCCGGGCAGGAAGCCGATGTCTTCGCCCACCGGCACCGTGGCGCGCGTGACGATGATCTCGTTGTACTGCTTCTGGTCCAGCACCTGTTCCAGGCCGGCCGCCAGCGCCAGCAGGGTCTTGCCGGTGCCGGCCTGCCCAAGCAGCGTGACGAAGTCGATGTCCGGGTTCATCAGCAGGTTGAGCGCGAAGTTCTGCTCGCGGTTGCGGGCGGTCACGCTCCACACATTGTTCTTGTGGTGCGTGTAGTCCTTGAGCGTCTGCAGCAGCGCGGTCTTGCCGTTGATCTCCTTGACCTGCGCGTACAGCGGCAGGCTGCCGTCGACCGGTTCCAGGTAGACGAACTGGTTGACCAGGAACGACGGCACCAGCGGGCCGGTGAGCCGGTAGAACATGGCGCCGGACTTCGGGTCCTGCCAGCTTTCCACGCCCTTGCCGTGCCTGGTCCAGAAGTCGCCGGGCAGCTGCAACACGCCGGCGTAGAGCAGGTCCTTGTCTTCCAGGACCTGGTCGTTGAAGTAGTCTTCGGCCGGCAGGCCCAGTGCGCGCGCCTTGATGCGCATGTTGATGTCTTTCGACACCAGCACGACCTGGCGCTCGGGGTACTGCTGCTGCAGCGCGCTGACCACGCCCAGGATCTGGTTGTCGGCCTTGCCCTGCGGCAGGCCTTCAGGCAGCTTGATGTCGTTCAGGCGCGTCTGGAAGAACAGCTTGCCCTGCGCGTCGCGGTTGCCCAGCTTGGCCAGCGGCAGGCCCTCATCGAGTACGCCGTCGGTGCCGCCCACCAGCGAATCGAGCGTGCGGCTGACCATGCGCGCGTTGCGCGCGACTTCGCTCATGCCCTTCTTGTGGTTGTCCAGTTCTTCGAGCGTCATCATCGGCAGATAGATGTCGTGTTCCTCGAAGCGGAAGAGCGAGGCCGGGTCGTGCATCAGCACGTTGGTGTCGAGCACGAACAGCTTGCTCGGGCCCTCGGACTTGCGGGCGCGGCGCGTGGGGCCGGTGGACGGCTTGACCAGGCTGACCGGTGCGGCAGATACGGCAGGCGTCGATACGGCCGGGGTCTCGGTGCTGCGGGCGCGGGTGCCACCGGCGGCGGCGCGGGCCTGGACCTCAGGCATCTCGGTGTCGCCGGTTTCCAGCAATGCCACGCGCTCGAGCGCCGGCACAGGTTTCTTGCCCTGTGTGGCGGCTTTGGCCTTGGGCACCGCGGAGACCGGAGCAAACTCGCTCGGATCCAGCAATTGGGCAGGCTTGGCGGGCATGGTAGGCAGCGGCATGCTTGGCTTTCCTTTCAGGGGGACAAGAAGGGGGCGAGGGTGTCCGTGCCGCGACGCCGCGATACGTCGGATACGGCGTGGCGGCCAATGGCCGGGGCATGCCTGTGCGAGGCTCCCGGCGCGGACAGGCATGAGGACAGACGCGGCTGCAAACAAAAAAGCCGCCATGCCTGCTGAACAGGGTTGGCGGCTAGGATCCGGCGGCTTCTTTGGCGGACTGCCGACACGGCAGGTCCGCTACCGGCCTGTGGCGCGAACCGCCTGGGCCGGGGAGTCGAAACAGCGTGGCATCCGGAATCTGAACTCATTACGGGCCAATGTATCCGAAGGTTTTGGGTTTGGCAATTGGGTTTGCCAACGGCTTGTTGCGACACAGCACGTCCGGGTTGGCGTCCGTGTCGGGGCAAGGCCAATACCGACGCGATACCTCAGAGCCCGCGCACGAT
Source organism: Cupriavidus sp. UYPR2.512 (assembly GCF_000379565.1). Lineage (NCBI taxonomy): Bacteria > Pseudomonadati > Pseudomonadota > Betaproteobacteria > Burkholderiales > Burkholderiaceae > Cupriavidus > Cupriavidus sp. UYPR2.512. The sequence goes on along the minus strand of NZ_KB902853.1, from coordinate 53,560 downwards.
TTCCAGGACTTCGTCAACATGGTTCGGCACCTTGATGCCGCGCAGCTCGTGGCGCAGGATGCCCTTGCCGTCGATGATGAAGGTGCTGCGCTCGATGCCCCGGTGCTCCTTGCCATAGAGCTTTTTCATCTTGATGACATCGAACAACGTGCACACGGCTTCGTCGGCGTCGGAGATCAGCTCAAAGGGCAGTTCAAGCTTGGCCTTGAAGTTCTCGTGCGAGCGGATGCTGTCGCGCGAGATGCCGAACACCTGCACGCCGGCCTTCTGGAAATCCTCGTACTGGTCGCGGAAGTTCATGGCCTCCGTGGTGCAACCCGGCGTGTTGTCCTTCGGGTAGAAGTACAGCACCACTGTCTTGCCGCGATAATCGGCAAGGCGGAAGGTGGCGTCGCCGGTCATCGGCGCGCTGAAGTCGGGTACGGCCTTGTTCAGACTGACGGTCATGCTTGTGGCTCCTGGGGGAGGGGCAGGGGATCGGGAGAATCTGGTGAGGGGGCTGCCACCTTGGCGGGGCAGATTGGGGCGGCCCGCCGGACTTCAAGCGTGGCGCCGGCTCAACTTTTGCAGAGGTCAGGCGGCTTCGGGTTCGAGCAGCAGCACCGCCGCCACCTTGCGGCCTTCTGCCATCAGGATGTTGTAGGTGCGGCAGGCGGCCTGCAGGTCCATGGCGTCCACCCCGACATGGCGGCGCGACAGCGACGCGGTCAGGCGCGGGTGCGGGAAGCGCAACCGCGAGCCGGTGCCGAGCAGCACCACTTCGGGGCCGAGTTCCACCAGTTGCTCGAAATGCGCGGGCTCGAGGTCTTCGAAGCGGCTGACCGGCCAGGGCCGGACTTCGCCCTCGGGCATGACCAGGACCGAGTTGGTGTGACGGACGAGGTTGATCTCGATGTAGCCCGGCCCGTAGGCCGTGACGGTATTTAGCGACTGGGGCTGGTCGGCGTGGAGTTTCACTTGGAGGCCTCTGCGGCGGCCGCCGCGGGCTGGCGGGCCGGCCCGTGGGGCGGATGGCCGGCACCCCGGGCGGGTACGGTGTGGACGACAGGATCGACGACAGTGCGCAGGCGCCTGGCGTGCGCGCGGCAAGCGCACGCTGCAATGCAAGAATCCCTGCCGAAGTCTGTCATAATCCGATAAATTATAGCTTTTGCCTCCCTGTCTGCCACGTTCGCGTTGCATTGCAGCGGACGGCGCCTCGGCGCCGGGCTTCCGCACGGGGCTTCGGCATTAATTCAGATTCGCCCAGATTCCCTGTCCGGTGCCGCCGACGCGGCACGCTACGCTTGCCCGACATCGCCGTGAAACCCATCCAGAAATCCAACAAACTCAATAACGTTTGCTACGACATCCGCGGACCGGTGCTGGAAAAGGCCAAGCAGATGGAGGAAGAAGGGCACAAGATCATCAAGCTGAATATCGGCAACCTGGCGGTGTTCGGGTTCGACGCGCCGGAAGAGATTCAGCAGGACATGATGCGAAACCTGCCGAATTCGGCAGGTTATTCTGATTCCAAGGGTATTTTCGCCGCACGCAAGGCGATCATGCACTATACCCAGCAAAAAAATATCGAAGGCGTTGGCCTGGACGATATTTATGTGGGCAACGGTGCCTCCGAACTGATCGTGATGGCCGTCAACGCGCTGCTCAATGCCGGCGACGAAGTGCTGGTGCCGGCGCCGGACTACCCGCTGTGGACCGCCGCGGTGAGCCTCTCGGGCGGCACGCCGGTGCACTATATCTGCGACGAGTCCAATGACTGGATGCCCGATCCGGCCGATATCCGCGCCCGCATCACGCCGCATACCAAGGCCATCGTCATCATCAACCCGAACAACCCCACCGGGGCGCTGTATTCGGACGAACTGCTGCTCGAGATCGTCGCCATCGCACGCGAGCACGGCCTGATCGTCTTTGCCGACGAGATCTACGACAAGGTCCTGTACGACGGCCACACCCACACCTCGATCGCCTCGCTGTCGACCGATGTCTTCACGGTGACCTTCAACGGCCTGTCGAAGAACTACCGCTCGTGCGGCTACCGCGCCGGCTGGATGGTAGTGTCGGGCGACAAGCGCCCGGCCATTGACTACATCGAAGGCCTGAACATGCTGTCGTCGATGCGCCTGTGCGCCAACGTGCCGGGCCAGTGGGCGATCCAGACCGCGCTGGGCGGCTACCAGAGCATCAACGACCTGGTCGCCGAAGGCGGGCGCCTGCGCCGCCAGCGCGACCTGGCCTACGAGCTGATCACCGCGATCCCGGGCGTGACCTGCGTCAAGCCCAAGGCGGCGCTGTACCTGTTTCCCAAGCTCGACCTGTCGATGTACCCGGTGCAGGACGACCAGGAGTTCATCTATGAACTGCTGCAGGAGTCCAAGGTGCTGCTGGTGCAGGGCTCGGGCTTCAACTGGGCCAGTCCCGACCATTTCCGCATCGTGTTCCTGCCGCACGAGGAAGACCTGCGCGAGGCCATCAGCCGCATCGCGCGCTTCCTCGATGCGTACCGAAAACGCCACGGCAAGGCGGCGGCCTGATTCCGCGGGCCGCGCCGCAATTCATCCTTAGCAACTCAGAAGATTGTCCATGAACCCCATCAAAGTTGGCCTGCTCGGCATCGGTACCGTCGGTAGCGGCACGTTCAACGTGCTCAAGCGCAACCAGGAAGAAATTCGTCGCCGCGCCGGCCGCGGCATCGAGATTGCCGTGGTGGCCGATCTCAACACCGAACGCGCGCGCGAACTGACCAATGGGGAAGTGGAGATCGTCAGCGACGCCAACGAGGTGGTCAACCGCCCCGACATCGATATCGTCATCGAGCTGATCGGCGGCTACGGCATCGCGCGCGAACTGGTGCTCAAGGCGATCGAGAACGGCAAGCACGTGGTCACCGCCAACAAGGCGCTGCTGGCCGTGCACGGCAACGAGATCTTCGAAGCCGCGCGCCGCAAGGGCGTGATCGTCGCCTTCGAGGCCGCGGTGGCTGGCGGCATCCCCATCATCAAGGCGCTGCGCGAAGGCCTGACCGCCAACCGCATCCAGTGGATCGCCGGCATCATCAACGGCACCACCAACTTCATCCTGTCCGAGATGCGCGACAAGGGCCTCGATTTCGACGTGGTCCTGAAGGAAGCGCAGCAGCTGGGCTACGCCGAGGCCGACCCGACCTTCGACATCGAAGGCGTCGATGCCGCGCACAAGGTCACGCTGATGAGCGCGATCGCCTTCGGCATGCCGGTGCAGTTCGAAAAGGCGCACGTGGAAGGCATCACCAGGCTGTCGGCCATCGACATCAAATACGCCGAGGAACTGGGCTACCGCATCAAGCTGCTGGGCATCACCCGCCGCCGTGACGACGGCGTCGAGCTGCGCGTGCATCCGACGCTGGTGCCGGCCTCGCGCCTGATCGCGAACGTCGAAGGCGCAATGAACGCCGTGCTGGTGCAGGGCGACGCCGTGGGCGCGACGCTCTACTACGGCAAGGGCGCCGGCGCCGAGCCGACCGCCTCGGCCGTGATCGCCGACCTGGTTGACGTGACCCGCCTGCACACCGCCGACCCGAACCACCGCGTGCCGCACCTGGCGTTCCAGCCGGATGAGCTGTCGAGCGTGCCGGTGCTGCCGATCGAAGAGATCAACAGCTCGTACTACCTGCGCATGCGCGTGTCGGACGAGACCGGCGTGCTGGCCGAGATCACCCGCATTCTGGCCGAAGGCAGCATCTCGATCGATGCCATGCTGCAGAAGGAATCGCGCGAAGGCGAGCCGCAGACCGACATCATCATCCTGACCCACATCACGCGCGAGAAGCACGTCAACGCGGCGATAGCCAGGATCGAGGCGCTGCCGACCGTGCTGTCCGCCGTGACGCGCCTGCGCATGGAAGAACTGAACTAAGGGCCGGATACCTGCCGATTCACATGAAATACCAGTCGACCCGCGGCCATGAGATGCCGCAATCGTTTTCCGAGATCCTGCTGGGCGGCCTGGCGCCGGACGGCGGGCTGTACCTGCCCACCCAGTACCCGCAGGTCACGGCCGATGAGCTCGAAGCCTGGCGCAAGCTGTCGTATGCCGACCTGGCCTACGAGATCCTGCGCAAGTTCTGCGACGATATTCCCGCCGAGGACCTGCGCGCGCTGACGCGCAAGACCTATACGCCCGAGGTGTATTGCAACGCGCGCGAAGGCGACAACACCGCCGACATTACGCCGCTGCGCACGCTGGGCGAAGAAGGCGGCACCAGGCTGCAACTGCTGGGCCTGTCCAACGGCCCGACGCTGGCCTTCAAGGACATGGCGATGCAGCTGCTCGGCAACCTGTTCGAGTACGCGCTGGGCCGTGCCGGCCAGGAGCTGAACATCCTGGGCGCGACCTCGGGCGATACCGGCAGCGCCGCCGAATACGCGATGCGCGGCAAGCGCGGCATCCGCGTGTTCATGCTGAGCCCGCACCGCAAGATGAGCGCGTTCCAGACCGCGCAGATGTTCAGCCTGCAGGATGCCAACATCTTCAACCTGGCGGTCGAAGGCGTGTTCGACGACTGCCAGGACATCGTCAAGGCGGTCTCCAACGACCTCGGCTACAAGGCGCGCCAGAAGATCGGCACGGTCAACTCGATCAACTGGGCGCGCGTGGTGGCCCAGGCGGTGTACTACTTCAAGGGCTGGCTGCTGGCTACCAGCGGCCCGGGCCAGAAGGTGTCGTTCTGCGTGCCGTCGGGCAACTTCGGCAATGTCTGCGCCGGCCATATCGCGCGCATGATGGGCCTGCCGATCGACAAGCTGGTGGTGGCCACCAACGAGAACGACGTGCTCGACGAGTTCTTCCGCACCGGCGCCTACCGCGTGCGCAAGTCGGCCGAGACCTACCATACCTCCAGCCCCAGCATGGACATCTCCAAGGCCTCGAACTTCGAGCGCTTCGTGTTCGACCTGCTGGGCCAGGACGGCGGCAAGCTGGCGGCGCTGTTCCGCGACGTGGAAGAGAAGGGCGGCTTCGACCTGTCGGGCACGCCGGAATTCGACCGCATCCGCCAGTTCGGCTTTGTCTCGGGCCGCAGCACGCACCAGGACCGGCTGGCCACCATCCGCGACCTGTCATCGCGCTACGGCATCACTATCGATACCCATACCGCCGATGGCGTCAAGGTGGCGCGCGAGCATCTCAGCGCCGGCGTGCCGATGGTGGTGCTGGAAACCGCGCTGCCCGCCAAGTTTGCCGACACCATCCGCGAAGCGCTCGGCCACGAGCCGGAGCGCCCGGCCAGGTTCGAGGGCATCGAGAGCCTGCCGCAGCGCTTTGAAGTGATGCCCGCGGACGCCGCGCAGGTCAAGGCCTACATCGCCGGCCACACCGGCCTGTAAGCGCGCGGGTGCGTGTAGCCCGCTGCGGCGCTGCCGCATGCCGGGCCCGCGCCAACTCGCTACAATCAGGCTGCGGGCCCGATCCCCGGCCCCCGCGTTGCCTGCCCCAACAAGTGGGTGCAGGCAATGCGCGGGCCGTTTTTCGTGGGCCAACTCTTTCCCACATCGCACCATGACCCAAGCCGCAGCACCTTCCCGCCCCCCGATGCTGACCATGGCCCAGGCGCTCGACGCGCTGCTCGGCGCCGCCCGTCCGCTGGCGCAGGTTGAATCCGTCGACACGCTCGACGCCAATGGCCGCGTGCTGGCCGCGCCCGTGACCAGCACGCTGCGCGTGCCGCCGGCCGACAATACCTCGATGGACGGCTACGCCATGCGCGCGGCCGATGTGCCCGTTGCCGGCACGCGGCTGCGCGTGTCGCAACGGATCCCTGCCGGCCATGTCGGCAGCGCGCTGGAACCCGGCACCGCCGCGCGCATCTTCACCGGCGGGCTGATCCCGCCGGGCGCCGACGCCGTGGTGATGCAGGAACAATGCGCCGCCGAGGGTGAGGATGTGATCGTCAACCACGTGCCGCAATCCGGTGAATGGGTGCGGCGCGCGGGCGAGGATATCGAAGCCGGCAGCGTGATCCTGCCGGCCGGCACGCGGCTGACGCCGCAGGCGCTGGGGCTGGCCGCATCGGTCGGCCAGGCAAAGCTGGACGTGGTGCGGCGCGTGCGCGTCGCCGTGTTCTTCACCGGCGACGAACTGGCGATGCCGGGCGAGCCGCTCAAGCCGGGCGCCATCTACAACTCCAACCGCTTCACGCTGCGCGGCCTGCTGGAAAACCTGGGCTGCGAGGTCAGCGACTTCGGCATCGTGCCCGACACGCTGGCCGCCACGCGCGAGACCCTGCGCCGCGCGGCGCAGGGACACGACCTGATCATCACGTCGGGCGGTGTCTCGGTTGGCGAGGAAGACCATATCAAGCCCGCGGTCGAGGCCGAAGGGCGGCTCGACATGTGGCAGATCGCGATCAAGCCGGGCAAGCCGCTGGCGTTCGGGCAGGTCAACAACGATGCTGAGCCGGCGTTCTTCCTGGGTTTGCCTGGCAACCCGGTGTCCAGCTTCGTGACCTTCCTGCTGTTCGTGCGCCCGTTCATCCTGCGCCTGCAGGGCGTGGCCGGCGTGACCCCGCGGCGCCTGCCGCTGCGCGCGGATTTCGCGCTGAACAAGGGCGACCGCCGCAATGAGTTCCTGCGCGCGCGCATCAATGCCGAGGGCGGCCTGGACCTGTTCCCCAACCAGAGTTCGGGGGTGCTGACCTCTACCGTCTGGGGCGACGGCCTGATCGACAATCCGCCCAACCAGGCGATCGCGCGCGGCGATACCGTGCAGTTCATTCCGTTTGACGGCCTGCTCGCGTAGCCGGCCAGCATGACCAGGACAGAAGCCGTGATGAACATCGAACTCCGATTCTTTGCCAGCGTGCGCGAGCAGCTGGGCGTGGCCGAAGAGCGCGCCGAGGTGCCGGCCGACGTGCGCACCGTGGGCGAGCTGCGCCAGTGGCTGCGCCAGCGCGGCGGCGCCTGGGCCGAGACCCTGGCTGAAGGCCGCGCGCTGCGCATGGCCGTCGACCATGCGGTGGCGCGCCCCGAAACGGCGATTGCCGATGGCTGCGAAGTCGCCTTTTTCCCACCAGTGACCGGAGGCTGAGATGAGCGTCAGGGTGCAGCGTGAGGATTTCGATCTTGGCGCGGAAGTCGCGGCGCTGCGTGCCGGCAATCCGGCGGTCGGCGCGGTGGCCAGCTTTATCGGCACCGTGCGCGATGTCAGCGACGGCAGCGCCGTCAGCGCGATGGAGCTGGAGCACTATCCGGGCATGACCGAGAAGGCGCTGGCGCAGATCGAGGCGGCTGCGTGCGCGCGCTGGGCGCTGCTGGGCGTGACCATCATCCACCGTGTGGGGCCGATGCAGCCGCTGGACCAGATCGTGATGGTCGCGGTGGCGTCGGCGCATCGCGGCAATGCCTTTGCCGCGTGCGAGTTCATCATGGACTACCTCAAGTCCGAAGCGCCGTTCTGGAAGAAGGAAGACACCCCGGAAGGGGCGCGCTGGGTCGACGCCCGCGTGACCGACGAAGCCGCCCTCCAGCGCTGGGGGATCGCATCGTTAAATGCCAGCGGCGACGATGCCGGCGCGCCACCGGAGAAGCAGGGCGGGAGCCAGCCCTGATGGGGCCGCTCGGCTTTGTCGCCGTGGGCGTGGGCGCCGCGGCGGGTGCGTGGCTGCGCTGGGGCTTCGCGGTGCTGTGGAACGCGATCAATCCCGCGCTGCCCTATGGCACGCTGGCGGCCAACCTGCTGGGTGGCTACCTGATCGGGCTCGCGGTCGGATTCTTCGATCTGCACGCGGGCCTGCCGCCGGAATGGCGCCTGCTGGCCATCACCGGCTTCCTTGGCGGGCTGACCACGTTCTCTACTTTTTCCAGCGAGGTGGTGGCGAACCTGATTGCCGGCGACTACGGCTGGGCGGCGCTGCACCTGCTGCTGCACCTGGGCGGCTCACTGCTGCTGACCGGCTTCGGCCTCTGGACTTACCGCATGCTGGCCTGACGCGGCCCGCGCGATCAGGTCCAGCAGCGCGGCATTGAACGCCTGCGGCTGCTCCATGTGCGGGCTGTGGCCGGCGCCGGCCACTACGCCGAATCCCGCCTCGGGCCGCAGTGCGAGCGTGGCGGCACCCACGGCGGGCGCATAGAGCCGGCTGGCTTCCCCGTACAAATGGAACAGCGGCCGCCCGGTGCCGCGCAGTGTCTCCCGGAAATCCTGGCGCGCCATGTCTTCCCATAGGGCGGCAAGCGCCGCCGCATCGCACTGGCCCGCCATGTGCGCGATGCGCTGCAGCGCGGCGCCTTCCGGGCGCCTTCCCGCCGACCACATTCCCAGCGCAACCGACGGCGCCAGCCGGGGCCAGTCGGCCCGGAAGCGGGCCGCCATCTGCGCGGCGTGCGCTATCTCATAGTGGCCGTGCAGGCCATGCGGCCAGGCCGGATCGGTCACCAGCCTGGGCGTCATGTCAATGCTGCCGACCGCTCCCAGCGGAAGACCCGGATGGTCGCGCAGCAGCGCCCATGCCACCATCGCCCCCATCGACCAGCCAGCCACCACCACGTCTGTCAGCCCGAGGTGCGCAACCAGTCCGGCGACGTCGCGCGCCAGCGCCGTGATCGTGATGCCGTCGCGCTCGCGCGACAGGCCGTGGCCGGCATGGTCGGGCGCGATCACGCGGAATCCAGCCAGTGCGAGCGCCCGCTGGCCGTCGAAGGCCTCGCCGGTGACCGACCAGCCGTGCAGCAACAGCAGCGGCCGTCCCTGGCCGGTTTCGCGCCAGCCTGGCAAGGCGCCGCGCGCCGGGTGGCTGGCAAAGGGCGGCGCGGGGCCGGCGGGTGCCGAATCGGGAGCGTCCAACGACGGTTCTCTCCTGGCAGGAGGGTAAGGGGAAGCGGCCTGGATGCCACCGGGTGAGGGTGCCTCTCTATTGACATCCATGGGGGGCAATTTATACGATGAAACATGAATCAGCTATCAGGTTTTGCCTGAGTGGCGATTCACGGCGCAGGCAGGCGCGGAGGAGGCGCCTGCCTGCGCCGGCATGACATGTAGCGGTCATTCCAATGACAAGGCGCGCAGCGCCACCGGAGACAAGATGTCCCAGACCGACACGGGCGCACCGCCCGAAACCGGCGCAACCCGCGCACCCGGCCACGCCGGCGGCATCTGCCCGCCCAAGACCGCGCGCGGGCAGAAGACGCGCGAGGCGCTGCTGCGCGCGGCCGAGAAGGTGTTCGGTGAGAAAGGCTATTACGCCGCGTCGATCTCCGAGATCACGCAGGAAGCCAAGGTCGCGATGGGCACCTTCTACCTGTATTTCAAGGACAAGGAAGACATCTTCCGCGCGCTGGTCGCGCACATGCTGGAACTGGTGCGCGCCCACCTGCGCAAGCACGTTGCCGCCGCGGCCACCCAGATGGAAGCCGAGCGCCTGGGCCTGAAGGCCTTCCTCTCGTTCGTGTCGCGCCACAAGAACCTGTACCGGATCGTGCTGGATTCGTACTCGGTGGACGAGACCATCTACAGCAGCTATTTCCAGGTGTTTGCCGAGCTCTACAGCCGGCGCCTGACGCGCGCCGAAGAGCAGGGCGAGATCGTGCCCGGCGATGCCGAAGTGCGCGCCTGGTGCCTGATCGGCATCAGCAACTTCCTGGGCATGCGCTATGCGCGCTGGAAGCGCCCGCCTTCGATGGAGAAGGTGGTCGATACCGCCTTCGACCTGATCTCGCACGGCCTGCAGCCGCGATGAACGCCCACGCAGAACCCATGGTGCAGTGGGAGCGCGCCGAGGGCGTGGCACTACTGCGCCTGAACCGGCCGCAGCGGCACAACAGCCTGGTGCCCGAGCTGCTCGAAGCGCTGCTGGCCGCGCTGGACGAGATTGAAGCCGACCCGGCGATCCATGCTGTGGTGCTGACGCATGCCGGAAAAAATTTCTCCACTGGCGGCGACGTCGCGGCGTTCGCTGCGCAGGGCGATGCGATTGCCAGCTACGCCGACCGGCTGCTGGCACTGCTGAACCGTTCGATCCTGCGCCTGGCCGCGCTGCGTTGCCCGGCGGTGGCGGCGGTGGAGGGCTGGCTGACGGGCGGCTCGCTGGGCCTGGTGCTGGCGTGCGACATGGCGGTGCTGGCGCGGGATGCGCGCATCGCGCCGTACTACACCGTGGTTGGCTTCAGCCCGGACGGCGGCTGGACCGCGATGTTGCCGCAGCGGGTCGGCACGCCGCGGGCGCGCGCCTGGCAGCTGAACAATACGATCGTCGCCGCGCCGGAGGCGGCGGCGCTCGGGCTGGCGACCGCGCTGGCCGCGCCGGGTTCGGCCGAGGCCGAAGCCGTGACGCTGGCGCGCGGCATTGCGCGCAAGGTGCCGGGCAGCGTGGCCCGCACGCGCGCGCTGTTGCGCTGGGACGCCGACACCCTGGCGGCCGGCCTTGAGCGAGAGCGCGCGGCCTTTGTCGCACAGATCGCCAGCGCCGAGGCCGCCGACGGCATGCGGTGCTTCCTGGCGGGGCGCGCGCGCGAATAGTCCGTATAGCATTCCCAGGCAGTTGCAGCAGGTTTCATCCAGATAAACACAAACGAGACCGAACACAGGAGACAGCAATGCAACGCAATCCACTCGCCGTACGTGCCCTGGTCATGGCCGCCGGCCTGCTTGCCGCCGGCACCGCGCTGGCCAAGGACATCCGCATCGCGCACGTCTATGACAAGACCGGCGCGCTCGAGGCCTACGCCAAGCAGACCCAGACCGGCCTGATGATGGGCCTGGAGTACGCCACCAACGGCACCATGACCGTCAATGGCAACAAGCTGGTGGTGATCGAGAAAGACACCCAGGGCAAGCCGGACGTGGCCAAGGCGCAGCTGGCCGCCGCCTACAGCGACGACCGCGCCGATATCGCCGTCGGCCCCACCTCTTCCGGCACCGCGCTGGCCATGCTGCCGGTGGCGGAGGAATACAAGAAGGTGCTGCTGGTCGAACCGGCGGTGGCCGACTCCATCACCGGCGACAAATGGAACCGCTTTATCTTCCGCACCGGGCGCAACTCGTCGCAGGATGCGATCTCCAACGCCGTGGCGCTTGATAAGCCAGGCGTGCAGATCGCCACGCTGGCGCAGGACTACGCCTTTGGCCGCGACGGCGTCAAGGCGTTCAAGGGTGCGCTGAAGAACGCGAAGATCGTGCATGAGGAATACCTGCCGACCAGCACCACGGACTTCACCGCCGGCGCGCAGCGGCTGTTTGATTCGCTCAAGGACAAGCCGGGCCGCAAGGTGATCTTCATTATCTGGGCCGGTGCCGGCAACCCGTTCAAGATCGCCGATCTCGATCCCAAGCGCTACGGCATCGAGATTGCCACCGGCGGCAACATCCTGCCGGCGATGGCCAGCTACAAGAACTTCCCGGGCATGGAAGGGGCCACCTACTACTACTTCGGCATCCCCAAGAACAAGGCCAATGAGTGGCTGGTGTCCAACCACTACAGCAAGTTCAAGTCGCCGCCCGACTTCTTCACGGCCGGCGGCATGACCGCGGGCATCGCGCTGGTGGAGGCGCTGAAGAAGACCAGCGGCGAGACCGGCACTGAGAAGCTGATCACGGCGATGGAAGGCATGTCGTTCGACACGCCCAAGGGCAAGATGACGTTCCGCAAGGAAGACCACCAGGCCATGCAGTCGATGTACCACTTCCGGATCAAGGTGGATCCTGCCTTCGCCTGGGGCGTGCCTGAGCTCGTGCGCGAGATCAAGCCCGAAGAGATGGCCGTGCCCGTGCGCAACCACCGCTGATGAACGCGCCAGCCTCTTTCGCCCGGCCCGCGCCGGCGCCGTCGCAGCCGGCCGCCGGGCACGCCGGCGCGACCGCCGCCGGGGCGCAGCCGCTGCTGGAAACGCGCGGCCTGACCATCCGCTTTGGCGGCCATGTGGCCGTCAATGCGGTGTCGTGCGCGTTCCGGCCCGGCGAGCTGACCTGCATCGTCGGCCCCAATGGCGCCGGCAAGACCACGTACTTCAACCTGGTCTCGGGCCAGTTGCCGCCCACGGCCGGGCAGATCCTGCTGGATGGCGAGGACGTGACGCACCTGCCGGTGTCGCAGAAGACGCGCCGCGGCATTGGCCGCGCCTTCCAGCTGACCAGCCTGTTCCCGCAGCTGTCGGTGCTGGAGAACGTGCGGCTGGCGGTGCAGGCGCGCCAGCAGCGCGGCATCGATCTGTTCTCGATGTGGACCAGCCACCGCGACGTGCAGGCGCAGGCCATGGCCATCCTGGAGCGCGTGGCGCTGGCCGGCAAGCGCCAGCTGACGGTGGCATCGCTCCCGCATGGCGACCAGCGCAAGCTGGAGGTGGGCATCCTGCTGGCGCTGCAGCCGCGCGTGTTCATGTTCGACGAGCCCACCGCGGGTATGAGCGTGGATGAAGTGCCGGTGATCCTTGACCTTATCCGCGAGATCCGCCAGGACCGCAGCAAGACCGTGCTGCTGGTCGAACACAAGATGGACGTGGTGCGCTCGCTGGCCGACCGCATCATCGTGCTGCACAACGGCACCCTGGTGGCCGACGGCGACCCGGCCGGGGTGATCGCCTCGCCGGTGGTGCAGCAGGCCTACCTGGGCCTGCCGCAAGAGGAGGGCAGCCATGGCTGACGCACAAGCAACCGCGCCAATCCTGCGGCTGCAGGGTGTGCAGACCCATATCGGCCCGTACCACATCCTGCACGGCGTGAGCTTCGAGGTGCCGCGCGGCGGCGTGACCATGCTGCTGGGGCGCAACGGCGCCGGCAAGACCACCACGCTGCGCACCATCATGGGCCTGTGGCGGGCCAGCGCCGGCACGGTGACCCTTGACGGCACCGACATCACGTGCCACAGCACGCCCGCGATCGCGCAGGCCGGCATTGCCTACGTGCCGGAAAACATGAGCGTGTTCTCCGACCTGACCGTGGCTGAGAACATGCGCCTGGCAGCGCGCACCGGCGCCATCGATGAGCGCCGGCTGGACTGGGTGTTCCGCATGTTCCCGGCGCTGAAGACCTTCTGGCAGCAGCGTGCCGGCGTGCTGTCGGGCGGGCAGAAGCAGATGCTGTCGGTGGCGCGCGCCATCATCGAGCCGCGCCAGCTGCTGATCGTAGACGAGCCCACCAAGGGCCTGGCGCCGGCCATCATCCAGAACATGATCCATGTGTTCCGCGAACTGAAGCAGACCGAGGTGTCGATCCTGCTGGTGGAACAGAACTTCCATATGGCGAAGTCGGTGGGGGATACGGTGGCGGTGATGGACGACGGCCGCACGGTGCACACGGGCACGATGGCGGCGCTGGCTGAAGACGACGGGCTGCAGCAGAAGCTGCTGGGGCTGTCGCTGGCGGCGCACCAGTAACGCGGGACAACAAACATGACCACTTCAACAACTTTGCCGGCCGCCGCACCGTCGGACCTGCCCAAGGTCCGGCTCGACTGGACCCCGCTGGCGCTGGCGCCGCTGCTGATGCTGCTGGCCTATCCGCTGGTTGGCAGCCCGTCGACCTGGCTGACGCTGACCATTGCCGGGCTCGCGATGGGGATGATCATCTTCGTCGTCTCTTCCGGCCTGACGCTGGTGTTCGGCCTGATGGACGTGCTCAACTTCGGCCACGGCGCCTTTATCGCGTTGGGCGCCTACGTGGCGGCCTCGGTGCTGCTGCCGATGGCGGGCTGGGTCGAGGCCGACAGCCTGGCGCAGAACCTGGCCGTGTTTGCGCTGGCGATCGCGGCGGCCATGGTGGCCGCGGGCGCGGTCGGGCTGTTCTTCGAGCGCGTGGTGGTGCGCCCGGTCTACGGCCAGCACCTGAAGCAGATCCTGATCACCATGGGCGGCATGATCGTGGCCGAGCAGCTGATCAAGGCGATCTGGGGCCCTGAGACCATCGCGCTGCAGGTGCCCACCACTTTCCGCGGCGCGGTGCTTCTGGGCGATGCCGCCATCGAGAAGTACCGGCTGATTGCGATGGCGCTGGGGCTGGTGATCTTTGTCGCCATGCTGTTGCTGCTCAACCGCACCCGCATCGGCCTGCTGATCCGCGCCGGCGTGGAGAACCGCGAGATGGTCGAGGCCCTTGGCTACCGCGTGCGGCGCCTGTTTATCGGCGTGTTCGTCGCGGGCGCGGCGCTGGCGGGGCTGGGCGGGGTGCTGTGGGGGCTGTACCAGCAGAACATCACTGCGGCGATCGGTGCGCAGGTGAATGTTTTGATTTTCATCGTCATCATCATCGGCGGGCTGGGTTCGACCACGGGCTGCTTTGTCGGCGCGCTGCTGGTGGGGCTGATGGCCAACTACACCGGCTTCCTGTTCCCGAAGGTTGCCCTGTTCTCCAACATCCTGCTGATGATGCTGGTGCTGCTGTGGCGCCCGCAGGGGCTGTTCCCGGTGGCGCGGCGCTGAGGGCAACGACCATGATCCGACTTCTCTCCGGCGACCTGCCGCGCAGCCGCGCGCTGACCGTGATCCTGCTGGTGATCCTGGTGGCCCTGGCGTGCGCGCCCTTTGCCTTCCCCGGCGCGCGTGCGCTCAACATGGCGGCCAAGATCTGCATCTTCGTGGTGCTGGTGGCCAGCTATGACCTGCTGCTGGGCTATACCGGCATCGTTTCCTTTGCCCACACCATGTTCTTCGGCATCGGCGGCTATGGCGTGGCCATCGCCATGTCGCGCATGGAGCCGGGCTGGGGTGCGCTGCTGGCGGGCACCGTCGGCGCGCTGGCGGTGTCGGCGCTGCTGGCCTTCCTGATCGGGCTGTTCTCGTTGCGGGTGCGCGCGATCTTCTTTGCCATGATCACGCTGGCGGTGGCAACCGCCTTTGCCACGCTGGTGTCGCAGTTGTCGGAATGGACCGGCGGCGAGGACGGGCTGACCTTCAAGGTGCCGGAGGTGCTGCGCCCCGGCTTTACGCTGGGCGACACCGAATGGCTGGGCGTGCCGCTGAGCGGCAAGCTGCTGAGCTACTACCTGGTGTTCGCCGGCGCGGTGGTACTGTTCCTGGTGCTGCTGCGCATCGTCAACTCGCCCTTTGGCCGGGTGCTGCAGGCGATCCGCGAGAACGACTTCCGCGCCGAGGCGATCGGCTACCGCACCGTGGTGTATCGCACCGTGTCGACGGTGCTGTCGGCGATGTTCGCCACGCTGGCAGGCGTGCTGATGGCGATCTGGCTGCGCTACAACGGGCCCGATACCTCGCTGTCGTTCGAGATCATGGTCGACATCCTGCTGATCGTGGTGATTGGCGGCATGGGCACGCTCTATGGCGCGGTGATTGGCACGGTGCTGTTCCTGGTGGCGCAGACCTACCTGCAGGACGTGATGAAACTGGCCAGCGACGCCACCGCCGCACTGCCGCTGCTGTCGTCGCTGCTGCACCCGGACCGCTGGCTGCTGTGGCTGGGTTTGCTGTTTATCCTGAGCGTCTATTATTTCCCGCAGGGCGTGGTGGGGCGGCTGCGCGGCACCGGGCCCGTGCAGGACGTGGCAAGCTGAGCGGAGGCTGGCGCATGTATGTCATCGACTGGCTGCACAAGAACGCGCAGCATTTCCCCGACAAGGTCGCGCTGGTGGACGTGGAGAGCGGCCACCAGGTGACCTATCGCCGCTTCGACGAACGCGCCAGCCGCTTCGCGGAATACCTGCGCGACCATCTGCAACTGGCGCCGGGCACGCGCGTGGCGGTGCTGGCGCACAACAGCTCGGACTATTTCGAGATGCTGTTTGGCTGCGCCAAGGCCGGCATGGTGATGGTGTGCCTGAACTGGCGCCTGCCGGCGGCGGAGCTGCTGCCGATCCTGCAGGACTGCACGCCCGAGGTGCTGGTGGCCGGCGACGGCTTCCTGGCCGTGGCCGCGGATCTGGCGCGCGCCATCCCGCTGCGCGCGGTGCTGCACCTGGCCGACGACGAGGCGGCCGACGTGCCCGGCGGCTGGACCGAGTACGAGGCGGTGCTCGACGCTGCCTCCGGCCGCATCATCGAGATGCCGTGCCGCGATGAGTCCGAGGTCTGGCACCTGCTCTATACCTCCGGCACCACCGGCAAGCCCAAGGGCGTGATCCAGACCTATGGCATGGTCTTCTTCAATGCCGTCAACGCGATGCTGGCAAACAAGATCACGCGCGACGACGTGTTTCTCAGCGTGCTGCCGTTCTTCCACACCGGCGGCCTGAACCTGTATGCCAATCCGGTGCTGCACGCGGGCGGCACGGTGCACATCATGCGGCAGTTCGAGCCGCAGGTGGTGCTGCGCAAGCTCGACCGCGCCAGCGGCGAGGGCATCACCATGTTCTTCGCGGTGCCGGCGGTGTACCTGTTCCTGAGCCAGCACCCGCGCTTCGCGCAGGCGGACTTCGCCGGCGTGCGCAATATGTCGGCGGGGGGCTCGCCGGTGCCCAGGCCGCTGCTTGAGGCCTACCTGGCCAAGGGCGTGACCCTCTGCTTCGGCTTCGGCATGACCGAGACCGGCCCCACGGTCTTTGTCTGCGACGAGGACACCGCGCGCCGCAAGATCGGCACCATCGGCAAGCCGGTGGGGTCGATGCTGACGCGCATCGTCGATGCGCTGGGAGCGGACGTGGGTCCGGGCGAGCGTGGCGAACTGCTGATCAAGGGCCCGGGCGTGACGCCGGGCTACTGGAACCTGCCCGAGGCCAGCGCGGCCTCGATCCGCGGCGGCTGGCTGCATTCCGGCGATATCGCCTACCGGGACGAGGACGGCGACTACTACATCGTCGACCGGGCCAAGGACATGTTTATCTCGGGCGGCGAGAACGTCTATCCTGCCGAGGTCGAGAACGTGCTGTTCCAGCTGCCGGGCGTGGCCGAGGCCGCGGTGATCGGCACGCCGGATGCACGCTGGGGCGAGGTCGGCATGGCGCTGGTGGTGCTGCGCCCGGGCGCCGCCCTGGAGGCTGATGCCGTGATCGCCCACTGCAAGGCGCAGCTGGCCCGCTACAAGGTGCCGCGCCATGTGCGCTTTCTTGATGCGCTGCCGCGCACGCCGTCCGGCAAGGTGGAAAAGCACAAGCTGCGCGCAAAGTTCTCTGTTTTTGATTTTCGCAGTTCGCAGTCTCCGCAGTCCTCGATCTGAAGACAACTCGACAGCCCCGGCCATCCGGGTGCGACAGGAGGAGGTTGACATGCATTCCACGCAGATCCCGCCGCAACAGAAACGCCGCCTCAGGCTCACGGTGCTGGCGGCCGCCGCATCGATGCTGGCCGCCGCCTGCGGTTCGGGCGATGACAACAACGGCAACGGCAGCAACCCCAATACCAAGCCGGCGTATATCGGCACGGTCACCATCAACAGCTACAACGGCACCACCGACGACCTGCTGACCGCGGGCCTGGGCAAG
Source organism: Cupriavidus sp. UYPR2.512 (assembly GCF_000379565.1). NCBI lineage: Bacteria > Pseudomonadati > Pseudomonadota > Betaproteobacteria > Burkholderiales > Burkholderiaceae > Cupriavidus > Cupriavidus sp. UYPR2.512. The sequence continues at coordinate 36,225 of NZ_KB902853.1, read as the reverse complement.
GACGGCCTGGCCAGCGCCACCGCGCCACTACCGGCCAACCCCACCGCGCCGACCGCGGCGGAGTTGCGGCGCTATGCGATTCATACCAACTATCGTGCCATCGTCGACACCACCGCCAGCGGCGGCTACGGCTCGCTCTACGGCCCCAATGTCGATGCGCAGGGCAATGTCACCGGCTCGGAAGGCAAGGTGGCCGGCGTGGAATACCTGGCTTATTCGGACGACGGCTCGGGCCAGCAGAACGTGACCATGCTGGTGCAGATCCCCGCCACCTTCAACACGTCGAAGCCGTGCGTGATCACGGCCACTTCGTCCGGTTCACGCGGCGTCTATGGCGGCATTTCCACCGGCGAGTGGGGCCTGAAGCGCGGCTGCGCGGTGGCCTATACCGACAAGGGCACCGGCGCCGCGCCGCATGACCTGGATACCGACACCGTGCCGCTGATCGACGGCACCCGCGCCACGCGCACAGCAGCCGGCAAGAACGCGCAGTTTGCCGCGCCGGCGGGGGCCACCTCGCTGGCGGACTTCACCGCAGCCAACCCGCACCGGCTGGCGTTCAAGCACGCGCATTCGCAGCGCAACCCGGAGAAAGACTGGGGCAAGTTCACGCTGCAGGCGGTGGAATTTGCGATCTGGGCGATCAATGACCGCTTCGGCGCCGTGTCGGCCAACGGCACCCGCCAGCGCACCCTGGACCAGGACAAGATCGTGGTGATCGCGTCCAGTGTGTCCAATGGCGGCGGTGCCGCAGTGGCGGCGGCCGAGCAGGATGCCGGCGGGCTGATCGACGGCGTGGCGGTGGGCGAGCCCAACCTGAACATGCCGCCCAATACCGGCATCGTGGTGCAACGCGGCGCGACGCCGGTGGCGGCTTCGGGCCGCACGCTGTACGACTACACCACCACCGCCAATCTGCTGCAGCACTGCGCCGCGCGGGCCACCGCGCTGACCCAGGCGCCGTTCTACACCAACCCCTCCACGGCGACGTTCTTTGCCAACCGCTGCCAGACGCTGGCGGAAAAGGGCCTGGTGAGCGGCGCGAACACGGACGAACAGAGCGCCAGCGCCCTGCAGGCGCTGCGTGCCGCCGGCTGGGAAGCGGAATCGGACGATCTGCACCCGTCGCTGGCCGTGTTTGACGTGGCCGCCGCGATCTCGGTCAACTATGCCAACGCCTATGCGCAGGCCAGCGTCACCGACCGGCTGTGCGGCTACAGCTTTGCCAGCACGCTGACCGACCTGAAGCCCGCGGCAATCGCGCCCGCGGCGCTGGCGTCGATGTTCGCCACTGGCAACGGCGTGCCGCCACTGCCGCCGGTCCAGTTGATCAATGACCTCGATCCGCAGCATGGCCCGTACCTGAACCTGGCGTCTGTTTCACCCTTGACGCTGCGGCAAGACCTGAACTACGACGGCGCCAACTGCCTGCGCAGCCTGCTGGCCGGCACGGACGCCGCGGCGCGCGCATTGCAGGCCGGCCAGGCGCTGACGCTGCGCAACGGCAACCTGCGCGGCAAGCCGGCGGTGATCGTGCACGGGCGCAGCGACGGGCTGCTGCCGGTCAACCATACCTCGCGCCCGTATCTCGGGCTGAACCGGCAGCAGGAGGGGGTGACCAGCAAGCTGTCATACGTGGAGGTCGAGAACGCCCAGCACTTCGATGCCTTCATCGGTCTGGTGCCAGGCTACAGCAACCGCTATGTGCCGCTGCACGTCTACCTGAACCGGGCCCTGGATGCGGTCTACGACAACCTCACCGCGGGCAAGGCGCTGCCGCCGTCGCAGGTGCTGCGCACCACGCCGCGCGGCGGCACCCTCAACACGCCGGCGCCGGCGCTGCTGCCGTCCAACGTGCCGCCGTTCGCCGCCTCGCCTGCGGCCGGCAACGCGATTACCGTCAACGCTAACACCGTACAGGTGCCTGACTGATGAACGATGCCCTGCCGCGCGTGCTGTCGCAGCGCGACTTCGACCGCTTCGCCGCCTTGTCGCACGACGACAACCCGATCCACTGCGATCCGGCCTTTGCCCGTGGCACGCATTTCGGTGCCACCGTGGCGCACGGCATGTTCCTGTTTTCGCTGTTGTGCGCCCACACCTGGCGGCAGCTGCCCGGGCCGGCGTTGCCGGTCGGGCAGACGCTGATGTTCCCGACGCCGGCCTTCGTTGGCGATACGGTGCAGATCGCGCTGGCGCCGCAGCCCGCGCCGGCCGGACTGGCGGGCTACGGCACCACCGTGGGCAGCGCGGGCGGGCCGGGCGAGGCGCCGCGCGTCACGGCCGTGGGTGCATCGCTGTGGCTGCCGGACGCCGGGCCGGACCCACTGGCCCTGCTGCCCGGCGAGGCGGCGCAGGCGCCAGAGGCGGGCGACGCCATCCTGTACGGCCTGCGCCCAGGTCAGGAAGCCCGTGCGGCACGCGCCTTCGCGCAGGCCGACCTGGACGAGTACATCACCCTGACCGGCGACGCCAACCCCTACCACGCCGACCCGGCCTTTGCCCGCGCGCGCGGGTTTGGCGGGCCGGTGGTGCCGCTGCCGCTGCTGGCCGGCATGTTCTCGGACCTGCTCGGCACGCGGCTGCCCGGACGGGGTACGGGGTGGATGAAGCAGTCGCTGCGCCTCGCTTCAGCCGCGCGGCTGGATGAGCCGCTGACGGCATGCGTGCGCATTGTGCGGTTGCGCGCCGGCAAGGACCTGGTCAACCTGGCCAGCGTGGTCACGGGCGCGGACGGGCGCGTGGTGGTGCAGGGCGAATCACTCGTGCTGGTGCGCAACCTTGCGGACAAGGGCGGCTGCCGCGCCGCCTAGCCGCGTATCGCTTGCAGCACTTGCGAGCGTGGGAGCCCGGGTTGTCGAGATAGCGGCTGCCGTACCGGCGCGGCCTTGAAATGTCGCGACAAAGCCTTATCTTTCGAAAAGACAATCCAGTGTCCGGCAGGGCATACGGGCGCTCCGGCAGCAAAGACCGGCGCGGACGCCCCCGCATCGGGACACGACCTTATTGAGAGAGGGATTCCTTATGCGTCTTGACAAGCTGACCACCCGATTCCAGGAAGCGCTGGCTGATGCGCAAAGCCTGGCACTGGGCAACGACAACCAATACATCGAACCGCAGCACTTGCTGCGCGCGCTGCTGGCGCAGGACGACGGCGCCGCCCGCGCGCTGCTGGCGCGCGCCGGCGTCAACGTGCCGGGCCTGCAGACCGCGCTGGACGCCGCCATCAAGCGCCTGCCGCAAGTGCAGGGCACCAGCGAGGTCCAGATTGGCCGCGACCTGGTGAACCTGCTTAACGCCACCGAGAAGGAAGCCATCAAGCGTGGCGACCAGTTCATCGCCAGCGAGCTGTTCCTGCTGGCCGTCGCCGACGACAAGGGCGACGCCGGCCGCATCTCGCGTGAAAACGGCCTGAACCGCAAGTCGCTCGAGTCGGCCATCCAGGCCGTGCGCGGCGGCGATTCGGTCAACAGCGCCGAGGCCGAGGGCCAGCGCGAGGCCCTCAAGAAATACACCATCGACCTGACCGAGCGCGCCCGCATCGGCAAGCTCGACCCCGTGATCGGCCGCGACGACGAGATCCGCCGCGCGATCCAGATCCTGCAGCGCCGCACCAAGAACAACCCGGTGCTGATCGGCGAGCCCGGCGTGGGCAAGACTGCCATCGTCGAAGGCCTGGCGCAGCGCATCGTCAACGGCGAAGTGCCCGAGAGCCTGAAGAACAAGCGCGTGCTGGTGCTGGACATGGCCGGCCTGCTTGCCGGCGCGAAGTACCGCGGCGAGTTCGAGGAACGCCTGAAGGCGGTGCTCAATGACGTCGCCAAGGACGAGGGCCAGACCATCGTCTTCATCGACGAGATCCACACCATGGTCGGCGCCGGCAAGGCCGAGGGCGCGATCGACGCGGGCAACATGCTCAAGCCGGCGCTGGCGCGCGGTGAGCTGCACTGCATCGGCGCCACGACGCTGGACGAATACCGCAAGTACATCGAGAAGGACGCAGCGCTGGAGCGCCGCTTCCAGAAGGTGCTGGTGGACGAGCCCAGCGTGGAGGCCACCATTGCCATCCTGCGCGGCTTGCAGGAAAAGTATGAGCTGCACCACGGCGTGGAGATTACCGACCCGGCCATCGTCGCCGCGGCGGAACTGTCGCATCGCTATATCACCGACCGCTTCCTGCCCGACAAGGCGATCGACCTGATCGACGAGGCCGGCGCGCGCATCAAGATGGAGATCGATTCCAAGCCCGAGTCGATGGACAAGCTCGAACGCCGCACCATCCAGCTGAAGATCGAGCGCGAGGCGGTCAAGAAAGAGACCGACGAGGCGTCGATGAAGCGCCTGGAGCTGATCGAGCAGGAAATCGCGCGCCTGGAGAAGGAATACGCCGACCTGGACGAAATCTGGAAGGCCGAGAAGGGCGCCGCGCAGGGCACGGCCGCGCTCAAGGAAGAGATCGAGAAGATCAAGCTGGAAATCGCCAAGTTGCAGCGCGAAGGCAAGCTGGACAAGGTGGCCGAGCTGCAATACGGCAAGCTGCCGGGCCTGGAAGGCAAGCTCAAGGCCGCGACCGACGCCGAAGCCAGCGAGCAGAAGCAGCCCAACAAGCTGCTGCGCACCCAGGTGGGCGCCGAGGAAATCGCCGAAGTGGTGAGCCGCGCCACCGGCATCCCGGTATCGAAGATGATGCAGGGCGAGCGCGAGAAGCTGCTGAAGATGGAAGACCGCCTGCATGCGCGCGTGGTGGGCCAGGACGAAGCCGTGCGGCTGGTGTCCGACGCCATCCGCCGTTCGCGTGCCGGCCTGGCGGACGAGAACAGACCCTATGGCTCGTTCCTGTTCCTGGGCCCGACCGGTGTCGGCAAGACTGAGCTGTGCAAGGCCCTGGCCGAGTTCATGTTCGATTCGGAAGAGCACCTGATCCGCATCGACATGAGCGAGTTCATGGAGAAGCACAGCGTCAGCCGCCTGATCGGCGCGCCGCCGGGATATGTGGGCTACGAGGAAGGCGGCTACCTGACCGAAGCCGTGCGCCGCAAGCCGTACAGCGTGGTGCTGCTCGATGAAGTCGAGAAGGCCCACCCTGACGTCTTCAACGTGCTGCTGCAGGTGCTGGACGACGGCCGCCTGACCGATGGCCAGGGGCGCACCGTGGATTTCAAGAACACCGTGATCGTGATGACGTCCAACCTGGGTTCGCAGATCATCCAGTCGATGTCCGGCGAGCCGCAGGAAGCGATCAAGGGCGCGGTCTGGCAGGAAGTGCGCACGCATTTCCGGCCGGAGTTCCTGAACCGGATCGATGAAGTGGTGGTGTTCCACGCGCTGGACCAGAAGCATATCGAGTCGATCGCGCGCATCCAGCTGCAACGCCTGCAGAGCCGCCTGGCCCGCATGGACATGACGCTGACCGTCAGCGACACGGCGCTGGAGAAGATCGCCAGCGCGGGCTACGACCCGGTGTTTGGCGCGCGTCCGCTCAAGCGTGCGATCCAGCAGCAGATCGAGAACCCGGTGGCACGGGCCATCCTGGAGGGCAAGTTTGCCGCCAAGGATGTGGTGCCGGTGGACTATGTCGATGACGAGTTCACGTTCGGGCGGAATCTGCATTAAGGTCCGGCGTTCCCGCATGCTGCCGGGTTGCGCCCTCTCCCGCTTGCAGGAGAGGGCGCAACCATTCGGTCGGCCGGAGTCAGTCCCTGTGCATGCGCCGCAGGGATTTTTTTCGCCCGGACATTCGCGCGCGCGTGTAAGGCAGTCTGCGTCCGTGCAAATTTTTCACGCCGCGGTGCTGGCCGACCGCCGCCAGAGGCGAATCCACGCCAGATAGCCAGTGGCACACTTCTCGCGTTGCAAAAGGGCTGTATTTCCCTACAAGGCGCTGCGCTGACGCAGCCCCCTCAGGAGCCCTCTATGACCGACAAGCCTTTCCTCACAGACGTCAAGACCTTGCGTGAGCGCGCCCGCCAGCACATCGACGACGGCGCGGTGACCGCGGGCTACGGCGCCGACCGCGAGACCGTGCTGAAGCTGCTCAACGACGCGCTGGCCACCGAGATCGTTTGCGTGCTGCGCTATCGCCGCCACTACTACATGGCCAAGGGGCCGAACTCGAAAAGCGTGGCAGATGAATTCCTGGCCCATTCCAACGAAGAACAAGGCCATGCCGACCAGATTGCCGAGCGCATTGTCCAGCTTGGCGGCGAACCCGACTTTGCGCCCGACGGGCTGACCAGCCGTTCGCATGCGGAATATGTGGCGGGCACTTCGCTGACGGAAATGATCAAGGAAGACCTGGTGGCCGAGCGCATTGCCATTGACAGCTATCGCGAGATCATCCGGTTCCTGGGTGAGCGCGACCCGACCTCGCGCCGCATGATGGAAGGCATCCTCGCCGTGGAAGAGGAGCATGCCGACGAGATGGCAGACCTGCTGAGCCGGCAATCCGGCAAGTAAGCGGGCGGACCGACGCGGCTGACCCGATCGCCGCGCACTTGATTTTGGTCAAGCCGCGCCGGCGGCCGGGCCGATAAGATTCGTCCTGTCATGGAGATGCGGGGGCGCTCTTCATGACTTGTCTACCCGTTTCCAGAATGGAAACTTCGCCCGCACCGGTTCGCCCGATGCGGGCGTTTTCTTTTATGCGTGCCGCATGCGCCACCCTGGCGTCACCCCGGCCCGTTGCGCCCGCGCCCGCGGGCATGCCCATATTTCTGTCCGATCTTATGCAAAAAACAGCGAAGGATCGGCGAAACCATTCGTTCCGTTCAGATAGCCCCGTCGGTAGTCTTGCTCCTGACACGAGTCCGCTGCTCAAGGCGGACCAGCAAACAGGCGCCTGGCGCCCATTCACGACACTGACGGGAGCAACACAAGATGATCCGCAAACTGGCTATCAGCCTGACCGTACTTGGCGCCCTGACCGCGGCGCAGACGGTGACGGCCGCCAACCTGCTGAACGTTTCCTACGACCCGACGCGCGAGCTGTATGTCGACGTCAATGCCGCCTTTGCCAAGGCCTGGAAGGCGCAGGGCGGCGACGCCGTGACTGTGCGCCAGTCGCACGGCGGCTCGGGCAAGCAGGCGCGCTCGGTGATCGACGGGCTGGACGCCGACGTGGTCACGCTGGCGCTGGGCTATGACATCGACGCCATCGCGGACAAGGGCCTGATCAAGCCGGATTGGCAGAAGCGCCTGCCGCACAACGCCTCGCCGTACACCTCGACCATCGTGTTCCTGGTGCGCAAGGGCAACCCCAAGGGCATCAAGGACTGGGGCGACCTGGTCAAGCCGGGTGTGCAGGTGATCACGCCCAACCCCAAGACCAGCGGCGGCGCGCGCTGGAACTACCTGGCGGCATGGGGCTATGCGCTGCGCCAGCCGGGCGGCAATGACGTCCGGGCACGCGAGTTTGTCGGCGAGTTGCTCAAGCATGTGCCGGTGCTCGATTCCGGCGCGCGCGGCGCCACCACCACCTTTGTCGAGCGCGGCCTGGGCGATGTGCTGATCGCGTGGGAGAACGAAGCCATCCTGGCCATCAAGGAGCTGGGCCCGGACAAGTTCGATATCGTCGCGCCGTCGGTGTCGATCCTGGCCGAGCCGCCGGTGGCCGTGGTCGACAAGGTGGTCGACAAGAAAGGCACGCGCAAGGCAGCCGAGGCCTACCTGCAGTTCCTGTACACCGAAGAAGGCCAGGAGATCGCGGCGAAGAACTACTACCGCCCGATCTCGGAGAAGGTGGCTGCCAGGTACGCGGCCAACTTTCCGAAGGTAAAGCTGTTCACCATCGATGAAGCCTTCGGCGGCTGGCAGAAGGCCCAGAAGACCCACTTTGCCGACGGCGGCACGTTCGACCAGATCTACCAGCCCGGCAAGAAGTAAACCACGAGGCCGGCGCGCCGGGCCGCGTGGGGCGGCCGCGGCGCCGACCGGTCCATCAGAAGAAGGAAGCCCGATGTCCATCCTGACGCTCTCCGGCAGCCCGTCGGTCCAGTCCCGCTCCGGCCTTGTGCTGGCGCACCTGCGTGCCACGCTCGAGGCTGCCGGCGAACGCACCCGCCACCTCGACCTGCGCGAACTGCCCGCAGGCCCGCTGCTGGCGGCACGCGTGGACGACCCCGTCATCGCCGCCGCCACGCATGCCGTGTCGGAGGCGCAGGTGGTGGTACTGGCCACGCCGGTCTACAAGGCCGCCTACAGCGGCCTGCTCAAGGCCTTCCTGGACCTGCTGCCGCAGGCCGGCTTGCGCGACAAGATCGTGCTGCCGATCGCCACCGGCGGCAGCCTGGCCCATGCGCTGGCGATCGACTACGCGCTGCGCCCGGTGCTGTCCGCGCTGGGCTCGCGCCAGATCCTCCCCGGCATCTTTGCCGTGGACCAGCAGATCGAATCCTTTGAAGCCGCCGGCGTGCGCCAGGCGCGCTTCGATGCCGCGCTGTCGGCACGCCTGGACGAGGGCGTGCTGCGCGTGCGTGATGCGCTGGCGCATTCCCGCATCGAGTTGCCGCTCGATGTGGTGCCCGGCGCCTTGGTCCAGCGCGCCGCCGCGATCGCGGTGGCCGAACGATGTTCCGCCTGAACTGACTGATTGACTGAAGTGGCGCCGGCCCGCCCGGCGCAACGGCAGCGACGCCATGCCACCCGCCACGCGGGGTCGGCAGGGCTGCGTGCCGCCGCAACCATCCTGGACATCAATCCGGCCAGCAGGGCATTGCCCGGGCCATGGAGGACATCGCATGACACCGACCAACCCGTTGCGCACGGCCAGCCAGCGCCGCCGCCTGATTACCGCCGCGCTGGTGCTTGCCACCGGCCTGGCCTACGGACTACTGCCCGGCCGCGCCGAAGCGCAGTCAAAGAACATTGACCCCAAGGTGCTGCGCATCGGCTACCAGAAGTACGGCACGCTGACGCTGCTGAAGGCGCGTGGCACGCTGGAAAAACGCCTGGCGCCGCAAGGCATCACCGTCAAATGGACGGAGTTCCCCGCCGGGCCGCAGCTGCTTGAGGGGCTGAACGTCGGTGCCGTCGATTTCGGCACCGTCGGCGAGGCGCCGCCGATCTTTGCGCAGGCCGCGGGGGCGCAACTGGTCTACGTCGGCAATGAGCCGCCGGCGCCGGTGGCCGAGGCCATCGTCGTGCCCAAGGGCTCGGCGATCCGCTCGGTGGCAGAACTGCGCGGCAAGCGCGTGGCGCTGAACAAGGGCTCGAACGTGCATTACCTGCTGGTGCGCCAGCTGGAGAAGGCCGGCATCCCTTACAGCGAGATCCAGCCGGTCTACCTGCCGCCGGCGGATGCGCGTGCCGCCTTCGAGCGCGGCGCGGTCGATGCCTGGGTGATCTGGGACCCGTTCCTCGCGGCAGCCGAGAAGCAACTGGGCGCGCGCGCGCTCGCCGATGGCCGCGGCGCGGACGGCAAGAACGTGGTCAGCAACCACCAGTTCTACCTGGCCTCGCGCCCCTATGCACAAGCAAAGCCGGAGATCGTCAGCCTGATCCTGGACGAACTGGCCACGCTGGGTGCCTGGGCGCAAAAGAACCCCAAGGAGGCCACCACGGTGCTGACTAGCGAAACCGGGCTGCCTGCCGATGTGCTTGAACTTGCCGTCTCGCGCTTCTCTTACGGCGCACGCCCGGTCAGCGCCGGGGTGCTGGCCGAGCAGCAACGCATCGCCGACGCCTTCCACTCGCTCAAGCTGATCCCCAGGCCAGTCAAGGTGGCCGATGCGCGCTGGGACCTGCCGCAGCAGCAGGCGAAGCGATAGCCACCTCCATCGCCAGGCACAACAGGACAACGACATGCAAGTATTCTGGTTCATCCCCACCCACGGCGACAGCCGCTACCTCGGCACTTCGGAAGGCGCGCGCGAGGTCGGCTTCGATTACCTGAAGCAGGTTGCCGTGGCCGCCGATACGCTGGGCTACGAAGGCGTGCTGATTCCGACCGGACGCTCATGCGAGGACCCATGGGTGGCGGCATCGGCGCTGGCCGCCGTCACGCAGCGCCTGAAATTCCTGGTCGCGGTGCGCCCCGGCCTGATGGCGCCGACGTTGGCCGCGCGGATGGCGGCAACCTTCGACCGCATCTCAAACGGCCGGCTGCTGATCAACCTGGTCACCGGCGGCGATACCGCCGAGCTGGAAGGCGACGGCCTGTTCCTGGACCACACCGCGCGCTACGAGGCCTCGGCCGAGTTCCTGCACATCTGGCGCCAGGTGCTGGCCGCCAGCCATGACGGCGACAAGGTGGACTACGAGGGCAAGCACCTGAGCGTGAAGGGTGCCACCGTCCTCTATCCGCCGCTGCAGCAGCCGCATCCGCCGGTGTACTTCGGCGGTTCGTCGGCGCCGGCGCATGCGCTGGCCGGCGAACAGGTCGATACCTACCTGACCTGGGGCGAGCCGCCCGCGGACGTGGCGCAGAAGCTCGATGACGTGCGCCGCCAGGCTGCGCGCCATGGCCGCACGGTCAGGTTCGGCATCCGCCTGCATGTGATCGTGCGCGAGACCGAAGCCGCCGCATGGGCTGCTGCGGACGACCTGATCAGCCGGCTCGATGACGAAACCGTGGCGCGTGCGCAAGCCGTGTTCGCCAAGATGGATTCCGAGGGACAGCGTCGCATGGCCGCGCTGCACGCGGGCGGCACACGCCGCACGCGCGAGGCGCTGGAGATCAGCCCCAACCTGTGGGCCGGCGTTGGCCTGGTGCGCGGCGGTGCCGGCACCGCGCTGGTGGGCGATCCGCACACCGTGGCCGAGCGCATGCGCGAATACGCCGGGCTGGGCATCGACAGCTTCGTGCTGTCCGGTTACCCGCACCTGGAAGAGGCCTATCGCTTTGCCGAACTGGTGTTCCCGCTGCTGCCGCGCTCGGTGCGTGACAAGCTGCCGGGCAAGGTGCTGTCGGGCCCGTTCGGTGAAGTCATGGCGACAGGCATCGTGCCGCGCGCCGCGCAGAGCTGAGGGGAGGGCAAGCATGAACGCTCCTCTGTTACCGCCGTCGCGCCAGGCGCCCCAGGCACTGGCGCGCGCGCTGGCCCCGTGGATCATGCCGGTGCTGCTGATCGTTGCATGGCAGCTGGCCTCGCAGAACGGCTGGCTCTCCAGCCGCGTGTTGCCGGCCCCGCTGGCCGTGGTGCAGGCCGCGTGGGAGCTGGCGCGCTCGGGCGAGTTGTGGAAGCACGTAGGGGTCAGCACCTGGCGCGCGCTGGCGGGGTTTGCCCTTGGCGGGGGGCTGGGCCTGCTGCTGGGGCTGCTGACCGGCACCTTCCGCACCGCGGCCACGCTGCTCGACAGCACGCTGCAGATGGTGCGCAATATCCCGGCGCTGGCGCTGATTCCGCTGGTGATCCTGTGGTTCGGCATCGACGAGAGCGCCAAGCTGTTCCTGGTGTCGCTGGGCGTGTTCTTCCCGGTCTACCTGAACACCTATCACGGCATCCGCTCGGTCGATACGGGGCTGGTGGAGATGGCACGCAGCTACGGCCTGTCCGGCTGGCAACTGTACCGCGAGGTCATCCTGCCCGGCGCATTGCCGGGCATCCTGGTGGGCGTGCGTTTCGCGCTGGGGTTGATGTGGGTGGTGCTGATCGTGGCGGAGACCATCTCCGCGCAAGCGGGCATCGGCTACATGACCATGAACGCGCGTGAGTTCCTGCAAACCGACGTGGTGCTGGTGGGCATCCTGCTCTATGCGTTGCTGGGCAAGCTGGCCGACTGGCTGTCGCGCGGGCTGGAGCGCTACTGGCTGCGCTGGCATCCCGGCTACGCCGCGGCCTGACCGGCCCGTCGCCCCAATCAAGCAAAGGAGATCGAGATGCAGATGTATCCGGTGGAGCAAGCGGCTTTGGCCGAGCTGGAAGCAGGCCTGGCGCGCCGCGAGGCGGCCCGTCCGGTGGCCGGGGCGCCGCGCGCGGCGGGTGGCGTGGCGCTGCACGTGAGCCAGGTGGTCAAGCGCTATGACGGCCGCGAAGTGCTGCACAACGTGGCGCTGGACGTGGCGCCGGGGGAGTTCCTGGCGATCGTCGGGCGCAGCGGCTGCGGCAAGAGCACGCTGCTGCGGCTGGTGGCGGGGCTGGAAGCGGCCGATGGCGGCAGCATCACCGTCGATGGTGAGTCCGCGGCGAAAGGCCGCGCGCGGCACGCCGACGTGCGCGTGATGTTCCAGGACCCAAGGCTGCTGCCGTGGAAGCGCGTGCTGGACAACGTGGCGCTGGGCCTGCCGCGCACACGCCGCAGCGAAGCCGCCAATGTGCTGGCTCAGGTAGGCCTGGCCGACCGCGCGCAGGCCTGGCCCGCGCGGCTATCCGGTGGCCAGCGCCAGCGCGTGGCGCTGGCGCGCGCGCTGGTGCACCATCCGCAGCTGTTGCTGCTGGACGAGCCGCTGGGCGCGCTGGATGCGCTCACGCGCATCGAGATGCAGGGGCTGATTGAGTCGCTGTGGCGCCGCCTTGGCTTCACGGCGCTGCTGGTCACGCACGACGTGTCCGAGGCGGTGGCTCTGGCCGACCGCATCGTGCTGATCGAGGACGGCCGCATCGCCATGGATGAACGCGTGGCGCTGGCGCGCCCGCGCGAACGCGGCGCGGCGCGATTTGCGCAACTGGAGGCCAGGGTGCTGCAGCGGGTGATGCGGCAAGCGCCGCAGGCGCAGGTACCGTCGCATGCCGGTGCGCATGCCGGTCCGGCCGCCACGACCGCGCCGGCAAACGTGAGCTGGGCAGCGTGACCGTGCCACCTGCGGCAATGTGCGCCGCGCATATCGACTGGCCGTAATCTTCATTCGCCGCGCCCGCTGACCTCCTATCATGAGCAGGCAGGCCGATGCGGTGCGACAGCACAGAGGGCGCATGGAGCGCCCGTCATCACTAATCCGACCATGAGGCCGAGGGGCCCGGTCAACCCAAGGAATGCCATGCCAGGCGTGCATGAACCCGCGGGCGCAGTGCCTGCGCTCCAACGTTATCTGGAATCGCTGCCGCGCCAGCCGCTGGCTGACCGGCAATTGTGGCGCGACGGGCGCGGGCAGGTGCAGGGCCAGTTCTTCAACTGCTCGCTGACCAGCGCGTTCGAGCCGCTGGTGACGCTGGCAGACCGGCAGGTGGTGGCGCATGAGGGTTCGATCCACACCTACGCAGAGGACGGCGTGGGCCTGGCGGCATGGAAGCTGTTTGCGATGGCGGCCGACGACAACACCCTGGTGTCGCTGGACCGGCTTTCGCGGCTGCTGCATGCCATCAACTACTTTGCCGCCGAAGGCGAGCACAAGCTGGTGCTGAATGTGCATAACCGGCTGCTGGCTGCGGTCACCGATGACCATGGCGCTGCCTTCCGGCGCGCATTGCAATCGCTGGGCCTGCCGCTGGAGCGCTTTGTGATCCAGGTGCCGGCCAGCGCCAATGACGACCTGGCATTGCTGTTGCATGTCGTTGGCAACTATCGGCGCAACGGTTTCGCGGTAAGCCTGCAGGCGTCTGATCCGGCTGAAGCCGGTGCGCTGATGGCGCACGCGTTGCCGGACTGGCTCAAGCTCGACATGCGCCGCACCTGGACCGACCGCCAGCTGTCGGGCCTGCGTGCCAGCGCGGCCAACGCCGGCGTAACGCTGATCGGGCGGCGCCTGCAGAATGCCGAAAGCATCGAGCGGCTGCAGGCCGCGGGCATCGGCCTGGGGCAGGGCGCCTTCGCCGGCGCGCCGGTCAGTGCGGCCGGGCTGCGCGCAGGCCTGGTGAGCGCCGCGCATGCATGGGACAAGGAGGCGGTATGACGCAAGCGAACAGGCTGTCCGGCGGTCATGGCACGCGCCTGGACATCCCGCGGCACCTGCAGGTGCTGACCGTGCCGGGGCTGCATGGCAGTGGCCCGGGACACTGGCAGAGCCGCTGGGAGCAGCGCTTCCCGGACTGGCAGCGGGTGGAGCAGCACGACTGGTCGCGCCCCAGCCTGCCGCTGTGGGCCGAGCGTGTCTCTGAAGGCGTGATGCGCGCCCAGCGCGTGGCCGCGCGCGGCGCGGTGCTGGTGGCGCACAGCTTCGGCTGCCTGGCATCGTTGCGCCAGGTGGCGCTGGATCCGGTCGGCATTGCCGGCGCATTGCTGGTGGCGCCGGCGGATCCGGACAAATTTGGCGTGGCGGCGCTGCTGCCGTCCTACCGGCTGCCGTTCCCGACCATCCTGGTAGCCAGCTGCAACGACCCCTGGATGCCGCAGCGCACCGCTTTCAGCTGGGGCACGCTGTGGGGCAGTGAACTGGTCGATGCGGGCAACCTGGGCCACATCAATGCCGATTCCGGGCTGGACGATTGGCCTGAAGGCCTCGCGCTGCTCGATACCCTGGTCCAGCGCATCGCGCAGGCAGGGGATACTGGGTCCGTAAGTGAATCATCCGCCGCCTGGGAATCGGGTATCGAGGTGGTGTCTACGATCCCTTATATCTAAATCGTCTAAGAAAATTCATAAAGATTCGTTCTGTTTATAAGGGCGACTCTGCAGAATCTGTCTCGCAGGCCGGCGCAATACGCGCTGGCGTCATAAAGAACGGCCCGCCGGGGCCAGCCATCAGGGTCCGGCGGCGCACCGCTCACAGACGAGACGATATGCCTCCATCCATTTCCCTGGCGGACACGCCGCCGCCAGCCGCTCCCCGCGCCCCTGACTCCGGCGCCACGCGCGCGCCGCGCAACCCGTCCCGGCAGCGCTTTACCGTGCTGCCCGGCTTCGGCCTGTCGCTCGGCTTCACGCTGTTCTACCTGACGCTGATCGTCCTGATCCCGTTGTCGGCCACGTTCCTGAAGACGTTCACCATGACGTGGGACGCGTTCTGGACCTCGGTCACGGCGCCGCGCGTAGTGGCATCGCTGCAGCTGAGCTTTGGCGCGTCGCTGGTGGCGGCCATCGTCAATACGGTGTTCGGGCTGGCGGTGGCCTGGGTGCTGGTGCGCTACCGCTTCCCGGGCAAACGCCTGATCGACGCGCTGGTGGACCTGCCGTTCGCGCTGCCCACTGCGGTGGCCGGTATCGCGCTGACGGCGCTGTTTGCCGGCAATGGCTGGATCGGCCGCTATCTTGAGCCGCTTGGCATCAAGGTCGCGTTCACACCGCTGGGCGTGGTGGTGGCGCTGACCTTTATCGGCCTGCCGTTCGTGGTGCGCACGGTGCAGCCGGTGCTGGAAGACGTGGAGCAGGAGCTGGAAGAAGCCGCTGCCAGCCTCGGCGCCAACCGCCTGCAGACCTTCCACCGCGTGATCCTGCCCGCCATCCTGCCGGCGCTGCTGACCGGGTTTGCGCTGTCGTTCGCGCGCGCCACCGGCGAGTACGGCTCGGTGGTCTTTATCTCCGGCAACATGCCGATGGTGTCGGAGATCGCGCCGCTGATGATCTATTCCAAGCTGGAGCAATACGACTACGCCGGCGCCACCGCGGTGGCGGTGGTGATGCTGGTGATTTCCTTCGCGCTGCTGCTGCTGATCAACCTGCTGCAGGCCTGGACGCGCCGCCATCAATCCGGTGCGCGCGCCGCGCTGGCACCTGAAGCGCCCGCCACGGGCCAGGAGTTCTGACATGGCCGGCGCCGTTGCGGGACGCCTGGGCGGGCAAGGCAACGCCCCGGCCCAGCACAGGTTTGACGCCACTGGCGAAGCGCCGTGGGTGCGCTACACGCTGATCGCGGTGGCAGTGCTGTTCCTCACCCTGTTCCTGTTCGTGCCGCTGGCCTCGGTCTTCTATGAAGCCTTGCGCAAGGGCGTGCAGACCTACTGGGAAGCGCTGGTCGAACCCGGCGCACTCGCCGCGATCCAGCTCACGCTGACGGTGGCGGCGATCGCGGTGCCGCTGAACGTGGTGTTCGGCGTGGCGGCGGCCTGGGCCATCGCCAAGTTCGACTTCCGCGGCAAGAACCTGCTGATCACGCTGATCGACCTGCCGTTCTCGGTGTCGCCGGTGATCTCCGGCCTGGTCTACGTACTGCTGTTCGGTGCGCAGGGCTGGCTGGGACCGTGGCTGGAAGCGCACGACATCAAGATCATGTTCGCGGTGCCGGGCATCGTGCTGGCCACCATCTTCGTCACCTTCCCCTTCGTGGCGCGCGAGCTGATCCCGCTGATGCAGGCGCAGGGCAGTGAAGAGGAGGAGGCCGCGATCGTGCTGGGCGCCTCGGGCTGGCAGACCTTCCGCCATATCACGCTGCCCAATATCCGCTGGGGCCTGCTGTATGGCGTGATCCTGTGCAATGCGCGCGCGATGGGCGAGTTCGGCGCGGTGTCGGTGGTGTCGGGCCATATCCGCGGGCTGACCAACACCATGCCGCTGCACGTGGAGATCCTCTACAACGAATACAACTTCGCGGCCGCCTTTGCGGTGGCTTCGCTGCTGACGCTGCTGGCGCTGGTCACCCTCGGCATCAAGACGCTGGTGGAATTCCGCGCCCGCAAGGAAACCGAAGAGGCTGCGCCAGAGCGGCCGCTGGCAACACTGCAAGCATCAGTGCAAGGACAGGCATCATGAGCATCCAGGTCAGGAACATAGAGAAGCGCTTTGGCGACTTTGTCGCGCTGGACAACGTCTCGCTCGATTTCGACGAAGGCGAGCTGACCGCGCTGCTGGGGCCTTCCGGCTGCGGCAAGACCACGCTGCTGCGCATCATCGCCGGCCTGGAGCGCGCCGATGCGGGCCAGATCGTGCTGGCCGGGCGCGATGCCTCCGATCAGCATGTGCGCCAGCGCCAGGTGGGTTTCGTGTTCCAGCACTATGCGCTATTCAAGCATATGAGCGTGTTCGAGAACGTGGCTTTCGGCCTGCGTGTCAAGTCGCGCGCAGAGCGACCCAGCGAAGCGCAGATCCGCGACAAGGTGCGCTCGCTGCTGGAGCTGGTGCAGCTTGACTGGCTGGCCGACCGCTACCCGTCGCAGCTTTCCGGCGGCCAGCGCCAGCGTATCGCGCTGGCCCGCGCGCTGGCGGTGGAGCCGCGCATGCTGCTGCTCGACGAGCCCTTCGGCGCGCTCGATGCCAAGGTGCGCAAGGAGCTGCGACGCTGGCTGCGCCGCCTGCACGACGAACTGCACGTCACCAGCGTGTTCGTCACCCATGACCAGGAAGAAGCGCTGGAAGTGGCCGACCAGGTGGTGCTGATGAACCGCGGCCACGTGGAGCAGTACGGCTCGCCCGAGGCGGTCTACAACCATCCGGCCACGCCGTTCGTGTTCGGCTTCCTCGGCAACGTGAACCTGTTCCACGGCCGCTTGGAAGTGGGCGAGAGCGGCGGCCTGCTGCATACCGGCGAGGCGGTGCTGCCGGTGGTCGGCAGCGGCCA
The DNA here is from genome assembly GCF_000379565.1 of Cupriavidus sp. UYPR2.512. Classification (NCBI taxonomy): domain Bacteria; kingdom Pseudomonadati; phylum Pseudomonadota; class Betaproteobacteria; order Burkholderiales; family Burkholderiaceae; genus Cupriavidus; species Cupriavidus sp. UYPR2.512. Next base: position 18,923 of record NZ_KB902853.1, on the reverse strand, counting down.
TGAGACCGCCGGCGACGCGGTGGCCTATGTGCGCCCCCATGACCTCGACCTGGAACGCTATTCGCCCGGCGCCGACGGCATCGCCGTGACGCTGCGCCGCGCGCTGACGCTGGGCCCGGTGGCGCAGCTTGAACTCGAACGTGAAGACAACCAGGACGTGATTGAAGTCGCGCTGCCGCTGGAGCGCTTCCGCCATGCGGGCTTCCGTGAAGGCGAGCTGCTTGCGGTGCGCCCGCGCCAGCTGCGCGTGTTCACGCAGCCGCGCGCGACCGGTGCCAATGGCACCGCCTCCACCCAACAAGAAAAGGCCACGCCATGAACTTCCAGCAACTCCGTTCCATCCGCGAGGCGGTGCGCCGCCAGTTCAACCTGACCGAGGTCGCCAACGCGCTGTACACCTCGCAGCCTGGCGTGTCGCGCCAGATCCGCGAGCTGGAAGAAGAACTGGGCGTGGAGATCTTCGAGCGCTACGGCAAGCGCCTGACCGGGCTGACCGAGCCGGGGCGCGAGATCGTGCGCATCGTCGAACGCCTGCTGCTGGAGGCCGAGAACCTGCGCCAGGCAGGCGACGAATACGCCGGCCGCCATACCGGCCGCCTGACCGTTGCCACCACCCACACCCAGGCACGCTATGCACTGCCGCGCGTGGTGCAGGCATTCCGCCGTGAATACCCGCATGTGACGCTGGCACTGCAGGAGGCGTCGCCCACGCATATCGTTGAGTTGCTGCTGACGGGGCAGGCCGATATCGGCATCGCCACCGAGGCCCTGGCCACCGAGGCCGGGCTGACCTCGTTCGAGGCCTACAGCTGGCAGCACGTGCTGGTGGTCTCGCCCGGCCATCCGCTCACGCGCCTGCCCGAGCCGACGCTTGAAGACGTGGCCGGCTTCCAGCTCATCACCTATGACGCCGGCTTCACCGGCCGCCGCAAGATCGACAGCGCCTTTGCCGAAGCCGGCCTGCAGCCGGAGATCGTGCTGACCGCGCTGGACGCCGATGTGATCAAGACCTACGCCGAACTGGACCTGGGCGTGGGCATCATTGCCTCGATGGCCTATGACGAGCGCAAGGATTCCGGCCTGGTGCGGATCTCGGCCGACCACCTGTTCGCGCCCAACACCACCAGCGTGGCGGTGCGGCGGGGTGCCTACCTGCGCGGCTATGCGCACGCTTTTATCAACATGTTCGCGCCACACTTGTCGCCCGACACCGTCAGCAGCGCGCTGTCCGAGCAGGAGCGCCAGGCCCTGGCGGCCTGATTCCGGCCTGACCGCGGACGGCTGCCGGGCGGCGCAGGGGGCACCCGAGCGCCGCCGGCCCGCGCCATCCGCCCCGGCACGGTGCCGTTCGCGCCCCGTGCCCGCCGTTCGTCGCAAGAGACTTTCTTCGTCCCCGGGTGAGGGGTACAGTCCTTGCACGTGCCCGCGGCTTGCCGTCCGGCGAGTGCCGCACGTGTACCGCAGCGCAACAAAGCTTGCGCGCGGCCGCCGGTCTGCAAGAGCCGGGCAAGGGAGAGAGACAACGATGATGCGCGACGACGAATCACTGCTGCGCTGGCAGTGGCGCGGCTATGCCCGCAACCACCAGCATCCCCGCAACCTGCTGCTGCATATCGTGGCCGTGCCGATGTTCATGGCCGGTACCGTGCTGGGCCTGTACGGCCTGCTGCGCCTGAGCCTGCCGGCGGTGGCGCTGGGGCTGGTGTGCATGGGCATGTCGATGGCCCTGCAGGGCCGCGGACACCGGCTGGAAGCCCATGCGCCGGAACCCTTTGCCGGGCCGGCGGACATCGCCGGCCGCATCCTGGCCGAGCAGTGGGTCACGTTCCCGCGCTATGTGCTGTCCGGGCAATGGTGGCGCGCGCTGGCCGGCCGGCGTGCCGGGCAGGGCGGCTGAGGTGGCCCGCGCTGCCCGTCTCATCACATTCCCGCATTGCGCCAGGCTCAGTCCGCGCTAACATGAACGCCATGGACCGCTGCTTCTCCAACGTCGCCACCGCCATCCCCTCCCGGCTCAATATCCTCGGGCGCGACCTGCTGTTCGTGCTGTGCATGAACTCGGTGATCGCCATCAGCCTGAACTACGGCTTCCAGACCGGCGGCAGCCTGTGGCACAACTTTGTCTACAGCCAGCTGATCGGCCTGTCGATCTGGGTGCTGATCGACATTCCTCGCGTGGTGATCTGGTGGAACGACCGGCCGCGCCGCTGGCCCTTCCTGCTGCTGGCAGCGGCCGCGGTGCCCGCGGGCGTGGTGTTCGGCAGCTGGGCCACGCGCGTGGCGCTGGACCTGCCGCCCAAATCGGCGGACGAAGCCGGCGGCATGCTGCGCATGTGCCTGGTGGTGGGCATGCTGGCCGCGGCCTCGATGATCTATTTCTACTGGTCGCGCGAGAAGCTGGCCTCGCTCGAGCGCCAGGCCGCGCTGGACGCCCTGCAGCGCGAGGAAGCCGAAAAACAGCTGGTGCGCGCACAACTGATGGCGCTGCAGGCGCAGATCGAGCCGCATTTCCTGTTCAACTCGCTGGCCAACCTCGACGGGCTGATTGCCACCGACCCGCCCGCCGCGCGCCAGCTGCTGCAGCGCCTGATCGGTTTCCTGCGCATGTCGCTGGCACATACCCGCGCCGAGCAATGCACGCTGCGGCAGGAGTTCGAGCTGCTGCGCAGCTACCTGGACATCCAGGGCATGCGCTTCGGCCAGCGGCTCTCGTTCGACATAGACCTGCCGCGGAAACTGGCGAAGGTGGAGATCCCACCCATGCTGATCCAGCCGCTGGTGGAAAACGCGGTCACGCACGGCATTGAGCCCTGCATGATCGGCGGCCATATCCGGCTGTCGGCGCGCGCGGCCGGCGACAATGCGGTGCAGGTCGTCATTGCCGATACCGGCGTGGGCTTCGGCCATGGCTCGGGCAAGGGCTCGGGCCTGGGCATCACGCACGTGCGCGAGCGGCTGGCGCGCATCTTTGGCGCGGCGGCCTCCATGCAGATGGAAGAGAACACCCCGCGCGGCGTGGTGGTGCGGCTGACGCTGCCGCTGGAGCGCCCGGCTGAAGCGCCCACCCTGACCCAGACAATCACCAGTGTGCCGGAGGGCATGCCGGCATCGGCCCCGGCCATGCAACGGCTCTGAGGCGCACCACCTGCCCACGCCTGACAAGAAGAACGGCTGGCGGTGCCGCTGACCACGCCAGGACCTATCTACCACCCCAACGTCCCCATGACCCCGACCCTTCTGATTGCCGATGACGAAGCGCTGCTGGCGCGCGTGCTGGAATCCGAACTGAAGTCGCTGTGGCCCGAGGCCCGTATCGTTTCCGTGGTCCACGACGGCGTGGCCGCGCTGGCGGCGGCGCGCGAGCACCAGCCGCGCGTGGCCTTCCTGGATATCCGCATGCCGGGCATGAGCGGCATGGACGTGGCGCGCGAACTGATCGAATTCGACACCCCGCCGCTGGTGGTCTTCGTGACCGCTTACGACCAGTTCGCGCTGGAGGCGTTCGAGCGCGCCGCGGTGGACTATGTACTCAAGCCGGTGCAGCGCGAACGGCTTGAGGCCACGGTGCAGCGCCTGAAAGACCGGCTGGCCGGCCCCGCCGACGATGAAGACACCGAGACCGAAGCATCGATCGCGGATACCGACCGCCTTGGCCAGTTGCTGGCGCGCCTGGAATCGCTGGAGAACGCCACGCCAGGCACGGGCGGTGCGCCGCAGCGGCAGTATCTGCGCTTTATCAAGGCACTGGTGGGGCAGGAGGTGCGCATCATCCCCGTGGACGAAGTCATCTACCTGGAGGCCACCGACAAGTACGTCAACGTGGTCTCCGGCGCCGGCGAAGCGCTGATCCGCACCAGCCTGCGCGAGCTGACGCAGCAGCTGGACCCGGAGCGCTTCTGGCAGGTCCACCGCGGCACCGTGGTCAACATCGCCTGCGTGGCCAGCGCGGTCAACCAGTCGCTGGGACGGCTGTCGCTGCGGCTGCGCGACCGCCCCGAGCTGCTGCCGGTGGCGCGCCAGTACGCGCACCTGTTCAAGCAGATGTAAGCGCGGTCGGCGGGCGGCGTGGCCGCCACCTGGCTGCAGGGAGCAGGGGTTTTCCTCTATGATGCGGGCTTCGGCCCATATTTTTCTGGGCTGCCGCCTCCCGTCCTGCCGCATAGCCCCTGCCACCAGCGCCATGTCCACCGCCGCACTCGATCCCACGCGCAATCCCCTTCGTCATGACGCCCAGGTGATCGGGCTGGTAGGCCTGGCCCACGGGGTTTCCCACTTCTACCACCTGTTGCTGGCCCCGCTGTTCCCGTGGATCAAGGCGGAATTCGGCCTGAGCTACGCCGAGCTGGGCCTGCTGATGACGGTGTTCTTTGCGGTCTCGGCGATGGTGCAGACCGCGTCAGGCTTTGTGGTCGACCGCTTCGGCGCGCGGCCGGTGCTGTTTGCCGGGCTGGCCTTCCTGGGCGCCGCGGCCTTGCTGCTGTCGACCAGTTCCGGCTACGCCGCGCTGCTGTTCGGCGCGGCCGTGGCGGGGCTGGGCAACGGCGTATTCCACCCGGCCGACTTCACGCTGCTGAACAAGCATGTGTCGCAGCCCCGGCTGGGCCACGCGTTCTCAGTGCACGGCATTTCCGGCAACCTGGGCTGGGCGGCGGCGCCGCTGTTCCTGGTGGCGATCGCCAACCTGGCCAGCTGGCGCGTGGCGCTGGCGGCGGCCTCGGCGGTCGCCTTTATCGTGCTGGCCGTGCTGGTGGTGCTGCGCCATGTGCTGGACCCGCGCGAAGTGCAGGGCGCCGTGGGCCGGCCCGCGGCCAAGGCTGCGGGCGCGGGCGGCAGCGTGCTGGGCTTCCTGCGGCTGCCGCAGGTATGGGTGTGCTGGGCCTTCTTCCTGCTGACCACGTTCTCTGCCGCCGGCATCCAGAGCTTTGCGCCCACCGCGCTGACCTACCTGTATGGCATGCCGTTCACGCTGGCGACCGCGTCCTACACCATCTACATGCTATGCAGCGCCGGCGGCATGGTCGTCGGCGGCTTTGCCGCCAGCCGCACCAGCAACCATGACCGGCTGATCGCGGTGAGCTTCACGGTGTCGGGGCTGATGGCGGTGCTGGTGGGGTTGAACCTGGTGCCGGCACTGCTGGTGCCGGTGCTGATGGGCGTGATCGGCTTTGGCGCCGGTACCGCGGGGCCGTCGCGTGACCTGCTGGTGCGCGCGGCGGCGCCCGCCGGTGCCACCGGGCGCGTCTATGGCGTGGTCTACTCGGGCCTGGATATCGGCCTGGCGTGCGGCCCGTTGTTCTTCGGCGCGCTGATGGATGCAAAGCTGCCGGCCTGGGTGTTCTTCATGATCGGCGGTTTCCAGCTGCTGTCGATCTTCACCGCGGTGACCGTGGGCAACGGCAACCGCTCGCGCCGCGGCGCGGCGGCAGGCCAGGCGGAGGCCGCCTAGCCGCCTGGTCCTGGCAGGGATGCCTGGCCACCGCTTTCCGAATTCGATTGCCTGAGGATGCTTTCATGTCAATGACGCCGCCCAACGCTACCCAGCCTGACGATTCCGATCCCGCCACGCCGCTGCCGGGCGGCCATATCCTGGTCGACGCGCTGCTGGCGCACGGCGCCGAACTGGCCTTCGGCGTGCCGGGCGAAAGCTACCTGGCCGTGCTGGACGGCTTCCACCGCCGCCGCGACCGGATGCGTTTCATCATCTGCCGCCAGGAGGGCGGGGCGGCCGTCATGGCCGAGGCCTACGGCAAGCTGACCGGCCGCCCCGGGCTGGCCTTCTGCACGCGCGGGCCGGGCGCCACCAATGCCAGCATCGGCGTGCATACCGCCTTCCAGGACTCGACACCGATGATCCTGTTCATCGGCCAGGTCGGCACCGACTTCATGGACCGCGAGGCCTTCCAGGAAATCGACTACCGCCGCATGTTCGGCCAGATGGCCAAGTGGGTGGCGCAGATCGACCGGGTCGAACGCATCCCCGAATACATTGCGCGCGCCTACCAGACCGCCACCTCGGGCCGTCCGGGCCCGGTGGTTCTGGCGTTGCCCGAGGACATGCTGGCGCAGACTGCCGCCGTGCCGCAGCTGCAGGCCTACCAGCGCGTCATGAGCTGGCCCGGCGAGGCCGACCTGGCGCGGCTGGCCGAGATGCTCAACGCGGCCGAGCGCCCGTTCGTGCTGGCCGGCGGCAGCGGCTGGACGCCGCAGGCCTGCGCCGACCTGCAGGCCTTTGCCGAGCGCTTCGCGCTGCCGGTGGGATGCGCCTTCCGCGGCCAGGACCTGTTCGACAACCGCCATCCCAACTACGCGGGCGATGTCGGCATCGGCATCAACCCCGCGCTGGCCGAGCGCGTCCGCAACGCCGACCTGGTGCTGGCCATCGGCCCGCGCCTGGGCGAGATGACCACCGGCGGCTACGCGCTGATCGCCGCGCCGCGGCCCGCGCAAAAGCTGATCCACGTGCACGCCGGCGCCGAGGAACTGGGCAGCGTCTACCAGGCCGACCTGATGATCCAGGCATCCATGCCCGCCATCGCCGCGCGCCTGGCCGGCCTGCAGCCCGTTGCAACGCCGCGCTGGCAGGCGTGGACAGAAGCCGCGCATGCCGACTACGAACGCTACCTGCAGCCGCCCGTATTTACGGGGCAGGGTGTCGACATGGCCGAAGTCATCCGCACGCTGGACCAGCTGCTGCCGGCCGATGCCGTGGTGACCAATGGCGCGGGCAACTACGCCGGCTGGCTGCACCGCTATTTCCACTATCGCCCGTTCACCAGCGGCGGCCGCGGCCAGCTGGCGCCGACCAGCGGCGCAATGGGCTATGGCGTGCCGGCGGCGGTCGGCGCCAAGATCGCCTTCCCGCAACGCACCGTGGTGGCGCTGGCCGGCGATGGCTGCTTCCTGATGAATGGCCAGGAACTGGCTACGTCGATGCAATACCAGGCGCCGGTGATCTTCATCGTGGTCAACAACGGCATGTACGGCACGATCAGGATGCACCAGGAACGCGAATACCCGGCCCACGTGTCGGGCACCGAGCTGCTCAACCCCGACTTTGCCGCGCTGGCGCGCGCCTATGGTGCGCGCGGCGCTACTGTGACCACGACCGAAGGCTTTGCCCCGGCATTGCGCGAGGCCCTGGCCGCGCCGGTATCCACGCTGATCGAGATCCAGGTGGACCCGGACGTGATCACGCCGCGCACCACGCTGAGTGCGATCCGCGCCCAGGCGCTGGCCAGCCAGCAACAGTGAGGCCGCGCGGCCGGACCGGATTCTTTCTTACCTGTCAGGGGACTATCGATGAAGCCCGTCACCACCGACCTGTGCGACGCGCATGAAGAGCGCCTTGCCGACGGCACCTTGCGCGTGATGGCACCAGTGTTCCGCGCCTTCGGCAAGCAGGGCGCCTTTGCCGGCCCCGCCGCCACGCTCAAGGTGTTCGAAGACAACTCGCTGGTGCGCAGCGCGCTGGAAGCGCCGGGGCAGGGCCGCGTGCTGGTGATCGACGGCGGCGGCTCGTTGCGCTGCGCGCTGGTGGGCGGCAACCTTGGCCTGCTGGCCGAGAAGAACGGCTGGGTCGGCATCGTCGTCAACGGCTGCATCCGCGATACCGCTGAACTGGACGTGTGCGACATCGGCATCCGCGCGCTGGCCGTGCATCCGCAGAAAAGCCAGAAGCGCAACGTCGGCGAACGCGAGGTCGCGGTGCAGATGCCCGGCGCCGTGGTGCGCCCGGGCAACTGGATCTACGTCGACGCCGACGGCGTGCTGGTCTCGGACGAAAAGCTGGGGAACTGAGCATGCCGCGTGTCTTTGTCTACGGCACGCTGCGCGCCGGCGAGGTCAATGACCTGAACGCCGCCGCGCAGCGCCACGGTATTGCCGCGCCCGCGCTGCTGGGCACGGGGACGATCGCGGGCAGGCTCTTTGACTTCGGCACCTATCCCGGCCTGGTGCTGGACGCCAGTGGCGGGCCGGTCGTGGGCGATATCTATGAGATTGCCGACGCGCTGTTGCCGGTGCTCGACGAGATCGAAGAGGTTTATCCCGGCCAGGCCACGCTGTTTGTGCGCGAGGAACGGGCCGTGCTGCAGGATGGACAGCCGGTTGCCTGCCTGCTGTATCCAGTGGCCGAGTCGGCCGTGGCCACGCTGCCGCGCATCGACAGCGGCGACTGGGTGGCCTATCGCCGCGCGCGCGACCACGCCGCGGCCTGATCCGGAGCATTCCCGGCGCCCGCGCGGGGAATGCTCCGGCCGGCGCTATACGCACGACTCGGCGGCGCATCACACGGTCCGCGGCCGCGGGTGCCTCAGCGGAAATAGTCCGAGAAGCGCGCGCGGATGTCGTCGATATTGGCCAGCGTGCCGGACAGGTGCGCGCGCAGCGCTTCCTCTGCGCGCGCCGGATCGGCGGCCGCGATGGCGTCGACGATGGCGTCGTGGTCGCGCAGCACCGCCATCGCCTTGCCGGGAATGGGCAGGTGCAGGCGCCGCAGCCGGTCCAGGTGGCCGCTTTGCCGGCGCACCAGGCTCCACAGGTCCGGCACCCTGGCGGCGTCATAGAGTTCGCGATGGAAGGCCTGGTCCGTGACGGTGAATTCGTCGAGGTCTTCCAGTTCCAGCATCATGCGCTGCCGCGCCACCGTGGCGCGCAGGCGTTCGACCAGCACCGGATCGGCCCGCAGCGCCAGCGTGCGCACGATCTCGAGTTCGACCGAGCGGCGCAGGAAATGCGCCTGCGTGGCCATGGCGACGTCGATCGGGCTGACTACCGTGGCGTGCTGCGGAAAGATGTCGACCAGGCCTTCTTCGCCCAGGCGTATCAGCGCGTCGCGCACCGGTGTCTGGCTGATCCCGTACTGCCCGGCCAGTTCTGGACGCGACAGGACCGTGCCGGGCGGCAGCGCCATCGAGATGATCTGGTCGCGCATGTGCTCGAACACCTGCGGCGCCGCATGGCGGGTGCGGTCAAACTGGAACTTGGCGGGCGAGGTAGAGGCTGCGGCTGGCATGACAGGAAAAGCATGGCGGGCGGCTGCGCCGTCACATTGACGATGCTAAGGCGTCCTAACGGCTGAGATTCTAAGGGATTTCAGCTGCATTGACGTACTAATATATTAGTGCTTTAATGTTCTTCAGCTAGGCCCGGCCGCTTGCGGCGGGGGCCGATGACAAAGTGGAAGAGACAAATGACGGCTCGCAAGAAGACGCCGGACGCGCTGCGCAGCGCGCGCTGGTTCGCCCCCGATGACCTGCGTTCCTCGGGCCATCGGTCCCGCATCATGCAGATGGGGTACTCGCCGGGCGAGTGGATGGGCAAGCCGCTCATCGCCATCATCAACACGTGGTCGGACATCAACCCGTGCCATGCCCACTTCAAGCAGCGCGTCGACGACGTCAAGCGCGGCATCCTGCAGGCGGGCGGCTTTCCCATCGAGCTGCCGGCGATCTCGCTGTCGGAAAGCTCGGTCAAGCCGACCACCATGCTCTATCGCAACTTCCTGGCGATGGAGGCTGAAGAGCTGATCCGCTCGCATCCCATCGATGGGGCCGTGCTGATGGGCGGCTGCGACAAGACCACGCCGGGCCTGCTGATGGGCGCCACCAGCGCGGGCGTGCCGGCCATCTTCGTGCCGGCCGGCCCGATGCTGCGCGGCAACTACAAGGGCAACGTGCTGGGCTCCGGCTCGGACGCGTGGAAGTACTGGGACGAACGCCGCGCGGGCAATATCAGCGAGGCGGAGTGGACCGGCATCGAAGGCGGCATTGCCCGCAGCCACGGCACCTGCATGACGATGGGCACGGCCAGCACCATGACCGCCATCGCTGAAGCGATCGGCATGACGCTGCCCGGCGCGTCCTCGATCCCGGCCGCCGATGCCAATCACATCCGCATGTGTGCCGACGCCGGCCGCCGCATTGTCGACATGGTGTGGGAAGACCTGACGCCGCAGCGTATCCAGACGCGCCAGTCGTATGAGAACGCCATCGCCGTGGCCATGGCGATGGGCTGTTCCACCAACGCGGTCATCCATGTCATCGCCATGGCGCGGCGCGCCGGCCATGACATCGGACTTGAGGACTTCGACGCCGCCAGCCGGCGCGTGCCGGTGGTTGCCAACATCCGCCCCAGCGGCGACAAATACCTGATGGAGGACTTCTTCTACGCGGGTGGCCTGCCCGCGCTGATGTCCCGTATCAAGGATCGCCTGCATCTCGACGCGCTGACTGTCACCGGCCGCAAGTTGGGGGAAACCATCGCGGGCGCCGAGGTCTACAACGATGACGTGATCCGCACGCCGGAGAACGCGCTCTACCAGGAAGGCGCGCTGGCCGTGCTCAAGGGCAATATCGCGCCGGATGGCTGCGTGATCAAGCCCAGCGCGTGCGACAAGCGCTTCTACAAGCATAAGGGGCCGGCGCTTGTGTTCGACGACTATCCGTCGATGAAGGAAGCCGTGGAGCGCGACGACCTCGATGTCACCGCCGACCACGTGCTGATCCTGCGCAACGCGGGGCCGCAAGGCGGGCCCGGCATGCCGGAGTGGGGCATGCTGCCGATCCCGAAGAAGCTGGTAAGGCAGGGCGTACGCGACATGCTGCGCATGTCGGATGCGCGCATGAGCGGCACCAGCTACGGCGCCTGCATCCTCCATGTCTCGCCGGAATCGTATGTCGGCGGGCCGTTCGCGCTGGTGCGCACCGGCGACCTGATTTCGGTCGACATCGAGCAGCGCAGCATCCATCTGGAAGTGTCCGACGAAGAACTGGCGCGCCGCCGTGCGCAATGGACGCCGCCGCCGCCGCGTTTCGGGCGCGGCTATGGCTGGATGTTCTCCCAGCATATCCGCCAGGCCAATGAAGGCTGCGATTTCGACTTCCTGCAAACCGACTTCGGCGCGCCCACCGGCGAGCCGAACATTTACTGACGCCCGGCAAGGACCACCATGACCCAACTCAGCCCCGCCATACGGGAACGGCTCAAGACCGTCAGCACCGCCACGCTGTGCACCGCGCTGTTCAAGCGCGGCCTGCGCAACCAGTTCATCCAGGACGTGCGCCCGCTCAATCCGGAGGGTGGCAACATGGTGGGCGAGGCCTTCACGCTGCGTTATATCCCGGCGCGCGAGGACCTCAATCCCATCACGGTGTTCCAGGACCCGGCCCATCCGCAGCGGCAGGCCATCGAGCAATGCCCGCCGGGCGCGGTGCTGGTGATCGACAGCCGCAAGGACGCGCGCGCGGCCTCGGCCGGCTCGATCCTGGTCACGCGGCTGATGCAGCGCGGCGGTGCCGGCATCGTCACCGACGGCGGCTTGCGCGATTCGCCGGAGATCGCCAGGCTGGCCATGCCCGCCTATCACCACCGGCCGTCGGCGCCGACCAATCTCACGCTGCACCAGGCGCTGGAATTCAACGTGCCGATCGGCTGCGGCGACGTGGCGGTATTCCCCGGTGATGTCGTGGTCGGCGACAGCGAGGGCGTAATCGTGATCCCGGCGCACCTGGCTGAAGAGATCGCCGCCGAGGCGGTGGAAATGACCGCGTTCGAGGACTTTGTCACCGAGGAAGTGAACCGGGGCCGCTCCATCATCGGACTCTATCCGCCCACCAGCGAGCAGGCCCGCGAAGACTTCGCGGCCTGGCGCAAGGCCACCGGCCGCTGAGCGCGCCAACGATAACAAAGAGGCCGGTACGACCGGCCATGGCAGGAGACAACATGAAGCAACGCATTTCAGCCGCGACACGCGGCGCCCGCATGCTGGCCGCGTGCCTCGCCTTTGGCATCGGCGCCGCCTGCGCGCCAGCCCGGGCCCAGGACAAATGGCCGTCGCGCCCGATCACGTGGGTCGTGCCATTCGCGGCCGGCGGTTCGACCGACATCGTCGCACGCACCATCGGCCAGGAAGTCTCGCGCGCCCTCGGCCAGCCGGTAGTTGTGGAGAACCGCCCCGGTGCGGCCGGCGCCGTGGGCGCGGGCTATGTGGCGCGCGCCAGGCCGGACGGCTACACGCTGTTCGGCGGCACCATCAGCACCCACGCCATCAACGCCAGCCTGTACAAGAACCTGTCGTATGACCCGGTCAAGGATTTCGAGCCGGTCAGCCTGGTCGGCTACGTGCCGAACGTGCTGATGGTGAATGCGGACCTGCCGGTCAACAATGTGCAGGAACTGATCGCCTACGCGAAGAAGAAAAACGGCCTCAGTTTCGCCTCATCCGGGGCGGGCACGTCGACCCACCTGGCCGGCGAACTGTTCGCGGACCTGATCCAGGTCCCGATGACCCACGTGCCGTACAAGGGCAGCCCGCAGGCGGTGCAGGACGTGGCCGCGGGGCTCGTGCCATTCCTGTTCGATCAACTGACCGCGGGCGAGGCCATGATCAAGGCCGGCAAGCTGCGCCCGCTGGCGGTGACTTCACCGATGCGCTCCGCGCTGCTGCCCAAGGTGCCGACCATGGCCGAAGCCGGCGTCAGCGGTTTTGAAATGGTCTCATGGCAAGCGCTCTATGCCCCGCGCGGGACGCCGAAAGACGTCGTGCAACGGCTTAACGCCGAAGTCGTGCGCGCGCTGAAGCAGCCCGCCGTGCAGCAACGCTTGACGCAGCAGCTGGGCATGGAGGTGGTGGGCAGCACGCCCGCCGAGTTGTCGGCGCTGATGGACAAGGAGATCCCGCGCTGGGCTGCGCTGGTGAAGAAATCCGGGGCGCGCGTCGAGTAAGCGGGTAGGGAAGGGGGCATGAGACCGCCCCGCGATTGGGTACTCCCCTCTCGCAAGCGGGAGAGGGGAGCAAACCGCCAGCCGGCAGCCGACGTTCGCCAAATGAATTCACAGGCAGGAGACACCATGAAAACCACCCTCCATTCCATCGCACCAGGATTCTCCCGCCTTGCCGCCGCCCTCGCCGCGACAGCGCTCTTCCTCGCGCTCGCGCCCGCCGGCGTCCGTGCGCAAAGCTATCCCAGCAAACCGATCACCGTCGTCGTGCCGGCTTCGCCGGGAGGGGCCATCGATCTCGTCGCGCGGCTTGTCGGCCAGAAGCTGACCGCGGCCTGGGGCCAGTCGGTGGTCGTGGACAACCGCAGCGGGGCGACCGGCATCGTCGGCACCGACCTGGTGGCCAAGGCCGCCCCGGACGGCTACACGCTCGCGCTCGTGGCAAGCAGCCACGCCATCAACCCCAGCATGGTGCGCAAGCTGCCGTTCGATACGGTGAAGAGCTTCGAGCCGGTCGTGCTGACGCATGTCGTGCCGCTGATGCTGGTAGTCTCGCCATCGGTCCCCGTGAAGTCGGTCAAGGAACTGATCGCCTATGGCAAGGCCCATCCCGGCGAGCTGTCGTTCGCGTCGAGCGGATCGGGCGGGGCGCCGCATTTCTCGGGCGAACTGTTCAAGAGCATGGCCGGCATCGACATGGTCCACGTGCCCTACAAGGGCAGCACGCTGGCGCATCCGGACCTGACCAGCGGGCGCGTCTCGCTGATGTTTGACACCGTGGCCGCGATCGGCCCGCAGGTGAAAGCCGGCAAGGTCAGGGCGCTGGCCGTCACCACCACCAGGCATGCAGCGATCGCGCCGCAGGTGCCCACCATGGCGGAAGCCGGGCTGCAGGGCTATGACACCAGTACCTGGGGCGGCTTCCTGGCGCCCGCCGGCACGCCCAGGGCCGTGATCGACAAGCTCAACGCCGGCATCAACCAGGCCCTGGCCGCGCCGGACGTGCGCGAACGCCTGCTGGCCGCGGGTATCGAGCCCGCGGGCGGCAGCCCCGCGCAGTTCGCCGGTTTCATCCAGAGCGAGATGGTCAAGTGGGCCAAGGTGGCCAGGAACGCCGGCATCCAGCCGGAATGACGCGACCCGGAGAGACAGTCATGCCACATCGAAAGCAAACCACTGGCGGCCGGCGCAGCGTCCTGCTGGCCCTTTGCCTCGCCGCCGCGCCGCTGCTGGCGCCTGCCGCGCAGGCACAGGGCACCGGTGGCTGGCCGGCACGGCCGGTCACGATCATCCTGCCGTTCACGCCGGGCGGCGGCACCGACATCGCCACGCGGCTGGTCGCCCAGCGCCTGTCGCAGCTATGGGGACAGCCGGTGCTGGTGGACAATCGCCCGGGCGCGGCCGGCAATGTCGGCCTGGAACTGGCGGCGCGCGCCAAGCCCGATGGCTACACGCTGGTGGCCGGCAATGTCGGCACGCAGTCGATCAACCCTACGCTGTACGCCAAGCTTTCCTATGACCCAAACCGCCTGGTGCCGGTGACCGAGATGGCCGAGCTGCCGTTCGTGCTGGTGGTCACGCCCAGGCTGGCCGCAAAGACCGCCAAGGACCTCGTGGCGCTGGCCAAGGCGCAGCCCGGCAAGCTGACGTTCGCCAGTTCGGGCACCGGCGGCTCGCCGCACCTGTCGGGCGAGATCTTCAAGGCTGCCACCGGCGCCGACATGCTGCACGTGCCCTATAAGGGCGGCGGCGCCGCCATGACCGACCTGATGGCCGGCAACGTCGACATGCTGTTCGCCTCGGTGCTGGAAACCGCGGGACACGTCAAGGCCGGCAAGCTGCGCGCGCTGGCGGTAACGGGCAAGGTGCGCTCGCCCGCCTTGCCTGATGTGCCGACGCTGGCGGAGGCTGGGATCGCCGCAGCGGAATCCGGCTCGTGGGTAGGCCTGCTCGCGCCGGCCGGCACGTCGAAGGATATCGTCGAGAAGATTGCCGCGGGCGTGAAGCAGGTGGTGGCGCTGCCGGAAGTCCGCCAGCAACTGGTAGAGCAGGGCGCGATCCCCGTAGGCAGCACCCCGCAGCAGTTCGGCGAGCTGATTGCCGCCGACCGCAAGCGCTACGCTAAGGTCATCGTTGACAACAAGCTGCGGGCCGACTGACGGGTCCACTCTCTCTTCAAAGGATGCATCGCATGAAACCCCGCCTGCTGCAGCATGGCCGCCTGCCGGAAGCCATCGAAGGGCGTCTCGCCGATCACTACGACATCCACCCGTTCTGGACGGAGACCGACCCCGCCGGCTTCCTCGCCCGCCACGGCGGTGAGTTCGTGGCCCTGACCACGCGTGCCGCGATCGGGGCCGACGCCGCGCTGCTGGCCGCATTGCCGTCGCTGCGCGTGATCTCCAGCTTTGGCGTGGGCCTTGACAAGCTCGACCTCGACACCGCGCGCAGCCGCGGCATCGCCGTGGGCTACACCCCTGACGTATTGAACGACTGTGTCGCCGATGCCGCCTTCGCGCTGCTGATGGACGTGTCGCGCAAGATCAGCGCGGCGGACCGCTTCGTGCGCCGGGGCGAATGGCCCAGGGGACCGTTTGCGCTGGCCACGCGCGTGAGCGGCAAGCGGCTGGGCATCATCGGCATGGGCCGCATCGGACGCGTTATCGCGCACCGCTCCTCAGGGTTCGACATGGAGGTCCGGTATCACAGCCGCAATCCGTCCGACGATGCGCCTTACGCCTACGAACCCTCGCTGGAGGCGCTGGCCCGCTGGGCCGACTACCTCATCGTCGCCACCGCGGGCGGGCCGTCCACGCGCCACCTGGTTTGCGCCGCCGTCCTCGACGCGCTGGGCCCGCAAGGCTTCCTGATCAATATCGCGCGCGGCACGGTGGTGGACGAGGCGGCGCTCGTCGATGCGCTGGTTCACCAGCGCATCGCGGGAGCCGGACTGGATGTCTTCGAGGATGAACCGAACGTCCCCGAGGCGCTGTTCGGCCTGGACAACGTCGTGCTGCTTCCGCATATCGCCAGCGCCACCCACGAGACGCGCCAGGCAATGGCCGAACTGGTGTTCGAGAACCTGCAGCAGTTCTTTGCTACCGGTGCCGTAAGCAAGTCTGCGATCTGACGCGAACGCGGGCGTCCGGCTCCTGCGCACGCCGGGGGAGATCGCATGGCTTGTTTCAAACAGGCGGCGCCCGTTCGCGGCGCCGTTCACTTTTGCGTAGCATGGCCGGCGATGACATTGATCAATGGAATCGACGGCCATGAATGCTCCGCAATCCCTGCCACCGCAAGTCTTTCCCCGCCAGTTCTTCATCCATGCCGCCGATGTGCGGCTGTCCGCCACCAACTGGGGCGAGCCCGGACCGGCGCGGCCCACCATCGTGCTGGTGCATGGTTATCCCGACAACAGCGAGGTCTGGCGCGGCGTGGCGCCGCGGCTGGCGCAGCGTTTCCATGTAGTCGCCTACGACGTGCGCGGTGCCGGTCGCTCCACGGCGCCGCAAGACGTCGGCGCCTATCGGCTCGGGAAGCTGGCAGACGACTTCATCGCCGTCATCGACACGGTCTCGCCGCAGCGGCCGGTACACCTGGTCGGCCATGACTGGGGCTCGATCCAGAGCTGGGAATTCGTTACCGATGCGCGGCTGCAAGGGCGCATCGCCTCGTTCACCTCCTGCTCCGGTCCCTGCCTGGACCATGCGGCGATCGGCTTGCGCGAACTACGTGCCCAGCGGTCACTGGCGGGGTTGGGCAAGTCCCTCAGGCAACTGGCGGCATCCTGGTATGTGGGTGCCTTCCACCTGCCGTGGCTGCCGGAACTGACCTGGCGGCTGTGGCTTGGCCGCGCCTGGCCGCGCTACCTGCGCCTGACCGAGGGCCTGCGCACCGGGCCCAGTCCGACACAAGCCGCGGATGGCTGCCATGGCGTGCGCCTTTATCGCGCCAATTTCTTGCCGGTACTGCGCGCCCCGCGCCAGCGGCACGCCCACGCACCGGTACAGGTGATCGTGCCGCTGCATGACCGCTATGTGAAGCCGGCCCTGACGGAAGACCTGCAGCGCTGGACCACGCAACTCTGGCGCCGCACGGTTCCTGCATACCATTGGCTGCCGCTGGCTGACGCGCAAGCGTTTGCGGCCATGGTGCGGGAGTTTGTCGAGCATGTGGAGGGGGCGCCGGCCTCGGCAGGATTGGTCGCCGCACGCCTGCGCTAGCGGCTGCAGCGCATTCTGCGCATTTTTCACGATGTGGAAAGATGTTTTGGACCGCAAAAATCATGGTTTGCGTAGCACAAGATCATTTCTCATGATGGAATATCATGTCCCGCATCGTGAAATAAACTCACTAAGTTATTGAATTATTGAAATAAAATAACTAAGCGGCAACTGCAGATCCAGGTTGTTGCAATGCGGGAGCGTTCCCTACACTCTTATATAAGACGCATGACATGAGGCGCGAAAAACAGCGGCCCACGCAGCAGCACCGCGACGCAGCCCAGGCCAGGTGATCAACAGATTCTCTGCCATCCCCCAATCATCAGGAGAGTGACTATGACCCGCCAAGAACAGATCCTGGCCCTGCAGAAAGACTGGGATACCAATCCCCGCTGGAAGGGTATCAAGCGCAACTTCACCGCTGAAGATGTCGTGCGCCTGCGTGGTTCGGTCCAGGTCGAGCACACTCTGGCACGCCGCGGCTCCGAAAAGCTGTGGAACCTGCTGCTCACCGAGCCGTTCGTCAACTCGCTGGGCGCGCTCACCGGCAACCAGGCCATGCAGCAAGTGAAGGCCGGCCTGAAGGCCATCTACCTGTCGGGCTGGCAAGTTGCAGGCGACGCCAACCTGGCCGGTGAAATGTACCCCGACCAGTCGCTGTATCCCGCCAACTCGGTGCCGCAAGTGGTCAAGCGCATCAACAACACCTTCCAGCGCGCCGACCAGATCCAGTGGAGCGAAGGCAAGGGCGACACCGACTTCTTCGCCCCGATCGTGGCCGACGCCGAAGCCGGCTTTGGCGGCGTGCTGAACGCCTTCGAACTGATGAAGTCCATGATCGAAGCGGGCGCCGCCGGCGTGCACTTCGAAGATCAGCTGGCTTCCGTGAAGAAGTGCGGCCACATGGGCGGCAAGGTGCTGGTGCCGACCCGCGAAGCCGTTGCCAAGCTGACCGCTGCCCGCCTGGCCGCCGACGTCTCGGGCGTGCCGACCCTGGTGATCGCCCGTACCGACGCCGAGGCCGCCGATCTGCTGACCTCGGACGTGGACGACAACGACAAGCCGTTCTGCACTGGCGAGCGCACCGTGGAAGGCTTTTACCGCGTCAAGAACGGCCTGGAACAGTCGATCTCCCGCGCCCTGGCCTACGCTGAAGTGGCTGACCTGGTGTGGTGCGAAACCGGCAAGCCGGACCTCGAGTTCGCCAAGAAATTTGCTGAAGCCGTGCACGCCAAGTTCCCGGGCAAGATGCTGGCCTACAACTGCTCGCCGTCGTTCAACTGGAAGAAGAACCTCGACGACGCCACCATTGCCAAATTCCAGAGGGAACTGGGCGCGATGGGCTACAAGTTCCAGTTCATCACGCTGGCCGGCTTCCATTCGCTGAACTACTCGATGTTCAACCTGGCCTACGGCTACGCCCGCAACCAGATGAGCGCGTTCGTGGAACTGCAGGAAGCCGAGTTCAAGGCAGCCGAGAAGGGCTTTACCGCGGTCAAGCACCAGCGCGAAGTCGGCACCGGCTACTTCGACGCCGTGACCCAGACCATCGAAGGCGGCCAGTCGTCGACGACCGCACTGAAGGGTTCGACCGAAGACGAGCAGTTCTTCGAAGACAAGAAAGTGGCCTGACTCTCCTGGTCACCCCCGCCGGGACGTGGGTCCGGCGGTTAAGGAAGGCGTGCGACCATCACGCTTTCTGATTTAGGCGACGCGCCGTTCTCTCTCAGGGACGGCGCGTTTTTTTTTGTTTGCCAGCGCTGGTGCGGGTAAGGAACGAGTGAGAAATAACTTCCCGAAGTGGACCTGGCGTGCGCAAAGCGACGCGGGTAAGATGTGATGCCTCTGGAGGACAAACGATGCAGGCTGGTTACCGGGCTGAGGTTGAAACGCGGATGAAGCGGCTGTACGCGCGCTTGTCGGAGAAGGACCGACGGCGGTATGCGGCTGTGGAGGCGGACAAGCTGGGCCATGGCGGTT